>JBOHHM010000126.1:0-2933 GCA_050725495.1 Burkholderiaceae bacterium | reverse complement strand
CGTCTTCGTTGTACAGCACTTCGGCGGCTGCGAATCCGGGGAAGATTTCGACGCCCAGGCTTTCGGCCTGCTGGGCCATCCAGCGCGTGACATTGCCCAGGCTCACGATGTAGTTGCCATGGTTGTCAAAGCAGTCGGGCAGCAGGAAGTTGGGCGTGCGGGCGGCGCTGTGCTCGCCCATGAACAGGAAGATGTCTTCGGTCACGGGCTGATTCAGCGGAGCGCCCATGTCTTTCCAGTGAGGAAACAGCTCGCTCATGGCGCGCGGGTCCATGATCGCGCCCGAGAGGATGTGTGCGCCGGGCTCCGAGCCTTTTTCGAGCACCACGACCGACACATCCTGCCCCTTTTCCGCGGCCAGTTGCTTCAGGCGGATCGCGGTGGCCAAGCCTCCCGGGCCTCCGCCCACGACGACCACGTCGTACTCCATGGCTTCGCGGGGGCCGAACTGGGTCAAGATTTCTTCATTCGTCATGGGGTGTCTCGTCTGATAATGGGTTGTTTGTCATGCACGGGGCATGACGGGCGGCTGAATTATTCTAGTCGCAGCGATGGGCTTGCAGCATCACAATCGAACGGTCGTTCCTTTTTTGTGGAGGCTCTCTAATGGCTTACAGCATTGATTTATCAGGCCGTGTGGCCTTTGTTACCGGTGCCTCCGGGGGCTTGGGGGCGCAATTTGCCAGGACCTTGTCGCGCGCTGGCGCCGCTGTGGTGCTGGCCAGCCGCCGTGTGGAAAAACTCAAGGACCTGCGGGCGCGCATTGAAAGCGAGGGCGGCGACGCGCATGTGCTGGAACTCGACGTGACCGACCACGCCAGCGTCAAATCCGCTGTGGCCCATGCCGAAACCGAGGTCGGCTCGATCGACATCCTGGTCAACAACTCGGGCGTGAGCACGACGCAGCGCCTGCAGGATGTGGCGGAGGAAGACTACGACTTCGTCTTCGACACCAACGTCAAGGGCGCTTTCTTCGTGGCCCAGGAGGTGGGCAAGCGCATGCTCGCCCGGGCCCAGGGCTCGGCACCGGGCACCTACACCGGCGGGCGCATCATCAACATCGCCTCGATGGCCGGCCTGCGCGTGCTGCCGCAAATCGGCGTGTACTGCATGAGCAAGGCGGCCGTGGTGCAGATGACCAAGGCGATGGCGCTGGAGTGGGGCAAGTACGGCATCAATGTCAATGCCATCTGCCCCGGCTACATCAACACCGAAATCAACAGTCACCACTGGCAGACCGAGCAGGGGCAGAAGCTGATCGCCATGCTGCCGCGCAAGCGCGTGGGCCAGCCGCAGGATCTGGATGCGGTGCTCGTGATGCTGGCCAGTGGCCAAAGCCATTTTGTCAATGGCGCGGTGATTGCAGCCGATGACGGTTTCGCGGCCTGAGGGCCGTTGCGCCCGGCCCAGGGCGGGCGGGGCATGCTGACCGGCATTGCGGCCGGACTGGCTGCGGGCGCCCTGTGGGGCCTGGTCTTCGTGGCGCCGCGCATGGTGGGCGGCTATTCGTCGGTGGACTTGTCGGCGGGGCGCTTTGTCGCCTACGGCGCGGTGGCCGCGGCCGTCATGTTGTTGGGGCTGGGCTCGCGCAGGTTGCCCAGTTTCAGGCAGGCGCTGGCTGCGCTGGGCATGAGCGTGCTCGGTTTCACGGGCTACTACCTGTTGCTGGTGCTGGCCATTCGCGATGCCGGCACCGAAGTGCCCACCTTGATCATCGGCACCATCCCGATCTGGGTCATGCTGCTGGGCAAGCCACAGGGCCTGCGCTGGGGCGCGCTGCTGCCTGGGCTGACGCTGACGCTGGCCGGGCTGGCGCTGATGATGAATTCACCGCATGCGGGCTATGCCGCGACCGGCGCGCATTACTGGCGCGGCATCGCGCTGGCCATGGCTTCGCTGGTGTGTTGGACGGCGTTTGCGGTCTTCAACTCGGCCTGGCTCAAGCGCCACAGCGAGGTCAATGCCACCGACTGGGCCAACTGGCTGGGCCTGGCCACCGGGCTGGGCGCCGTGCTGCTGTGGCTGGCGCTGGGTTCGGAGCCCAAGGTGCTTGTGGCTCAGGAGGGCTGGCCGTTGTTCGCCATGCTTTGTATAGCAACCGGCTTCGGCTCGGCCTGGCTGGCGACGATCTTCTGGAACGTCGCGAGCCAGCGCCTGAGCGCCAGCCTGTGCGGGCAGCTGATCGTCAGCGAGACGCTGTTCGCGCTGCTGTATTCCTTCGCCTGGGACGGGCACTGGCCCACGCTGGCGCAGTCCGCCGCCTGCGTCCTGTTCACCCTTGGCATCCTCGCCTCGATCAAGGCCCATCAATGAAGATTGAACTTCCCGAACGCAAGAAACTGGTTCACCAAATGCGCATTCCGATCCGCTGGGGTGACATGGATGCGATGGGCCATGTCAACAACGCCGTGTATTTCCGCTACCTCGAGACGGTGCGCATCGAGTGGATGCGCTCGATTGGCTGCCAGCCCGACCCGCAAGGCGAGGGGCCGGTGATCGTCAATGCGTTTTGCAACTTCTACAGGCAGCTCGAATATCCGGGCGAGCTGCTGGTGAAAATGTATGTGAGCGACCCCGCGCGCGCCACCTTCGAGACCTGGGCCACGATCGAGCGCGCCGACGATCCTGGCGTGGTCTACGCCGCCGGCGGCGCGACCACGATCTGGGTCAACTTCCCGGCCCAGAAGTCGGCGTCGCTGCCGGACTGGATGCGCGACATCATCGCCGCCTGAGTGGTGGGAACAACAAGCTCTCAGCCCATAGGGTGTGGGCCTGACGCGCTATCAAAAAAATAGCGACTACTTCTGCTTCGGCACCCGGCCCATCAGGTAGAACTCGGGGTTGGGCAGCATGTTGCTGAACGACGCCATGCGGTTGGACAGGCCGAAGAACGCGGTGATGGCGGCGATGTCCCAGATGTCTTCGTCGGAAAA
>JBOHHM010000125.1:0-5368 GCA_050725495.1 Burkholderiaceae bacterium | reverse complement strand
TCGGGCGAGCGGGCCGCGTCCCAGCGCGCCCAGGCCAGCGGGCGCGTGGCGGTGTGCAGCCGGCGCACGCGCTGGGGTGCCTGCTGCCAGGCGGGCAGCAAAGCAGGCGCGAGCACCAGGGCCATGGCTTCGGGCATCAGCGGCTCGATCTGCAGCCCGCTGGCCGGCACAAAGTCGTTGCGCCGGATCGCGAGGTCCACGCCCTCGGCCCCGAAGTCCGGCGTCCCGCCGCCGGCATGGACATGGACGACCACGCCGGGGTACCGGGCCTGGAAGTCGGCCAGCCGCGGAATCAGCCAGCGCAGCGCGAGCGAGCGCTCGCACGAAACCACGATGCGCTGCGGCGAGCGCCGCGTCGCAGCGGCCGCCACCGTCTGCCAGGCCGCGTCGAGCTGGCCCAGGGCGCTCGAGGCTGCGGCCCACAGCAGCTGGCCGGCGCGGGTCAGCGCCACTTTGCGGCTGCTGCGCTGCAACAGCAGCGCGCCGCATTTGGACTCCAGGGCCTTGACGCGCTTGCTCACCGCGCCGTGCGTCAAGGCGAGCTCGTCGGCTGCGGCGCTGAAGCTCAGGTGCCGCGCCACGGCTTCGAAGACCCGGATGTCTTCCAGCGGCATGCGTGCCAATGGTTTCCTGCGACTCACAGATAAACGGTTCAATTCTCACCCTTCCCGATGCCAGCGCTTGGCACAATCGAGCCCAGCTCCCACGACCTCAAGGATCATCACCATGCCAGATTTCAGAAGCGACACGGTAACACAGCCGACGCCGGCCATGCGCGACGCCATGATGCAGGCGCCGCTGGGCGACGACGTGTTCGGCGACGACCCATCTGTGAACGAATTGCAGGCTTTTGCGGCCGAGCTGCTTGGTTTTGAAGCGGCCCTGTTCGCGCCTTCGGGCACCCAGACCAACTTGATCGCGATCATGAGCCACTGCCAGCGCGGCGACGAGGCCATTGTCGGCCAGGCCTGGCACAGCTACCGCTGGGAGGCCGGCGGCATGGCGGTGCTGGGCTCGGTCCAGCCCCAGCCGGTGGAAAACCAGGCCGATGGCACGCTGCGCCTGGCCGATATCGCCGCCGCGATCAAGCCCGACGACCCGCATTTCGCCCGCAGCCGGCTGCTGGTGCTGGAGAACACGACCGGCGGCAAGGTGCTGCCCACCGCCTACCTGCAGGAGGCCGCGGCGCTGGCCCGCAGCCGCGGCCTGGCCCTGCACCTGGACGGTGCGCGCATGTTCAACGCCGCCGTGGCCAATGCCCAGGCCAATGGCTCCGACCCACTGGACGAAGCGCGCACCATCTGCCGCCACTTCGATTCGGCCTCGGTCTGTTTGAGCAAGGGCCTGGGCGCGCCCCTGGGCTCGCTGGTGCTGGGCAGCCGCGACTTCATCGCCCGGGCCCGGCGCATCCGCAAGATGCTGGGCGGTGGCATGCGCCAGGCCGGCATGCTGGCGGCCGCCGGGCTGCATGCGCTGCAGCAGCATGTGCACCGGCTGGCCGAGGACCACCAGAACCTGCGCACCCTGGCCAGCGGCCTGCAGGCACTGGCGCAGGAGCACGACGTGCTGCGCGGCAAGCTCGTGGTCCATGCGCCGCAGACCAACATCCTGTTCACCGATATCGACCCCGGCTTGGGCCAGGCCTTCGTGGCCTGGCTCGCGCAGCAGGGCGTGCGCGTCACGACCGGCCTGTACGGCCAGCAGCAGCGCATTCGCTGGGTCACGCACCTGGACGTCAGCCGCGCCGACGTAGAACTGGCCCTGGACTGCGTGCGGCGTTTCCGGCCGGCCTGAGCCCGACGCCGCAAAGGCCACCTTAGCGACCTGCGCGCCCCAATCAGCGCTGCGACAGGACCATCGGCCGGTTTACAGATAGATGCAGGACTCCAGATGCCCGACGAGTTCCTTGTCAGTCGCCTTGGTGTAGTCCTTCTCGAAACGGTCGCTGACCAGGTGGGCCGTGTGGCCATCGAGCTTGTCGTTGATCAGGCCCATGAAAGAGGGCGGAGCGACGAGGATGGCGCGTTCGAACTGATTGGTGCTGCGGCCATGGTTGAGCTCGCGCGCCAGTTCCTGGGCGAAATGCTGCGCGGCGTTGAGCTTGGGTTCGGTCTGGGGCTGACGTGAGCCGTGGCCGTTGCCGACGCCCTGCATGTGGCCGGGGCGGTCGGTGACCAGGTCGGAATTTTTTTGCCGGCTTTCGGGGTGTTCGGTCTCCTTCAGAAGCGTGAGTCCCTTGTGGGGGCCGTGGTTGGCATAGAGTTTGGCGAGGCTTGCGTTGGCGACCAGGATCCACGTGGTATTGGCCATGTGCTTCCTCCTTTGAAGTAGGTAGGCAACCCGTCACGTTGCCTTACTACGTTAGTCTCCGCCACTGCCGAATGCAAGCGGGTTGGCAACCGCCCCGCCACAATGTCTCCAAGGGGCGCACCAAACCCATGGTAGCGCCATGGTTGATCGCATGGCCGCAGCCACGCTTCGATCAAAGCTTGTAGCCGATTTGTCGCAGCAAATTCTTGCGCCAGGCGATCTCGCCCTCGTCCTCGATCCCCTGGGGCGGGAAACCGTCGATCACACCCAGGACACCGCGCCCCTGATCCGTCTCGGCGAGGACGACCTCGGTGGGATTGGCTGTCGCGCAGAAAATGCGGCAGACCTCCGGAACCATCTTGACGGTGTTCAGCACGTTCAGCGGGTAGAAACCGTCGCCCAGGAAAATGATGAAACAGTGGCCTGCGCCAAGGGCCTTGGCGTTGTTGCGCGCCAGTTCGACCATGGCGGGATCGGTGCCCGACCATCGCACCAGGCATTTGCCGGAGGCCTCGCAAAAGGCCAGGCCGAACTTGATGCCCGGCACGGCGGCCACAAGCGCTTCGTGGATATCCTCGACCGACTTGATGAAGTGGGTCTGCCCCAGGATGAAGTTGGTCGCGTCCGGCTTGTCGATTTTGACCGTGATGAGTTGCATATCGAACGCCTCCTTGGTCGGGATATCTGCCGTGAGGTGTTGCTGCGCCTGCCTTCACCCGGAATCTTGAAGCGCCGGCCTCACGCCGTTTGTGCATGCACGCGCACCGGAATACGCCGCCGGCCGAACGGGCCGGAAAAAGCTGCGTAGCGGCCGGGGATCGCCGCGCCGCAGTGGCCGCAGCGGCCGCTGGGGGTCACCTCGTAGGCGAGGATTTCGTGCCAGTCGCGCACGATGAGTGGCTCGCCGCAGCCGTGGCAGAAGGTGGTGCCGCCCTCGAGGTCGTGCAGCACGTTGCCGGTATAGACGTAGTGCAGGCCGTTGGCAAGTGCGATTTCGCGCGCCCGCGTCAGTGTCGCCGGCGGTGTCGGCGGCGTGTCCATCATCTTGTAATCCGGGTGGAAGGCCGTGAAGTGCAGCGGCACGCCGGTGCCGAGCTCGCGCTCGATCCAGCGGCATTCGGCCTCGATCTCCTGATCCGAATCGTTCTTGCCGGGGATCAGCAGGGTCGTGATCTCGAACCAGACCTCGGTCTCGTGCCTGAGATAGACCAGCGTGTCGAGCACCGGCTGCAGCTTGGCCCCGCACAGACGGAAGTAGAAATCGTCGGTGAAGCCCTTCAGGTCGACGTTGGCCGCGTCCATCTTGGCGTAGAACTCGCGTCGCGGCTGGTCGTGGATGTAGCCGGCGGTGACCGCGACGGCGGCGACTCCGAGCTCGTGGCAGGCGTCGGCCGCGTCCATCGCATATTCGGCGAAGATCACCGGGTCGTGGTAGGTGAAGGCGACGCTCTTGCAGCCGAGCCGCGCGGCGGTGCGCGCGACAGTCTCGGGGCTCGCCTGGTCCATCAGCGTGTCCATCTCGCGCGACTTGGAGATATCCCAGTTCTGGCAGAACTTGCAGGCGAGGTTGCAGCCGGCCGTGCCGAAGGAAAACACGCTCGATCCCGGATAGAAGTGGTTGAGCGGTTTCTTCTCGATCGGGTCGATGCAAAAGCCCGAGCTGCGGCCGTAGGTGGTCAGCACCATGCGGTCGCCGGCGCGCTGACGCACGAAACAGGCGCCGCGCTGGCCCTCGTGCAGCCGGCAGTCGCGCGGGCAGAGGTCGCACTGGATGCGACCATCGTCGAGCATGTGCCAATAGCGTCCGGGGTAGTCCATGGCATTCCTCTCCTTCCGGCCACCACAGATAGGAAATTCAAGCGCCTGAGTGCAAGTATCGTGGCCGTGGGCCCATCCGGCAAGCACCGATTCCCTTGTTCGAAACCTAGGCCGCCATCCGGCGCCGGGCCACATAGCTGGTCACATCGACCAGCCCGACCAGCACGATCATCGCGGCCAGCACCGAGCTGGTCTCGGCCATCTGGAACAGGCCGAGGTGAAACGCCAGCATCTGGCCCAAGCCGCCGGCACCCACCACGCCCAGCACGGCGGCGGCGCGGATGTTGTTCTCCCAGCGGTACAGCGCATAACTCATCAGCTGCGGCAGCACCTGCGGCAGCGTGGCATAGAGGAACACCCGCGTTTCGCTGACACCGCGCAGGCGCAGCGCGAACGCAGGCCCCTCGGGCGCGTTCTCCAGGCTTTCCGCGAACAGCCGGCCCAGCACGCCGCTGGTGTGCGCGGCCAGGGCCAGCGTGCCGGCCAGCGGGCCCAGCCCCGCGGCGATCAGCAGCAGCGCCGCCCACAGCAGCTCGGGCACGCTGCGCAGCGCGTTGAGCAGCCAGCGCGTGGCGCGACGCCAATGCGCGGGATCGGCGCCGTGGGTCTTGCTTGCCGGCAGCGCCAGCAACAGACCCAACAGCGTGGCAAGCAAGGTGCCGACCACCGACATCGCCAGCGTCTCCAGCGCGGCGGGCAGCAGCTTGCGCAGGAACGCCGCCTCGACGTTGGGCGCCGACAATTCGGCGACGAACCGGCCCATGCGCTGCAGCGAGTCGGCCGAGAAGAAGCGCGCCCACTGCAGGTCCAGCGACCAGAAGCTTAAAGACACCAGCATCAGCACAGCCAGAACGAACCAGCAGGCGCGGCAGCGCGCGTCGAAGAGCGGCGGCGGCAGCCGAAACACCTCGTTGGCGGCTGTTTTAGGCGGCGCACGGTCCATGCTTCTACCCTCAGGCCAGCACGCGGCGCAGCCAGGCGCTCAGGCGGTCGGTGGCCGCGACCAGGGCCACGAAGACCAGCAGCATGGTACTGACCTCCGAACCGTTGAACATCTTCATCGAGGCGTCGATCTGCTGCCCCAGGCCGCCGGCCCCGACAAAACCGAGCACTGCGGAGGAGCGGATCGCGCATTCCCAGCGGTAGACGGTGTAGCTGACGAGCTCGGCCGCGTTTTGCGGCAGCAGCCCATAGAAGAAGGCCTGGATGCGGCCCGCACCGTTGCGCAGCAGGGCCGTGG
>JBOHHM010000124.1:0-6976 GCA_050725495.1 Burkholderiaceae bacterium | reverse complement strand
AGGAGATCATGATGCTCGCCAACGCCCCATTGACCGCCATCCTGCCCGTGATCGACATGCATCGCGCCCGGGAGTTTTACGAAAAGCGGCTGGGCCTGAAGCCCGCAGGCCTGAAGCCGGACGGGTCATTCACCTAT
Organism: Burkholderiaceae bacterium; assembly: GCA_050725495.1. Classification (GTDB taxonomy): domain Bacteria; phylum Pseudomonadota; class Gammaproteobacteria; order Burkholderiales; family Burkholderiaceae_C; genus JBOHHM01. Next base: position 6,839 of record JBOHHM010000124.1, on the reverse strand, counting down.
GCCTGCGCCGGTGGCGCGGTCCTGGCCCTGATGCCCCGCGAGGGTGGCACCAAGGCGGATCACACGGCCGTCAGCTTCCAGGTGCAGGACATCGAAGCCAAGGTCCGGGCTCTCGAAGGCGCCGGCGTCGTCTTTGAGGACTACAACCTGCCAGATCGTGGCCGGCAGACCCTGCGACGGGGCCTCCAAAGCGCCAGCGTCGCCTTCGAGGATGACGACCTTCCGGAGTCGAGGACCATCCATCATGTCTGCATCACGCAGACCGAAAAATGCGCCTGGTTCAAGGATCCGGAAGGCAACTACCTGTGCATTCACGAAGAGCTGGCATGAAGGCACGGGCCCGAAGGCAGTAGCGCCCTTCAGTTCGCCGCAAAGCAGTAGAGCAGCCCCCCGCCGCCCGTGCCCCTCAAGGCGTCGAGGCTGCAGCCGCGCGAACTGTGGGACGAGTTCCAGGACTTGGAGGGTTCGTCGTCGCGCAGGCCCATGCGGTCATGGTGGCCCACGATGGCCGAGCCTTCGCCGCTTTGGGTCCAGTTGCCGCAGCTGTTGTCCTTGTCGGCCGGTGCAGCGCGGCCATCGGGCAGGCTGCCGGTCAGGATGTCGTGCAGGTTGACCGGGTCGCCGCGGCCGCTGACCACCTCGCCTTTTTCAGTCAGCGCGGTCTGCTTGCTGAGCTTGTTGCTGCCGTGCAGTTCGTCCACGCTGCTGGCCACCACGACACCTTGGACGTTTTGCCAGGGACCCCGCCCGATGCGGTCGCGCGCGTTGACGGCGGGCGCACCACCGATGGCACTGTTGCTCAGGTAGGCGCGCCAGGTGCGCTGGCCCGCACCGACGGCGGTGGCCAGCTTCTGGCAATGCTGGTCGGCACCGGCCAGCCCCCCGAAATCAGCACCCTTGCCGGGGTTGGTGCTCGTGACGAAGAACGTCATCCGGCTCTGCGGCTTCGCCGGCGCCATCATCTGGCAGGCCGCCAGCAAAGACGCGGCGGCGACCGAGCCAGCCAGCAGCGATCTCTTCCATGGCTTCATGGTGTTCTCCTTGAGAAACCCGGGACAGGTCAGACCACCAGACTAGTGCAGATCAGGGCGCGATTCAAGCGCCGGCGCGGCCAGGCGGCTCAGAGCAGTTCGGCGGTCGGCTCCCGCCCCATGAGGGCGGCGACGGCATCGGCGGGCCGCAGCTGGCCGTCGAGCAGGGCCACCACGCCTTGGGCGATCGGCATGTCCACGCCCAGGCCGCGGGCGCGCTGCACCACGGTGCGGGCGCAGTACACGCCCTCGGCCACATGGCCCAGCGAGGCGACGGCCTGCTGCAGCGTCTGGCCCTGGGCCAGCAACAGGCCGACCTTGCGGTTGCGCGAGAGATCGCCGGTCGCGGTCAGCACCAGGTCGCCCAGGCCCGACAGCCCCATGAAGGTTTCAGCCCTGGCGCCCAGGGCCACGCCCAGGCGCGTCATTTCGGCCAGGCCCCGCGTGATCAGGGCGGCGCGGGCGTTCAGGCCCAGGCCCAGGCCGTCGCACAGGCCGGTCGCGATGGCCAGCACGTTTTTCACCGCGCCGCCGACCTCCACGCCCACGATGTCGTCGTTGGCATAGATCCGCAGCGTCGGGCTGTGAAAGGCCTGCACCAGCGCCTCGCGTACCGAAGCATGCTCGCTCGCGGCCACCAGAGCGGTCGGCTGGCTGCGCGCGACTTCCTGCGCAAAGCTCGGACCACTGAGCACGCCAGCTATCAAATTGGTAGCGACCTGCGCCCGTATTTCGTGGGCCAGCAGGCCAAAACTGTTCGAGACCGGCGCCTCGAAACCCTTGCACAGCCAAGCCACCGGTGCGGCACAGTGGCTGAGCTGGGTCAGCAGGCCGCGCAGGCCCGCCATCGGCGTGGCGATGATGACGAGCTCGGCCTCGGGTATCAGGCTTGGCACCGGCGCGGCGCAGACGGACAGAGCGCCCGGCAGCGCTATGCCGGGCAGGTACCGGGCGTTTTCGCGTACGGCCTGCATGGCCGCAGCCTGCTGCGCGTCGCGCGTCCAGAGCGTGACCGGGTGCCGCGCCGCCGCGCTGATGGCCACCGCCGTGCCCCAGGCCCCGGCCCCGAGTACTACAATTTTCATAGCGTGCTACGCCCTGACCACGAGGGCTTGGGGCCAAGAACCTTATGCAGTCACGATGCGCGGTGCATCCGCGGCGCTGTCGGCATGCTGCTGCTCGTACATGGCCTGGAAGTTGATTTCGGCCAGGTGCACCGTGGGGAAGCCGGCGCGGGTGATCAGGTCCGACACGTTGCCGCGCAGGTAGGGGTAGACGATTTGCGGGCAGGCAATGCCCATGATCGGGCCCATCTGGTCTTGCGGCAAATTGCGGATCTCGAAAATGCCGGCCTGCTTGGCCTCGACCAGGAACACGGTCTTGTCCTTGATCTTGGTCTGCACGGTGGCGGTCACCGTCACCTCGAAAATGCCATCGGCCACCGGGCTGGCATCGACGCCGAGCTGGATGTCGACGGCCGGCTGCTCCTGCTCGAGCAGGATGGCGGGCGAATTGGGCTGCTCCAGCGATGCTTCCTTGAGGTAGACACGCTGGATCTGGAACACGGGGTCTTGCTGGTCGGCCATGGGCTTCTTCTCAGGCAGTTGAGGACAGGGCTTGCCGCTTCGCGACGATGGTCTGTCCTGCGAGGTTACAAAAACAAACCCGCCGGGGATGCGTTCCCGCAGCGGGCACTGGGCACATTATCTCAGGTGGGCGAACCGAAGGCCCGCAGCCGTCGTGCATCAGCCCGCGTGCAACAGCGGCACCAGGGCGCCCTTGCCGTCCAGCGCCACCAGGTCGTCGCAGCCGCCCACATGGGTGTCGCCAATGAAAATTTGCGGCACGGTGCGCCGGCCGGTGGACTCCATCATCCTCGCGCGCTCCTGGGGATCGGCATCGACGCGGATTTCCTCGATCTGCTCCACGCCTTTGGACTTGAGAATTTGCTTGGCACGAATGCAATAGGGGCAAACGGCCGTCGTGTACATCTTTACAGGTTGCATGGTGCTCAGTTCAGCAAAATCGATGCCAAGGTTCAGGCTTTTTCAACCGGCAGGTTGGCTTCTTTCCAGGCCTTGAGCCCGCCGGCCAGGGCCTGGGCCTGCTCGTAGCCCAGTTTTTTGGCCATCGCCTGGGCCCGCTGGGCGCGCGCGCCCGTGGGGCAGACCAGCACCAGCGGCAAGGCCTTGTTCTTCACGACATCGGCGAGTCTGGCTTCGAGCTGGCCCAGCGGCACGTTTTTGGCGCCACCCACATGGCCTGCAGCGAACTCCTCGGCTTCACTCACGTCGATCACCACGGCTTTTTCGCGGTTGATCAGCTGCACCGCGCGCGCCGCCGTCAGCGAGCCGCCTGTGGCGCCCCTGACGATGGGCCACAGCAGCATGCCGCCCGAGCCGATCGCCACCACCAACAGCATCCAGTTATCAATGATGAATTTCACGTCATTCCTTGGGTTAACAAGCAGCAATTTTAGAATGTCGGGTTTCGCCCTGTTTTTTAATGACTTTGCGCGGACAGCCCACGGCGGTGCTGCTGCCGACCCTGTTCCCAACCGATAAAGGCCACCATGTACAAACTCGTGCTGATCCGCCACGGCGAATCGACCTGGAACCTCGAAAACCGCTTCACCGGCTGGACCGACGTGGACCTGACCGCCACCGGCATCGAGCAGGCCAAGAATGCCGGCCACCTGCTCAGGGCCGAAGGCTATGAATTCGACCTGGCCTACACCAGCGTGCTCAAGCGCGCGACCCGCACACTCTGGCATTGCCTGGACGAAATGGACCGCACCTGGCTGCCGGTGATGCACAGCTGGCGCCTCAACGAGCGCCACTACGGCGCCCTGCAGGGTCTGAACAAGGCCGACATGGCCAAGCAGTATGGCGACGCTCAGGTGCTGGTCTGGCGCCGCAGCTACGACACGCCCCCGCCCGCACTGGAGCCGACCGATCCGCGCAGCGAGCGCGGCGACCTGCGCTACGCCAAGCTCAAGCCCGAACAGATTCCGCTGACCGAGTGCCTCAAGGACACGGTGGCGCGCGTGCTGCCGTGCTGGAACGAAGCCATGGCGCCCGCCATCAAGGCCGGCAAGCGCGTCCTCGTTGCCGCGCACGGCAACTCGATCCGCGCGCTGGTGAAATACCTGGATGGGATCTCCGACGCTGACATCGTGGGCGTGAACATCCCCAACGGCATTCCGCTGGTCTACGAGCTGGACGCCGAGCTCAAACCGATTCGCCACTACTACCTGGGCGACGCCGAGGCAGCCGCCAAGGCCGCAGCGGCGGTTGCTTCCCAGGGCAAGGCCCAGGCCTGAACCAATGTCCCCAAAACCCCCAAGGCCTGGGCAAAGGTTACATTGCACGCCAAAGCCTGGGTGTATATTGAAGCGCAAGCGGTAAAAGGTATTTGTATGGGCCAAAAACTCAAGATAGCAGGCTGGATTTCGATCGGGGTGGTGGCCGGAGCCTTGACCACGGTGTCCCTGCAGACCGTGGCCAGGGGAACGCTGGCGCCCTTGCCGCTGGAAGAATTGCAACAGCTTGCAGCCGTGTTCGGCATGGTCAAAAGCGACTATGTCGAGCCGGTGGACGAGAAAAAGCTCATCACCGATGCCATTTCCGGCATGGTTGCCAGCCTGGACCCGCATTCCCAGTATTTCGACAAGAAGTCGTTCAAGGAATTCCGCGAAGGCACGACCGGCCGTTTTGTCGGCGTCGGCATCGAGATCACGCAGGAAGACGGCCTGGTCAAGGTCGTCTCCCCGATCGAGGGTTCACCCGCCTACCGGGCCGGCCTCAAGACCAATGACCTGATCACCAAGATCGACGACACGGCGGTCAAGGGCTTGACGCTCAACGAAGCCGTCAAGCGCATGCGCGGCGAGCCCAACACCAAGGTCCAGCTCACGATCTTCCGCAAGGATGAGAGCCGCAGCTTCCCCGTCACCATCACGCGCGAGGAAATCCGCACCCAGTCGGTTCGCGGCAAGGTCGTCGAGCCCGGCTATGCCTGGATCCGCCTGAGCCAGTTCCAGGAACGCACGGTCGATGACTTCATCCGCAAGATCGAAGAGATCTACAAGCAGGAGCCCCAGCTCAAGGGCCTGGTGCTGGACCTGCGCAATGACCCCGGCGGCCTGCTCGATGCGGCGGTCGCCGTGTCGGCAGCGTTCCTGCCCGAGGACGTGACCGTCGTCTCCACCAACGGCCAGCTGGCCGAAAGCAAGTTCACCTACAAGGCCGCGCCCGAGTTCTACCAGCGCCGCGGCGGCAACGATCCGATCAGGCGCCTGCCGGCCTCGCTGAAGAATGTGCCCCTGGTCGTGCTGGTCAACGAAGGCTCGGCCTCGGCCAGCGAAATCGTCGCCGGCGCCCTGCAAGACCACAAGCGCGCCACCATCATGGGCAGCCAGACCTTCGGCAAGGGCTCGGTGCAGACCGTGCGGCCGCTGGGCCCGGACACGGGGCTGAAGCTGACCACGGCGCGCTACTACACGCCCAGCGGCAAATCGATCCAGGCCCGCGGCATCGTGCCCGACGTCATGGTCGATGAAACCGAGGAAGGCAATGTCTTTGCCGCGCTGCGCACGCGCGAGGCCGATCTCGAGAAACACCTGAACAACGGCCAGGTCGAGGAAAAGAAAGACCCGGCGCGCGAGAAAGCGCGCGAGGAAGCGCGCAAGAAGCTGGAAGAAGACGCCAAGAAACCGGCCCCAGAGCGCAAGCTGCCCGAGTTCGGCACCGACAAGGACTTCCAGCTGGTCCAGGCCCTGAACCAGCTCAAGGGCCGGCCCGTCCTGGTCAGCAAGACCATGACCGAGCGCAAGGAAGAGAAGAAAGAAAACTAATGACTTTGCGGGACAGACCGAAGCGAAGCGTAGCTCTGTCCCCAACATGCCAGGGTGGGGCGGGACAGACCGTAGCGAAGCCAAGCTCTGCCCCCAACATGCCAGGGTGGGACAGACCCGAGCGCAGCGCAGCTCTGTCCCCAACATGCCAGAGCGGGACAGACCCGAGCGCAGCCCTGTCCTCAGAACATGACTGACGAGCAACTCCTGCGCTATTCGCGCCACATCCTGCTCAACGAGATCGGCATCGAGGGGCAGGAGAATATCTTGGGCGCCCACGCCCTGGTCATCGGTGCCGGCGGACTCGGCTCGCCAGTCGCCCTGTACCTGGGCTCGGCCGGCGTTGGGCATATCACCCTGGTGGACCACGACTCGGTCGATGTCACCAACTTGCAGCGCCAGATTGCGCACCGCATGGCCACGGTGGGCCTGCCCAAGGTGCAGTCGGCCATGCAGGCCATCGCCGCCATCAACCCCCATGTCAGGGTCACGCCCGTGGTGGCGTGGGCCGACGCCGCCCTGCTCGACGAGCTGGTGGGCCAGGCCGATGTGGTGCTGGACTGCTGCGACAACTTCGCCACGCGGCACGCGGTCAACGTCGCCTGCGTGAAACACCGCAAGCCCCTGGTCTCGGGTGCAGCGATCCGCTTTGACGGCCAGATCACCGTCTATGACGCCCGCCTGCCCGACTCTCCCTGCTACGCCTGCCTGTTCCCGCCCGACGCGGCCATGGAGGAAACCCGCTGCGCGACCCTGGGCGTGTTCGCCCCCCTGGTGGGCATCATCGGCGCCATGCAGGCCGCCGAGGCGCTGAAACTGCTGAGCCGTGCAGGCCCCTCGCTGGCCGGCCGGCTGCTGATGCTCGATGGCCGCGCCATGGAATGGAACGAGGTGCGCGTGCCGCGCCATGCCGACTGCCCGGTCTGCGCCGACCCGCGCTCGCGCTGAAACCA
>JBOHHM010000123.1:0-4773 GCA_050725495.1 Burkholderiaceae bacterium | reverse complement strand
GATGCCGTCGCGTATCGGGTAGGCCAGTCGCGCGCTGCGCGACACCAATTCCTGCTTGTCGCGGTCGTACTGCAGCGGGCCCTTGGTGACGGGGCAGACCAACAGTTCAAGAAGTTTGCTGTCCATGGACGGATTCTCGGGGAGTCACGGGCTTGGATGATAGCTTTGCATCGAGCAGCGCATCGAAGGCCACCAGAAAAGCGGGCTCGGGGCTGAACTGCAGTGCAACGGCCAGCGCATCGGGCTGGGTGCGCCACAGCTTGACAGCGTCTTTCTCGGTGCAAACGAGCGGGTAGTCCTTGCCATTCGGACGTGACCAGGTATCAAAATCATAGTGATCGGGCAGTGCGATGGTGTCGGCCAGATTCAGGCCTTGGGCGCGCAGCATGCTGAAGAAGCCTTCAGGACGGGCGATCGCCGCCACGGCGCGCAGCGGCTGGCCGCGCAGTTCGGACAGCGCCAGCCGGCTGCCGTCGGCCCGCACGGCCTGCGCGGCCAGGGCGCGCTGGGCAGTGAAGCCGGCAAAGGCTGGCTGCGCGCCGGTGTGCAGGATCAGGTCCACCGGACGCGGCCAAGGCTCGCCAAACCAGGCGCTGCGCGGCCAAGGCTCGCGCAGGGGGCCGGCCGGCAGCAGCAAGCCGTTGCCGATGCCGCGGTCATCAAAGGCGCAAACCTCGATGTCGCGGTGCAGTGCGTAATGCTGCAGGCCGTCGTCGCAGACGATGACTTGGGTGCTAGGGTGGGCCGCCAGCAGGCGTGCGGCCGCCTCGGCCCGTCGCGACGCTACAAAAACAGGAGCGCCCGTGGTCCGTTTCACGAGGGCGGGTTCATCGCCGACCTCGGAAGCTGGGCTCTCAGGCTGGACTTCGCGGCAGTCCCGGCTGCGGCGGCCATAGCCGCGCGAGACCACGCCCACGGCCAGGCCGCGCGCCTGCAGATGCTTGACCAGCGCCATGACTACCGGCGTCTTGCCGGCGCCGCCCGCGACCACGTTGCCGACCACAATCACCGGCACGCCGACGCGGTGGACCGGCAAGATACCGACGCGGTACAGCGCGCGTCTGAAGGCGGCCAGCAGGCCGAACAGCGCAGAGGCCGGCCAGAGCAGCCGAGCCAAGCCGCCGCGCTGAGTCCAGGCCCGCAGCAGGGCGGCCTGCGCCCCTTGCCGCCTTGGTTCGGGCATGGGCTATTTGCCCCCGGCCTGGGCCGAAGACTGGGTGGCAAAGGTGATCTGGGTCAGCCCGGAGCGCCTGGCGGCCTCCATCACGGTGATGACCGACTGATGGGCAGCGCTGGCGTCGGCGCTGATGATGACCACGGTGTCCTTGCCGGCCTTGGCTGTCTCGAGCAGGGCTGTGGCCAGCGTTTCCACACTGCGACCGCCGAGCGGCGTCTTGTTGATCGCGTAGCGGCCGTCGCTGGCAACCGCCACGATGACTTCGCGCGGATGGTCGCGCTGGGCGTCGGCGTCCGCCACGGGCAGCTTGAGCTGCAACTCGGTGAACTTGCTGTAGGTGGTCGACAGCATCAAAAAGATCAGCACAACGAGCAGCACGTCGATGAACGGGATCAGGTTGATCTCGGGTTCTTCCTTGGCGCGGGGACGGAAGTTCATAGTGGGTTTAGCGGCGCAAGGTGGCGAGATGGCGCACAAACCGCTCGGAGGCCAGCTCCAGCGTCAGCAGGTAGGCGTCGACCCTGGCGCGGAAATAGCGCCAGAAGATCAGTGCGGGAATGGCGACAATCAGGCCGAAAGCCGTGTTGTACAGCGCCACCGAGATCCCGTGCGCCAGCTGGGCCGGGTTGCCCCCGGTGGTGCCGCCGGCGGGCGACTGTGCGCCGAAGATCTCGATCATGCCGATGACCGTGCCCAGCAGGCCCAGCAAGGGGGCGGCCGAGGCAATGGTGGCCAGGGCGCTCAGGTAGCGCTCCAGCCGGTGCGCGACGGTGCGGCCCGTGCCCTCCATCGTCGAGCGCAGGTCGGACTCGCTGCAGCGCGGGTTGGCGTTCAGCGCCCTGAAGCCGCTGGCCAGCACTTCCCCCAGGGCCGAGTTCTGCTCCAGCTGGGTCACCACGTCGGGGGCGGGCACGGCCGTGCGTGAGACGGTCAGGGCTTCGTCGAGCAGCTTGGGCGGTGCGATCTTGGCGGTCTTGAGGCTGACGAAGCGCTCGATGACCAGGGTCAGAGCCAGTATGGAGCAGGCAACGAGAGGCCAAATCGGCCAGCCTGCGGCTTGTATGATCGAAAGCAAATGAAGTCTCCGCTCAGATAAAACGCGTTGGAAGTGCGGTGAGATTATGGCGTAGCCCGCCAGCGTCAATGCTGTGATGTAGGTGAACCGCAACGAGCCTGAGTCCAGGCTGAACAAGGCCACAGAAATTGTGGATAACTTTGTGAAGAAGTGGGCAGGCAAACGCCGCCAAGCCGCGCCAATGCGCAGTTGTGACAAAACGATTACATTTTGAGCATAAAAAACATCAATGAAATCAATGCCTTGCACCACGAAACCAGGGTTTATGGGTGGTTTTGTATCTCCAAGGGGCTTGCTCCGGGCTTCTGTGGAGTACCCCCCTAGGACAAACCGCGTGGCGCCTGATGCCTGCGCTTGAAAACCCCGTCATGGCGCCGCGCATCTGGCAAGTTGGCGCGCTGTGCCGCGCCATTGCTGACGCCCTGGATGCGCGCTTCAATCCCGTGGCCGTGCGGGGCGAGATCTCGGGCTTCTCGCGCGCTTCCAGCGGGCATTGCTATTTTTCGATCAAGGACGAGCAGGGCCAGATCCGCTGCGCCATGTTCCGCCGCGCCGCCAGCCTGCTGGACTTCGCGCCCCGTGACGGTCTGCTGGTCGAGGTGAGGGGGCGCCTGGGGGTCTATGAGCCCAGGGGCGATCTGCAGCTGATCGTGGAGTCGGTGAGCCGGGCCGGGCAGGGCGCGCTGTTTGAGCAGTTCCTCCAGCTCAAGGCCCGGCTGGAAGCCGAAGGCCTGTTCGAGGCCGCTGCCAAGCGCCCATTGCCCAACCTGCCGCGCGGCATTGGCGTGGTGACCTCACTCGGTGCGGCTGCGCTGCACGATGTGGTGACGGCGCTGCAGCGCCGCGTGCCCCATATTCCGGTCGTGGTGGTGCCGGCTGCAGTGCAGGGGGAAGGTGCCCCGGCCGAGCTCGTCAAGGCGCTATCAAATTTGTATCAGCTCACGCTTTCTGGACGGGGGCTGAAGGCCGAAGTGGCCCCTGTCGTTGATGTGATTCTGATGGTGCGCGGCGGCGGGTCGATCGAGGACCTGTGGGCCTTCAACGACGAGCAGCTGGCCCGCACTATTCGCCAAAGCCCGGTGCCCGTCATCAGCGGCGTGGGACATGAGACCGACTTCACGATCGCCGATTTCGTGGCCGACCTGCGGGCGCCCACCCCCACGGCCGCGGCCGAGCTGGTGGCCCAGCCTCGCGAGGTCTGGCTCGGGGCGCTGGCGCTGCTGCGCCAGCGGCTGCACGATGGGCTCATGAGACAACTCGACACCCAGAGCCAGCGACTTGACATGGCCTCGTCCCGCCTGGGCCGGCCCTCCACGCTGGTGGCCCGGCAGCAGCTGGTGCTGGGGCGTCATGCCCAGGCGCTGCGCTATGGCGTGCTGTCTCATATGCAGCGCAAAAAGCAGGCGTTGCAGGGGCTGTCGGATAGCCTGCCAGCGGCCGTCAACACCGCAGGGGCGCGAACTGGCGAGCGCCTGGCGCGGGCCGCGCTGCGCCTGCAGTTGCTCGATCCCAGCCTGGTGCTGCAGCGCGGCTATGCCTGGGTCAGCGATGCCAACGGCCAGCCGGTCAGCCGCGTGGGCGCTTTGTCGCTTGGCCAGGCTTTGCGCCTGCACCTCGTCGATGGACAGGTTGGCGTGGTGGTCAACGATGTTCAAAAGACAAAGGCCGCACTGGGCGGCCTTTAGGCTGGGCTGCGACAGGGTTCAGAGACCGCCGTTTTGCTGCGCCACCATGCAAAACAGCATGGGGATCGAAAACATGGTGTTGAAGCGCGAAGTCAGCATCGCCATGCGGGCAGCTTTGGCTTTCTTGGCAGCTTCAACGGTTACGATGCCCAGCGCCTTCTTTTGATTGGGCCAAATGATGAACCAGACATTGAAGGCCATGATCAGGGCCAGCCACATGCCGATGCCGATGGCCGTGAAGGGCTTTTGCAGTCCCAGCGCGGGCACGAGGTAGCCCATCATGGCGGCCAGCAGCAGGCCGGTGACGACGGTGGCCAGTGCCGCCCAGCGGAACCAGAACAGCGCCGCGGGGGCGATGACTTTGCCGACCGCCGGTTTCTGCTCATCCGGAATTTTGGGCATGGATGGAATCTGCACGAAGTTGAAGTACCACAGCAGGCCAATCCACATCACACCGGACAGCACATGCAGCCATCGCATGAAGAACGTCCACCAAGCATGACTGACGCCCACATTCGCGCCGGCGCCCAGCACCATGGCCAGCACCAATATGGCGAGCAGCACAACACCGGCGAGCACAGTGCGGCCGAGAGATTGAAAGATGGCACCCATTATTGATTCCTTCTTCAAACGATGACAAACCCATTATGAGAATCAAACGGGTTCGTTGCAAGGCAATCCATGGCAGACCGGCGCTTCAGGAGCTGACCGCTCAAGCCGGGTGCCTGCATGGCTTGAGCGGCGGAACACGCACGGCCCACACGGTTTGGCGATGCTCCTACAATGCGGCGCTGGCATTGCCCAGAAGATTTTTCGCGATGCCCTCAACCTAACAC
>JBOHHM010000122.1:0-8291 GCA_050725495.1 Burkholderiaceae bacterium | reverse complement strand
GGCCGGAAGGCCTTGCAGACCTCGTCGCGGGTTTCCATGTAGGGGCCGCCGATCAGGTCCACGCAATAGGGCACGGCGGCAAAAATGCCGGGTACCAGGGTGTCGCCAACTTCGCTTTTTAACCCCTCCAGCGTCTCCTGGATCGACTTGGGCTGGCCGGGCAGGTTGATGATGAGACTGCTTCCACGAATGACGGCGCATTGGCGCGACAGAATGGCCGTGGGCACGAACCTCAGGCCGATCTGGCGCATCTGCTCTCCGAATCCCGGCATCTCCCGGTGCGCCACGGCCAGCGTGGCCTCGGGCGTCACGTCGCGCAGCGCGGGGCCCGTGCCGCCGGTGGTGAGCACCAGGGCGCAGCCGGCGTCGACCAGCTCGATCAGCGTGGCGCTGATGCGCGCCTGTTCGTCGGGAATCAGCCGGGCCTCGAACGTGATCGGGTTTTTCAGCGCACGGCTGAGCCAGTCCTTGAGCGCGGGCAGGCCCTTGTCCTCGTAGACGCCGCTGGAGGCGCGGTCGCTGATGGAGACGATGCCGATCTTGACGGTGTCCAAGGTAGTCATGGGAGTTCAGGCCGGTTCAGGGCCTTGTTGTGGGGAAGTGTCCGCTTCGGCGCCGGTCAGCTGCGCCTTGACCAGCTGGAAGATCTCGCGGTAGGCCCGGCCCTGGCGCGGCGCCTCGCCCGGTTTGCCGGGCTTGGCGTCCTTGCGGGCCTGGCGAATCAGGGCGCGCAGCTGCTGGATGTCGGTGTCGGGAAACTGCTGCAGCCACAGGCCCAGGGCTTCCTCATCGGCGATCAGCTCGTCGCGCCATTTCTCGGCCCGGTGCAGGGCCAGGGTGTCGCGGGCCGAGCCGTTGCGCTGCTCGTCCAGCGCGGCGCGCACGGCGTCCAGCGCTTGGGGTTCCAGGCTGCGCATGAGCTTGCCGATGAACTGCATCTGGCGGCGCCTGCCCTCGAAGTTGCTGATGCGTTTGGCCTCGGCCAGTGCATCTGCCAGTTTTTCAGGCAGGGCCAGCCGGGCCATCAGCTCGGCGCGCAGGCCCAGCAGCTCTTCGCCCAGCTTCTGCAGTTCGGCGCTTTCGCGCTTGAGGTCGGTCTTGCTGGTCTCGTCCGTGCCCTTGAGCTCGCGTTTGAGCTCCAGGTCGAGTTCGCTGCCCTCGGCAACGAACTGCCCGCGGACGAAATAGCCTTTTTTGGGTTTGCGTGACATGTGGGGTGATCGGAAGAGGCGGCGTGCGGACGCCGCAGCGGCAAGTATCATAGCCGTCGCTATGAAGAAACCCCTCCCAAGTGCTGACAGCGGCTTCAGTTACAGCCGTCCCTTTTTTGAGGAACTGGTGGACACGGCCTTGGCGCACGCCAGCAAGCTGGGCGCCACCGATGCCGGCGCCGAGGCGTCCGAGGGCTGCGGCCTGAGCGTCAGTGTTCGCAAGGGCGAGCTCGAAACCGTGGAGCGCAACCGCGACAAGTCGCTGGGCGTCACGGTCTACATCGGCCAGCGCCGCGGTAACGCCAGCACCTCCGACTTTTCCAAGGCGGCGATCGAGCAGACCGTGCAGGCCGCCTACGACATTGCCCGCTTCACGGCCGAGGATCCGGTCGCGGGCCTGCCCGATGAGGCCGACATCGCCCATGAGCAGCGCGACCTGGACCTGTTTCACCCCTGGCCCATCACCAGCGAGCAGGCCGCGCAAATCGCCCTGGCCTGCGAAGCCGCCGCGCTGCAGACCGACAAGCGCATCACCAACAGCGAGGGTGCGGGCGTGTCGGCCCAGCAGTCGCATTTTTTCAGCGCCCACACGCGCGGCTTTCGCGGCGGCTATGCCAGTTCGCGCCACAGCCTGTCGGTCGCTCCGATCGCCGGCAAGGGCGACGATATGCAGCGCGACGCCTGGTACAGCTCGATGCGCAGCGCCGCCGAGCTCGCGTCTCCCGAGGCCGTGGGCCGCTACGCCGCCGAGCGCGCGCTCAGCCGGCTGAAGGCCCGCAAGATCGCCACCACCGAATGCCCCGTGCTGTTCGAGTCGCCGCTGGCCGCCGGCCTGCTGGGTGGCTTTGTGCAGGCCGTCAGCGGCGGCGCGCTCTACCGCAAGAGCACCTTCTTGCTCGATTCTCTGGGCAAGCAGGTTTTTCCCGAGCATATTGATGTGCTCGAAGACCCGTTCGTGCTGCGCGGCAAGGGCAGCTCGCCGTTTGACGAGGAGGGCGTGCAGACGCGGGCGCGCAAGGTGGTGGATGCCGGCCGGGTCGAAGGCTATTTCCTCAGCAGCTATTCGGCTCGCAAGCTGGGCATGAAAACCACGGGCAACGCCGGCGGCTCGCACAACCTCACGCTGAGCTCGCGCCTCACGCGCCCTGGCGACGACCTCGACGAGATGCTGCGCAAGCTCGGCACGGGCCTGTTCGTGATCGAACTCATGGGCCAGGGCGTGAACTACGTGACCGGCGACTATTCGCGCGGCGCCAGCGGCTTCTGGGTGGAAAACGGCCGTATCGCCTACCCGGTGCACGAGATCACGATCGCGGGCAACCTCAAGGACATGTTCCAGGGCATCGAGGCCGTGGGTGCCGACGCCTACAACTACGGCGCCAAGACCGTGGGCTCGGTGCTGATCAACCGGATGAAGGTGGCGGGCAGCTGAGCAAACGGTCAAGGCGCGAAAAATCTGGCAGCCGCGGGCTTGCGTCTTGGGGGATTTCGTAAGAAAGTGGGGCCTGACCTGAAATCCATCAGTCACGCAGGGAGGCCTCATGAACAAGGCAACAAGCGCCATCGCTGTCACCACCTGTTGTTTGATGTATGTGCCTGGCGCCGTGGCCCAGGCCCCGGCCGCAGCAGCGGCCTTGCCCTCAAGCCTGCACCCCTGGCAGGCGGCTTTGCCCAGACTGACGCCTGAGGCCTATTTCACCAATTTGCACAACGACGCCCGGATCGAGACGCCGTTTTTGCTGCGATTCGGCCTGTCGGGCGGCTGGGGCCTGGCCCCGATCAGCAAGCCCGTGGGTGGCAAAAGCGGCCATCACCACCTGCTGGTCAACCGCGACCTGCCGCTGGATTTCAAGCAGGCGCTGCCCTTCGATGAGCGGTACATCCATTTCGGCAAGGGCCAGATGGAGACGGTGCTCAACCTGGAACCCGGCACTTACACGCTGCGGCTGTTGCTGGCCGACGACAAACATTTGCCCCACTTCGTCTTCAGCAAGCCGCTGAGCGTGACGGTGACCCGAAAGAACAGCGGCGTCGACCCCAAGAGCCTGGTGAAAAAAGGCATCAGCCTGCTGAGCCCGGCGGACAACGCCAAGCTCAAGTCGCCGTTTCGGGTGCAGTTTCATGCAGCGGGCCTGAACGTGGCGCACCTGGCGCAAAGGGAAAAAGACACGGGCCACTTCCGCCTGACCATGACGCCCAGGCATGGCGGCAAGCCGGCTGAGATGGTTTTCGCCAAAGGTCAGACCGAAACCTGGCTGGCCCCACCGCCCGGGGCCTACACGCTCAAGCTCGATCTGCTGGACAACGTCAATGCCGGCAAGAGCCTGGCCGAACCGGTTTCGGTGTCGATCCAGGCCGAGTGAGATCCGCTTGGGCGGTCAGCCGGCGAGCGCAGCCTTGACAGCGGCCGACACCTGGCCCATGTCGGCCTTGCCGGCCAGCCGGGTCTTGACCGCACCCATGACCTTGCCCATGTCGCCCGGCCCCGCACTGCGTCCGAGTTCTGCGCTCAGCTCGGCCACGATGGCCTGGACCTCGGCTGCCACCTCGTCGGCGCTCAGGCGCGCTGGCAGGTAGGCTTGCAGCACGCCCAGTTCGGAAGCTTCCTTGGCCACCAGGTCGGCGCGGCCGGCCTGCTCGAACGCGGCGATCGAGTCCTTGCGCTGCTTGATCAGCTTGTCGACGATGGCGATTACCGCGGCGTCGTCCAGGGTCACGCGTTCATCGACTTCCTTTTGTTTCATGGCCGCCAGCAGCAGGCGGATCGTGCCCAGGCGTTCGCTGTCCTTGGCGCGCATGGCCGTCTTCATGTCTTCGGTGATCTGGTCTTTGAGGGACATTCTTTTGCTCCGGAAAATGAAAAAAGCTCGCCCGGGCGTCCCTGGGCGAGCCTTGTTGGCTTGGGTAAGCCGGGATCAGTACAGCTTCTTGGGCAGCTGCATCGAGCGCACGCGCTTGTAGTGGCGCTTGACGGCGGCGGCCTTCTTGCGCTTGCGCTCGGCCGTGGGCTTCTCGTAGAACTCGCGGGCACGCAGCTCGGTCAGCAGGCCGAGTTTTTCGATGGTGCGCTTGAAGCGGCGCAGGGCCACGTCAAACGGCTCGTTTTCTTTAAGACGGATGGCGGTCATTACGTAATGTTTTCCAAAATGTGCCTGGAGAAGATCGGGCTCCGGGCGGGGTTCCCCAGCAAAAAGTTGATCAGGCCGTTGGGGGTTGCCAGCAAAGCCCTAGATTATAGCCATTTGCGCTGGCCGGCAAGCGCCAAACTAGGAGAGAGTGTGCGATGGCCAATGGGGGTCTCCCGTTGCGCCAGCCTCTGGCTGCGGCAGCGACTTTGCCGGCCCATGTCGTTGCCCGGAAAACCTTGTTTTTTTCATTTGCAATAGCCCCCTTGGAGGCCTATTCTTCAGCGCCCTGTCAGACGGCACGAGCGCCAGATGCAACAGTCTGGCAACCGGGCCCGCAACCAGGATAAGAGAGGTGAATGATGAAGATGCTACTCACGGTCGAAATCCCTCATGAGCCCTTCTACTCCCTCGTCAGAGGAGGGAAGGCGGGCGAGATCATTGGGCGCATTCTGGAAGCGATCAAGCCGGAGGCGGTGTACTTCACCGAGCAGGACGGCACGCGCTGCGGGATCTTCCTGATCGACGTCCAAAATCCATCCGACGTTCCCTCTTTTGCCGAGCCCTTCTTTCTCAACTTCCAGGCCAACTGCAAGTTCCGCATTGTGATGAGCCCGGAGGATTTGCAAAAGGCAGGTCTGGAGGCGCTCGGGAAGAAATGGGCCTGATCAAGCGGTCGGCTGCGGCCAGCGTCAGCCTCCGCTTTTCTGCGCCAAGGCCTGCGCACAGGCATAACCGCTGGCCCAGGCCCATTGGAAGTTGTAGCCGCCCAGCCAGCCGGTCACGTCCACCACCTCGCCGATGAAGTACAGCCCCGGCTGCTTCGATTCCATGGTCTGCGAGGACAGTTCGCGCGTGTCGACACCGCCGGCCGTGACCTCGGCCTTCCGGTAGCCCTCGGTGCCGGTGGGCGTGAGTTCCCAACGGGCCAGCCGCTCGGCCAGGGCGGCCAGGGCCTTGTCGGAGGCCTCGTTGACCGGGCGCTGCCAGCCATGGTCGTGCTGCACCCAGGCCTCGGCCAGGCGCGATGGCAGCAGCGCGGCCAGTTCGTTGGCGATGAGCCTGCGCGAACTGGCCTTGGCGCGCGACAGTGTCTGGGGCAAGTCGCTGTGCGGCGCCAAGTTGAGCCGGATCGGGGTGTCTGCCTGCCAGTAGCTGGAAATTTGTAGCACGGCCGGCCTGCTCAGGCCGCGGTGGGTGAACAGCAGGTCTTCCAGGAACCCGGCCTTGGCCTTCTTGGCACCGGTCTCGATCTGCACCGGCAGGGCTAGGCCGGCCAGTTGCGCATAGGGCGCCCAGGCTGCGCCGTCGAAGATCAGCGGCACGAGGGCGGGACGGGGCTCGACCAGGCGCAGGCCGAACTGCCGGGCCACGCGGTAGCCAAAATCGCTGGCGCCGATCTTCGGGATCGACAGGCCGCCGGTCGCGACGACGATGGATCGGGCCTGGACGGCGCCGCGGTCACTATCAATTTCATAGCTACCTGCGCCCGTTCCGTTCGGGCTGGAGGCTGAAAACCTGATGTTCCTGACGCTGCAGGGCTGCCAATGCGTGACGCCGCCCGCCGCGCATTCGCGCAGCAGCAGGCTGATGACGTCCTCGGCCGAACGGTCGCAAAACAGCTGACCCTTGTGTTTTTCGTGGAAGCCGACGCCGTGGCGCTGCAGCAGCGCGGTGAAGTCCTGGGGCGTGTAGCGGCTGAGCGCGCTGCGGCAGAAATGCGGGTTGTCGCCCAGGAAATGCCGCTGCGGCGCACTCGGGTCCAGGTCGCGGTTGGTGAAATTGCAGCGTCCGCCGCCGGAGATGCGGATTTTCTCGGCCACCTTGGCCGCATGGTCGACCAGCAGGACCTTGAGCCCGAGCTGCCCTGCCACGCCCGCACAGAACAGGCCGGCGGCACCGGCCCCAATCACCACCACGTCAAAAGAATGCATGGCTGCAGTGTATGCGGCGGCCTCCGCACACGGGCCGGGGCGCCGGTTTAGGCTGCGCGCGCCTGGGGTTGTTGCAGCCGGGCCAGGCCCTGCAGGACGTCACCGACCACGATGATGGACGGGCTGGCCAGGCGTTGGTGCTCCACGGTATGGTGCAACTCGCCCAGGGTCGTGACGGCATGGCGCTGGCCGGGCAGGCTGGCGCTCTGGATCACGGCCACGGGGGTATGGGCCGGCAGGCCGCTCAGCAGCTCTTCCTGGATGCGCCGGGCGCCGCTGACGCCCATGTAGATCACCAGCGTCAGTTTCGCGTCGCGCGCCGTGGCGGCGAGGGCGCGCCAATCGGTGCCCTCGGAGCCCGGCTTGGCGTGGCCCGTGACCAGCACCACGCCCTGCGCATGTTCGCGGTGGGTCAGCGGCACGCCCAGCGAGGTGACGGCCGCCAGGCCCGAGGTGATGCCGTTGACCACCTCGACCTCGATGCCCGCAGCGCGCAGGTGCTCGACCTCCTCGCCGCCGCGCCCGAAGATGAAGGGGTCGCCGCCCTTGAGGCGCACCACGCTCTCGCCCTCTTTGGCGGCCATGACCATGAGCTTTTCGATGAAGGCCTGGGGCGTGCTCTTGCAGCCACCGCGCTTGCCTACATGCACGATGCGCGCCTGGGGCGAGGCGAAGGCCACGATATCGTCGCCGACCAGGTCGTCGACCAGCAGCACCGTGGCGGCCTGGATGGCTTTCACGGCCTTCAATGTCAGCAGGTCCGGGTCGCCGGGGCCGGCACCTACCAGGGTGACTTTTCCAGCGCCGGTCAGGGTGTCTTGATGTGGTTTCATAGCTGGGAGGCCAGATGCAAGATGTGTTCCACCTGCCGCGCGATCGGCACGGGCACAGGCTGGCGGCCGGCCATCACCGATTGAATATAGGCCGCGGTGCTGGCTGCATCGATGTCCTGGGGCAGTTCGGGCAGCTCGGCCAGGCTGCCGGTTTGCGCCTCCTCCAGGGGGATCTGCCGGCCGGCCAGGAAGCCGTCCATTTTCGGCATGCGGCGTGGGTTGGCCACGACCTCGCCTTCGGTGCCGCGCAGCAGCATCGCATCGGCGCGCACCAAGGCCAAGGTCTCCGCCATCGATTGCGCGTATTCGGGGTGGGTGTAGCTGCTGACGATGATGCTTTTGCCTGCACAGGGGTTCATGATCTTGACCAGGCTGTGGGCCGAATTGCGCAGGCCGACGGCGCGGCGCACATCGAGCAGGCGCTTGAGGCCGGGGCTCAGCAGTTCGGTCGGAACAAAGGCGGCCTCGCCACTCGCTATCGTTCTGATAGCGGGTAGCGCATGAATGTCAAGGGCTGCGAGCACATTTGGCACAAAAACCCGGGCCGACTCGGTGGCCGTGCCGTGCACCATCACGGCCAGGCCTTCGCGCGCGAGCAGCAGGGCCAGCAGCGGCGTGAGCACCGGCAGCTTGCGCGCGCCGTTGTAGCTGGGCAGCACGACCGTGGGTTTGCCGTTGTCGGGCAGGCGGTTCAGGCGCGCGTAGGTGGCATCGAGAAAGCCGGCCATTTCCTCGGGCGTTTCACCCTTGATGCGCATGGCCAGGCAGAAACCGCCCACTTCGAGGTCGGTCACCGTGCCGTCGAGCACCTGGCCGAACAGGTCGGCCGCCTGCTCGCGCGTGATCGCACGCGCGCCCTGCTTGCCGCGACCGATGACCTTGATGTACTGGCTGATTCCCATCGGGCAATTGTCGTGCAAGCCTGATGACTTCAGGCTATATGCCGAATGATGAGCTTGAGCGGCGCCGGGCCGCCCCAAGGCGCGAGGGCCCCCTTGGGGGGCAGGGAGGACACGACAGTGCCGAGCGTGGGGGCACTATTTCAGTTGCTCCACCGCGCTTCGCACGACCCGCGACGCATGAAACCGACGCAGCCCATTCGGGGAACACCGCGGAACCGGCTTTGCCGGGCCGCTGGTGTTGCCCCCTTGAGGGGGGAGGCGGCTACACGAAGTGAGCAAGCAACGG
>JBOHHM010000121.1:0-12870 GCA_050725495.1 Burkholderiaceae bacterium | reverse complement strand
CCGTTGCTTGCTCACTTCGTGTAGCCGCCTCCCCCCTCAAGGGGGCAACACCAGCGGCCCGGCAAAGCCGGTTCCGCGGTGTTCCCCGAATGGGCTGCGTCGGTTTCATGCGTCGCGGGTCGTGCGACGCGCAGTGGAACAACTAGGAAGAAAGACTGAAATGAAAGACCTGCTTAACCGCTTTGAAAACAAGGCGCCCGAGATCGTGTTCGAGTGGCACGACAGTGAAACCCCGGCCCGCGGCTGGGTCGTGATCAACTCGCTGCGCGGCGGCGCGGCCGGCGGCGGCACCCGCATGCGCAAGGGGCTCGACCGGCGCGAGGTCGAATCGCTGGCCAAGACCATGGAGGTCAAGTTCGCGGTCTCCGGCCCGGCAATCGGCGGCGCCAAGTCGGGCATCGACTTCGATCCCGCCGACCCGCGCAAGGACGGGGTGCTGCGCCGCTGGTACCAGGCCGTGATGCCGCTGCTCAAGACCTATTACGGCACGGGTGGCGACCTCAACATCGACGAGGTGCATGAGGTCATTCCGATCACCGAAAGCTACGGCCTGTGGCACCCGCAGGAAGGCGTGGTCAACGGCCACTTCCAGCCCAGTGAGAGCGAGCGCATCCAGAAGGTGGGCCAGCTGCGCATGGGGGTGGCGAAAGTCGTCGAAGACCCGCGCTACACGCCCGAGCCGACTCGCAAATACCTGGTGGCCGACCTGATCACCGGCTGGGGCGTGGCCGAGTCGGTGCTGCACCACTACCGGATTTACGGCGGCCAGGTCGCAGGCAAGCGCGTGATCGTGCAGGGCTGGGGCAATGTCGGCTCCGCGGCGGCGGCCTACCTGGCTCAGGCCGGTGCGAAGGTGGTCGGCATCATCGACCGCGAGGGCGGGCTGTTGAACCCCGAAGGCTTCGGTCCCGAACAGGTGCGCAGCCTGTTTCTCGCCAAGAAGGGCAACCAGCTGGTCGCCGACCAACTCATGCCGTTCGACGAGATCAACCGCAGCGTCTGGAGCGCAGGCGCGGACATCTTCCTGCCCTGCGCCGCCTCGCGCCTGGTGACGCGCGAGCAGGTCGACCAGCTGGTCAAGGGCGGGCTCGAAGTTGTCTCCAGCGGCGCCAACGTGCCGTTTGCCGACAAGGAGATCTTCTACGGCCCGATCTACGAACACGCCGATGCCCATGTCGCCGTCATCCCCGACTTCATCGCGAACTGCGGCATGGCACGCGCCTTCGCCTTTTTGATGCAGGGCAATGTCGAGATTTCCGACGGGGCGATCTTTGGCGACGTCTCGGCCACCATCGCCGCCGCGCTCGAACGCTGCCACGCCCGCTCCACAGCGCGCACCGGCATCGCGAGCACCGCCTTCGAACTCGCACTCGGCCAGCTCATCTAACCCATCCCGTACAAGGAAGCCATCATGTCCGATCTGTTTGACAACCCCATGGGCCTCATGGGCTTCGAGTTCGTCGAATTCGCCTCCCCGACCCCCAACGTGCTCGAACCGCTGTTCGAGACAATGGGCTTCACCAAGGTCGCGCAGCACCGCTCGAAGAACGTCGCGCTGTACCGCCAGGGCGAGATCAACTTCATCGTCAACAGCGAACCCAAGAGCGCGGCGGCGTACTTCGCCGCCGAGCACGGCCCCAGCGCCTGCGGCATGGCGTTTCGCGTCAAGGATGCGCACCAGGCCTATGCGCGCGCGCTCGAGCTGGGCGCCCAGCCCATCGAGATCCCGACCGGGCCGATGGAGCTGCGCCTGCCGGCGATCAAGGGCATAGGCGGCGCACCGCTGTACCTGATCGACCGCTTCGCCGAAGGCCGCTCGATCTACGACATCGACTTCGAGTTCCTGCCCGGCGTGGAGCGCAACCCCAAGGGCGTGGGCCTGAAGCTGATCGACCACCTGACCCACAATGTCTACCGCGGCCGCATGGGCTACTGGGCGGGCTTCTACGAGCGGCTGTTCAACTTCCGCGAGATCCGCTACTTCGACATCAAGGGCGAATACACGGGCCTGACTTCCAAGGCCATGACCGCGCCCGACGGCAAGATCCGCATCCCGCTGAACGAGGAATCGTCCAAGGGCTCGGGCCAGATCGAAGAGTTTTTGATGCAGTTCAACGGCGAGGGCATCCAGCATGTGGCGCTGCTCACCGACGACCTGTACGCGACCTGGGACGCGCTGAAGAAATCCGGCCTGCCGTTCATGACAGCGCCGCCGGCCACCTACTACGAAATGCTCGAAGGCCGGCTGCCCGGCCACGGCGAGCCGGTGGCCGAGTTGCAAGCGCGCGGCATCCTGCTCGACGGCACCTCGGGCACCGAAGGCCGGCGCCTGCTGCTTCAGATCTTCTCGCAGACCCTGCTGGGCCCGGTGTTCTTCGAGTTCATCCAGCGCAAGGGCGATGACGGCTTTGGCGAAGGCAACTTCAAGGCCTTGTTCGAGTCGATCGAGCGCGACCAGGTGCGCCGCGGCGTGCTGCAGACAGCCTGAACGGCAGGAGAGCCTCATCATGAAGATCGACCGCATCCACCATGTCGCCTACCGCTGCAAGGACGCCAAGCAAACCGTGCTGTGGTACCAGAAGATGCTCAACATGGACTTCGTGCTGGCCATTGCCGAAGACCAGGTGCCCTCGACCAAGGAGCCCGACCCCTACATGCACCTGTTCCTCGACGCCGGCAACGGCAACGTGCTGGCCTTCTTCGAGCTGCCGACCCAACCCGAGATGGGGCGTGACCCCAACACCCCGGCCTGGGTGCAGCACATCGCGTTCAAGGTCAAGGACCGCGAGGAACTGCTGGCCTTCAAGGCGCACCTCGAAGCCAATGGCGTCGAGGTGCTGGGCGTGACCGACCACGGTGTCTTCCATTCGATCTACTTCTTCGACCCCAACGGCCACCGTCTCGAGCTGGCCTGCCCGGACCCGGACGAGCAGGCCAAGCTCGCCCGGCTCGACGCGGTGAAGTGGGAGATGCTCGAGGAATGGTCGCGCACCAAGCGCGCGCCCCAGCATGCCGCCTTCCTGCACGAAAAAGAACTCGCACCGCACTGAGCCATGAGTACACAGATCGACGACACCCACGATCCGGCGCTTCAGAGCTGGGTCGCATCGGCCAACGAGGCGACGACCGATTTCCCGATCCAGAACCTGCCGTTCGGGCGATTTCGCCTGGCCGCTGACGAGCAATGGCAGATCGGCGTGGCCATCGGCGACCAGGTGCTGGGCCTGAAGCAGGCCGGCCTGATCGAGACCGACGACATGCGCGAGCTGATGAGCGCAGGCGTCGAGGCGCGGCGCGCGCTGCGGCGCGAAATCTCGCGGGCGCTGCGCCAGGGCAGCGAGCGCCAGGGCGCGCTGCAGGCCGCCCTGCGGCCGCAGGCGCAGGTCGAGCTGGGCCTGCCCTGCGCGATCGGCGACTACACCGACTTCTACACCAGCATCCACCATGCGACCTCGGTGGGCCGCCAGTTCCGGCCCGACAACCCCTTGCTGCCGAACTACCAATGGGTGCCGATCGGCTACCACGGCCGCGCTTCGTCGATCCGCGCAAGTGGCCACAGCTTCCAGCGGCCGCTCGGCCAGTTCAAGGGGCCGGACGACGCGACGCCGAGTTTTGGCCCCACAAGGCGACTGGACTACGAGCTCGAACTCGGTGCCATCATCGCCCAGCCCAACGCGCTCGGCGAGCCCGTCGCGATGACCCAGGCCGAGGAACATCTGTTCGGCCTGACCCTGTTCAACGACTGGACCGCGCGCGACGTGCAGGCCTGGGAATACCAGCCGCTGGGCCCTTTCCTGTCCAAGAACTTCGCCTCGACCCTGTCGCCCTGGGTCGTGACGCTGGAGGCGCTGGCGCCGTTTCGCGTGCCGTTCGAGCGCGCACCGGGCAACCCCGAACCTCTGCCCTACCTGGACTCGGAGGCCAACCGGCGCGCCGGCGCCTTCGACATCACGCTCGAGGTCTGGCTGCAGACCGCGGCGATGCGAGGAGCGGGCCTGGCGCCCGAGCGCCTGATGGCCTCGAACTTCCGCGACAGCTACTGGACGCTGGCCCAGCTGGTGGCCCACCACACGGTCAACGGCTGCAATCTGCAAAGCGGCGACCTGTTCGGCTCGGGCACGCAGTCGGGGCCGCTGCCGGGCCAGGGCGGCTCGCTGCTGGAGCTCACCACGGGCGGCCGCCAGCCGCTGCGTCTGCCCAATGGCGAAACACGCGGCTTTCTGGAAGACGGCGACTGCGTGGTCCTGCGCGGCCACAGCGAGCGCGCCGGCTTCAGGCGCATTGGTTTCGGCGCCTGCGCCGCCACCGTCTTGCCGGCACGCCCGCTGTCCGTCCATGCCCCGGCCTTTGCGCAATTCGGCGCCGCGAACTAAGCTCAGCGACAGGAGAAAAGCACGATGCAGCAAGCAGCAACGAGCGCCAAGCACGGCTTGGCAGCCGGTGAAACCGGTCGACCCGAGCGGGCCGACTGGACCATAGACCAGGGCTGGGAGCAGTACACCGCCGCCGAACATGCGGTCTGGAAAACGCTGTTTGAACGGCAGACGCGGCTGCTGCCCGGCCGTGCCTGCGACGAGTTCGTGCAGGGCATGGGCGAGCTGCCCATAGGCCCCCACGAGATTCCCGACTTCCGGCGTCTGAGCGAGGTGCTGATGCGCCGCACCGGCTGGCAGGTGGTGGCGGTGCCGGGGCTGGTGCCCGACGATGTGTTCTTCGAGCACCTGGCCAACCGGCGCTTTCCAGCCGGACACTTCATCCGCAAACCCCACGAGCTCGACTACCTGGAAGAGCCGGACGTCTTCCACGATGTGTTCGGCCACGTGCCCATGCTGATGAACCCCGTGATGGCGGACTTCATCCAGGCCTACGGCGTGGGCGGGCTGCGCGCGCAGCAGCTGGGCGTGCTGGACAAGCTGGCGCGAGTCTATTGGTACACGGTGGAGTTCGGCCTGGTCAAGCAGCGCGACGGACTGCGCATCTATGGCGCCGGCATTGCATCGTCCTACACCGAGAGCGTGTTCGCGGTCGACGACCCTTCGCCCAACCGCGTGCGCTTCGATCTGGAGCGGGTGATGCAAAGCCGCTACCGCATCGATGACTTTCAGGAAACCTACTTCGTGCTTGACCATCTCGATGATCTGCTAGCCCTCGCCCGCATTGACTTCGGCCCGCTCTATGAGCGCTTGCGCGGCCAGGCCGAGCATGAACCCGGCGAGCTGCTGCCGGGCGACACGGTGCTGCACCGGGGCAGCGCGAGCTATCACAATGCGAAGCGCGCCGCCTTGCGCGCAGGAGACTGAGATGGACTTCAATCAGAAAGTGGTCATGGTCACCGGCGCCGCCGGCAACCTGGGGCGGGCGGTCGCTGCGGCCTTTGCCGACAAGGGCGCCGCGCTGGTGCTGGTGGCTCGGCAGCGCGAGAGCTTGGCGCAGCTGTATGGCGCTGAACACGAGCGCCTGCTGTTCGCTGCGGCTGACCTGCTGGATGCGCAGCAGGTCGAGGCCGCGGTGGCGCTGGCGCTGCAGCGCTTCGGACGCATCGACGTGCTGTGCAACCTCGCCGGCGGCTTTCGCATGGGCGAAGCGGTGCACGAGACCTCGGACGAGACCTGGAACCTGCTGTTCGACCTCAATGCGCGCACCCTGCTGAACACCGTGCGCGCGGTGGTCCCGCCCATGATCCAGGCCGGCGGCGGCAAGATCGTCAACGTCGGAGCCTTCGCGGCGCAAAAGGGCGCGGGCCAGATGGGCGCCTACTGTGCATCGAAGAGCACCGTGATCAGGCTGACCGAGTCGATGGCGGCCGAACTGCGCGAGCGGCACATCAACGTCAACTGCGTGCTTCCTACCATCATCGACACGCCCGAGAACCGAGCCGCCATGCCGCAGGCCGATCCCGAGCGCTGGGTCGCGCCGCAGGACCTGGCCAGCACGATTGCCTTTCTGGCCTCGGACGCTGCCCGCGCGATCCACGGGGCGTCGATTCCAGTCACCGGGCTGGTTTGAGTCCGGGTCGCTGCGCCGCTGGGTCTTCCTGCAGGGCTGCGTGGCATCACCGAAACAGGCGGCGCAACTGGAGCAGGCAGCCCAAGCCGTGCCCGGGGTCGAAGCCGTCGTGCCCATGCTCAATGTCGGCGCTGATGGCAAGCCGCGCTACGAAATAGCCCGGCCAGGCCACTGAGGTGCCGCCTCGTCAGCATCGTCGGGCCTGCGCCTATCGGTGCAGGCTGAGCTTGTAGCTGAACACATCGGCACGGTAAATAGCGGTCTCGGTTTGCAGGGGTTGCGCATTGTCGGTGCAAAGCACGCGCTCGACCTGCAGCACCGGGTCACCCGGCTCCACTTTGAGCCAGCGTGCGTCGCGCGCGCCAACGCGGCGGGCGCTGATTTCAAGCTGGGCCTGCTCTACTTTCAGGCCGAACTCGTGTTCAAAGACGTCAATCAGGTCGCGGCTGGAGAGATCGGCCTTGGCCAGCTTTTCCCCCAGCGGCAGCGGCAGGTAGGAGCAGTTGACCGACAGCGGTTCGCGGTCCAGGTAGCGCAGGGTCATGAGCTGATAGACCTCGCTGGCGGGCTCGAGCTGCAATTGCCGCGCCACCGCCGCCGGCGCCGCCAGCTTTTTCATCGAAAGCCGCTTGCTGCTCACGGTCTGGCCCTGCAGCGACAGGGCTTCACTCAGGCCTTGCAGCCGGTTCAGGCTTTGCGCCGCCTTCGGGTGCGACACAAACGCGCCTTTTCCGTGGAGCTTGACGATCAAGCCTTCTTTTTGCAGGTCGTTCAACGCCTGCCTGACCGTGATGCGGCTCACGCCGTGCTGAACGGTCAGTTCGTGTTCCGAGGGCAGCTTGTCATGGGGTTTCAAGCGCCCGTCGAGGATGCGGGCACGCAATTCATCACGGAGTTGCGCATAAAGCGGCAGCGGCACATCAAACATGGTCTTGGCAGCAAGAGCCCGTGGTTAGCAAAGGGTTAACTTGACATAACTTGATATAACAAGTATCTTAGCACTTCAGAGGCGCGTTTCTTTCCACCTGATCAAGGAGCTGAACATGTTTGGATCCCGTGCATTCTTCAAAGCCATGGCCATAGTCTGGGCCCTCGGCGCGGCCGTCGCGCAGGCGCAAAACTATCCCACCAGGCCCGTCACCCTCATTGTGCCTTTTGCCGCGGGCGGAGGCGTCGACTCAACCGCTCGCCTGATCGCGCCGAAACTGGCGGAGCAGCTCAAGCAGCCGGTCGTGATCGACAACGTGGCCGGGGCAGCGGGCACCATAGGCACGCTCAAAGCGGCACGTGCGCCGGCCGACGGCTACACGCTGCTGTTCGCGGTGGCCAGCCCCATCAATGTCGCACCGCTGGTCGCGCCTTCGGCCGTCAAATACGATGCGCTGAAGGACTTCACGCCGCTGGCCACCGTCGCCGTATCGCCCTTCGTGCTGATTGGCAAAACCAGCCTGCCGGCCGCCAGCGCCGCCGACTTGGTCCGCATGGCGCGGGCCCAACCGGGCAAGCTGAACCTGGGTACCGACGGCGTCGGCACCTCGCTGCACATCACGGCCGAACTGATCAAGCAGCGCGCCGGCCTGGACATCGTCCATGTCCCCTACAAGTCCGGGCCCCAGGTGTTGACCGATGTGGCCGGCGGGCAGCTCGACCTGGCCGTGCTGCCGCTGACCTTGGCCCAGCCCTTTATAAGGGACGGCAAGGTCCGCGCGTACGGCGTCACGTCAAAAGGCCGCTGGCCCAGTCTGCCCGATACCCCAAGCCTGGCCGAGACGGCCGACCTCAAAGACTTCGAAGTCGAGTCCTGGCTGGGCTTGCTGGCCCCCGCGAACCTGAGCCCGGCGATCGCGGGCACCCTGGTCAAAGCGCTGGAGGTGGCGCTGAAGGACCCGGAGGTCATCCGCAAGCTGGGCGAGATCGCCACCAAGCCCATGATGATCAGCGGCCAACAATTTAGCGACTACCTGGCCAAAGAGCGCCAGATGATCGGCGCCGTGGTGACAAAGGCCAACATCAAGGCCGAATAGGGCCCGTTCACCCTGAACCTGGAGAGCCTGAACATGGGCATCGCAAGCGTCCTGGCGGTCGTGCTGGCCGGATGGCTGATCGGCGCCACCGGCATCGGCGGCGTGCTGGTGGTCCCGGCCTTGACCCGGCTCGGCGATGTGGCGGTGTCGCAGGCGATTGCCGCGTCGGCCCTGGGCTTTGCGTTTCCCGGCGTGGCGGCCCTGTGGATGCTGCGCCGCGAGCCCGGGAAAGCTGAGGGTTGCGGCCCGCTGATCGGCGGCGCGCTACCCGGTGCGCTGGTTGGCGCGGCACTGGTGCATTTGCTGGAGCCCCGCGTGTTGCTGGTCCTGGTCGCGGCGCTGGTGATCTTCGCAGGCCTGCGCGGCTTGAGCCGCGAGCGGGCCGCTGCGTCGCCAAAACCGCCGCCTCACCCTGCAGCGATGGCGGGCCTGGGCGCGCTGGTCGGACTGGGTTCGGCTTTGACCGGCACCGGCGGGCCCGTTCTGCTGATTCCGCTGCTCATGCTCTGGCGCCGGCCACTCGTGCACATCGTCGCGGCGGCCCAAGCTGTCCAGTTGCCGGTGGCGGCGACGAGCACCGCAGTGCACTGGTTTTCCGGCGCCCTGGACGTCCGTCTGGGCTGCCTGATCGGCTTGGTCCTGCTGGCCGGTTCGGTCGCGGGCCAACGAGCGGCACGGCGTATGGACGTGCACCGGCTGCACCGACTGCTGGCCGGTTTACTGCTGACTGTGGGCGCGTGGTTTGCCTGGCTGGCTGGCCACTGACCCAAGATGACCAAAGCGAGTTTTCCACATGAACCCCATCGAACCAGACCTGTTGTCCCGCCCCGAACTGCTGCTGCTGCCCGACTGGCTGATGCTGCCCGATGGCCCTGCCAGCGGCATGGCCGTGGTCGTGTCCCAAGGGCGCTTTGTCTGCGTGGCTTCGCGGGAGCAGGCCGCCGCGGCGTTTCCCCAGTTGGCGCCTGTGGAACTGCCGCGGCGGCTGCTGATGCCGGGCTTCATCGACACCCACCACCACCTGACGCAATCATTCGGCAAGGCGCTCGCCTTTGGTGAGCCCTCCGAGATCTTTCGCCGCATCTGGGTGCCGCTGGAGTCCGCGCTCGATGCCGACGCTGTCTACCTTTCGGCCAAGCTGTCGGCGCTGGAGTCGCTGCGCGGCGGCTTCACCACCGTGGTCGACGCGGGCACGCGCTCTGAAGCCGGGCTGGACGCGGTGGCCAACGCCGCACGCGAAGTCGGCATGCGCTGCGTGCTGGGGATGATCTGCAATGACGCCGGCAACACCGAGGGCGCAGCGGGCTTCGAGCGCATCGTCGGTGAAGCGCAGCGGCACCTGGCGCGTTACGAATCAGACTCTCTGATCCACGCCTCACTCGCGATCTCGATTCCCGAAGCCGCAACCGACCGCATGTTGCAAACGGTGGCGTCGCTGACCCTGGAGGCCGGCTGCCGGTTCCAGACCCATGTCAACGAGCATCTTGCGGCCGTCGAACGCTCGCTGGTCAACCGTGGCCTGCGGCCGCTGGAGCTGCTGCATCAAGCCGGTGCCTTGAACCCAAGCGCGCTGCTCGCGCATTGCACACTGATGACGCCGTATGAGATCAACCTGCTGCGCGACAGCGGTGCCGCGGTCTGCTACAACCCGGTGGCCAGCCAGTGGAAGGGCAATGCCGTGCTGCACGCACAGCAGCTCGATGCGCTGGACATACCCTTCGGCCTCGGCACGGATGGCACGCGCAGCGATGGCTTTCGCCTGATGGACGCGGCCGAAGCCACCCAGCGCCTCGCCTTTGGCCTGGCCAGCGGCGACTCTTCCTGCGGCGGCGGTTGGATGTGGCTCGACCACGCGACCCACCTGGGAGCCCAGGCGGCCGGGCTAGGACAGCTGACCGGGGCCATCCAGCCCGGCTTGGCGGCGGATTTCCTGCTGCTGGACCTGGACGTGCCCGAAATGATCCCGAGCTGGGATCTGACCTGGGAACTCGTGCGCCTGGCCAACAAGGACCAGATCGAGGCGGTGTTCGTCAATGGCGCGCTGCGTCTTTGGAAAGGCTGGCCGCTGGATTGGGATGCGCGCGCGCTGATGCGCGAGGTGGCGCGCATTGCGCGCGAAGATGTTGCGAAGGCGCCGATCCAGCGCATCCATCCAGGGTCCAGCGCGCATCGCGCGCGCTGGGCCGCCAAGCGCCGACCTTGAGACTCCGCACCCTGAAAGAGCTGCTAAAAAAGTTCTCATCTGTGAGATAGCGGGACTCATCCCCGGCGCGCGCCATTGCCGGGGTGTCGATTTTTGAGCTGCGCGGAGTCGCATGGCAAGCTTGCCACAGCGCAAAAACCATTGCCTGCACCCCTACACTGCAGCACATGAACCCGCCGATCCCTCAAGCGCTGCAAGCCACCTCTCCAACCTACCTGCAATCCCCTGCGAACTACCAGCGGCGTGTATTGCTGGCCGTGTGCGGACTGAGCCCGCAAATCGTGACCGAAACGCTATACGCACTGGCCGCTGATGAACAGGCCCCGTTTGTGCCTACCGAGGTACATCTGATTACCTCACAAGAAGGTGCCAAGCGGGCCGAACTCTCGCTGCTCAGTGACGACTTGGGCTGGTTCCACAAGCTGTGTGCGGACTACCACCTGCCCGGCATCACTTTTGACCGTCGGCACATCCATGTGATGCGCGACGCCAATGGCAAGCCCATGGACGACATCCGCAACCCGCAGGACAACCAAGCAGCAGCAGACTACATCACGGAGCAGGTTCGCCACTTCACCACCGACCCGCATTGCGCACTGCATGTGTCCATTGCCGGAGGCCGCAAAACCATGGGCTTCTACCTGGGCTATGCCCTGTCGCTCTATGGCCGGGCACAAGACCGCCTGTCGCATGTCCTGGTAAGCGATCCGTTTGAGTCAAGCTGGGACTTCTTTTACCCAACCCCCTACAGCCGCGTGCTGCAGACCCGGGACGGCAAACTGGCCGACACCGCGATGGCGGAAGTCACGTTGGCCGACATCCCGTTTGTAAGCCTGCGACATGGCCTGCCAGTAGCCTTACTGGCAGGCCATGCCAGCTTCAACGACACGGTGCTGGCCGCGCGAGCCGCGCTGGCGCCGCCTCAACTGCTGATCGATCTGACGCGCAGGCGCATCAGCGCCGGCGGCATCGAGGTGGAGCTGCCCCCCGCGGAGCTGGCCCTGCTGGCCGTCTTTGCCCGGCAAGCGATGACCTCGGGCGAACCCTTGAGCGCCCCGCCCAAGGGCGCCACGGACGCGGCATGGGCGACGCGCTTCATGCGCGAATACCGCTTGATCGTCGGCCCCATGGCCGACACCGACAGCACCGAACGCGCCCTGCGCAACGGCATGGACGGCGACTACTTCTCGCAGCGCAAGAGCAAGCTGGAGCGGCTGATCAAACGCTCGCTCGGTCCGGCCGCCAATGTCTATCGCATCGACGACGGCGCCAAGCGGCCGGGGAAATACCGCCTGCTGATCGGCGCGGATGCGGTACGCTTTGTGGGCGAAAACGCAATTCAAGGAGGGAAGGCGTATGAGTGACCAGACAGTGCTGAACGAGTCCTGCCGAATGGCACTCGCAGGCTACCTGCATGACTTGGGAAAGTTTGCCGAGCGTGCAGGTTTTGAAGCGCTCAAAAGTGATCTGGACGCCCATGTCACGCAATACTGCCCCTTCCGCACTTTCGAGCCCGGTGGCAAGAGCGGCTATCACACGCACAAACATGCCGCCTACACCGGCCTGGCCTTTGATGTTTTTGAGAGAAACGCGCCCGACCTGATCCAGGGCGACATGACGCCCTTTGCCAGTCGATCCGGCGAGCGCGAAATTACGGACTCACTGGTCAACGCTGCCGCCGCCCACCACCGGCCCGACACCTTTTTGCAATGGATCATCGCCACCGCCGACCGCGTAGCCAGTGGGTTCGAGCGCGATGAGTTTGAAAAGTACAACCTGGCCGAAGACAAAAACGAGCAAACAGGACGCAACCACTACCAGGCACGCCAGCTCACTTTGTTTGAGCAGATCAACAAACCGGGCCCGGACAGTGCGGCCAATTACCTGTACCGCTACCCGCTCAAGGCGCTGTCACCGCAAAGCCTCTTCCCTGTCAAGCGTGACGGTTATGAACCCAAAGACGACCAAACTGCTCGCGCTGAATATGCGGCGTTGTGGCAAGACTTTTTGAATTCGCTTGAGGCCATTCCGCCCTCGCACCGCCAAAACTGGTCGCTCTGGCTGGACCACTTCGACACCGCTTGGCAAACCTTTACCCACGCCATTCCGTCGGCCACCGCGTTTGGCACCAAGCCCGATGTGTCGCTCTACGATCACAGCAAAACCACAGCCGCGTTGGCGACAGCCTTGTGGCGCTGGCACGAAGCGAACGACCAGACCAGCCCGGCAGCGGCCGCCGGGTTAAAAGACCGTTCGGACTGGGGGGTGGATAAATTCCTGCTGATTCAAGGCGACTTTTTTGGCATTCAAGACTTCATCTTCGCCGAGGGCAGCCAGACCAACAAGGCCGCAGCCAAACTGCTGCGGGGGCGATCATTCCAGGTGTCGTTGTTCACTGAACTGGCCGCGCTTAAGGTGCTCGACGCCCTGGCATTGCCGCCCACCAGCCAGATCACCAACGCGGCTGGCAAGTTTTTGATTGTCGCGCCCAACACTGACGAAGTCCGTCGTGCGCTGGCACAAGTCAAGGACGAGATCAACCAATGGTTTCTGCAACACAGCTTTGGTTTGGCGGGATTGGGGCTGATTGGCAAGCCAGCGAGCTGCAACAACTTTCTGAAGGGCCGCTTCAAGGAC
>JBOHHM010000120.1:0-3169 GCA_050725495.1 Burkholderiaceae bacterium | reverse complement strand
AAAGTGTTTCCGCGCGTGCGCGGGGTCTGTGACCGCGCGGGGTCCGGCGCTGCCTCGCCAATGCGGCAGCCCCGGTGTGGCCTTCGGCATGTCTCCACTGCCTCGGCACCCCGGACCACCCGTAGCTTTCGCCACGGGGCATGGATTTCGCGGCTCAATACCCGGCCCGCGCGTACCCCTGTCAACGCTTCGCCCACACCCTCACGGCTGTGCACGCATGACTCGGGGCCGCCGTAGCTGGCTAAGCCTTCAACGTATGACTCTTTCATTCACAACACTTTGCCGGTTTTGACCGGCGCACGGAGACTTTCAATGGCACTGACACGACAAACCATGACCGACGAGCAGCGCAAGTCGGTAGCGCTCGAATACCTGAAGGCATTCGACAACGGTGGGGTCACCTCGAGCGGTGGGTCCATCCTCGACCTGTTCGCCGACGATGCGCAGGTCTGCTTTCCCAAGTGGGGCTTGGCCACGGGCAAGGACCAGATCGGCAAGCTGTTTGGCGACGTCGGAGGGACGCTCAAGGCCATCGTGCACGAGTACGCGAGCTTCAACTGGATCTTCTCAGGCAGCGATCTTGTGGTCTGCGAGGGCACGAGCCACGGCGAGCATCGCGATGGCGCCTGGCGTTCCGGCGTTCCGGAATGGGGCGCCGGCCGCTGGTGTGACGTGTTCGAGATCCGCGATTGGCAGATCCAGCGCTGCTTCATCTACCTCGACCCCGACTACGCGGCCAAGGACACGGCACGTTACCCGTGGCTGGGCCAGTAAATCCATGCCGCTACTCGCGCTCCACGGCGTCAGCAAGTCCTACGGTGCACTCAAGGTCACCGACGACATTTCGTTGTCGGTGGACGAGGGCCAGACGCTCGGCATCCTCGGCCCCAACGGTGCGGGGAAAACGACGCTGTTCAACCTGATCAGCGGCGACGTCAGGGTCGATGCGGGGACGGTGCAATTCGATGGCCGCGATGTCACCGCGATGCGTCCGCACCAGCGCTGTCGCGGCGGCATCGGGCGCAGCTATCAGGTGCCGCAGCCGTTCGGCCAGATGACGGTGTTCGAGAACCTCGTCACCGCGGCCTGCTTCGGCGGTGGCCAGGGCGAGCGAGAGGCCTGGGCCACGGCGCGCGACGTGCTGTCCGAGACCGGACTGCTGGCCAAGGCCAACACGCCGGCCGGCCGCCTGGCCCTGCTCGACCGAAAGCGGCTCGAGCTGGCTCGCGCCTTGGCCACGCGGCCCAAGCTGCTGCTGCTCGACGAGATCGCCGGTGGACTAACCGAGCATGAGGCGAAGGAACTGGTCGACGAACTGAGGCGGATCAAGTCGCGCGGCGTGACGATGATCTGGATCGAGCACGTCGTGCACGCACTGCTGTCGATCGCCGACCGGCTGTACGTCATCAACTTCGGCTGCAAGCTCGCCGAGGGCGCACCGCGCGAAGTGATGAACGACCCGGAGGTGCGCCGCGTCTACATGGGGATGGAAGCATGAGCCGTTCGCTGCTCCAGACACTAAGGCTCGTGGCCGGCTATGGCGACGCGCAAGCCCTGTTCGGTATCGACTTCGAGCTGCATGAGGGCGAACTGGTCGCCATCATCGGCGCCAACGGCGCGGGCAAGAGCACCTTCCTGAAGGCGCTGACCGGGCTGCTGCGCGTGCCGCGCGAGGCCGTGCGCCATGCCGACGACGACATTGGTGGCCTGCCGCCGGGCGAGATCGTGCGGCGCGGCATGGCGATGGTGCCGGAGGGTCGCAGGCTGTTCCCCAGCCTGAGCGTGGAAGAGAACCTGCTGATGGGCGGCTTCGCCGGGCGCGCAGGGCCCTGGAGCCTGACGCGCCTTTACACGCTGTTCCCCATCCTGAAGGACAAGCGGCGCTTGCCGGCGACCCAGTTGTCCGGCGGCCAGCAGCAGATGGTGGCAATCGGACGCGCGTTGATGAGCAACCCGCAAGTGCTGCTTTGCGACGAGGTCTCCCTCGGCCTGGCGCCTATCGTCATCAAGGAGATCTATGACGCCATGCCGGCCATCACGGCAGAAGGCATGAGCGTGGTCATCGTCGAGCAGGACGTGAGCGTCGCGCAACGCGTCTCGCAGCGCTTGTACTGCTTCCAGGAAGGTCGCGTGGCACTCGCTGGCGCGAGCCACGCGCTCACACGCGAGCAGATTGGCGCGGCGTACTTCGGAGGCTGACCATGCTTGATGCACTCATCCAGGGCGTGCTGCTGGGCAGCCTGTATGCGCTGTTCGCGCTCGGGCTGTCGCTGATGTTCGGCGTGATGCGCCTGACCAACGTGGCGCACGGCGACTTCATCGTGCTCGGCGCTTTCGCCGCCATCGCCGTGGGGTCGGCTCTTCGCTGGCATCCGCTGGTTATCGGCGCGCTGCTGCTGTTGCCGAGCTTCGGCGTCGGCTACGCGATGCAGCGCTTTGTCCTGAACGGCACCTTGGGCAAGGATCCGCTGCCGTCGATGGTGGTGACCTTCGGCTTGTCCATCGTGATCCAGAACGCACTGTTGCAGCAGTTCTCCGCCGATCCGCGCTCGCTCGACGCCGGCAGCTTGGCCACGGACAGCGTGCAACTCGCTGAAGGCCTGATCCTCGGCACTCTGCCGCTGCTGATCTTCGCCATCGCCCTGGCCTGCACGGCCGGCTTGCAACTGCTTTTCGATCGCACGGCCATCGGGCGGGCATTCCGCGCCGTTTCTGACGACCGCGAGGTCGCGGAGCTGATGGGGCTCGACGCTCGGCGCGTCTATGCCCTGGCGACTGCCGTTGCCTTCGCACTGATCGCAATCGCCGGCGTCCTCCATGGCATGCGCACCACCGTGTCACCGAGCGACGGGCCGCTGTTGCTGTTATTCGCCTTCGAGGCCGTCATCGTCGGCGGCATGGGCTCGTTCTGGGGCACCTTCGTCGGGGCGCTGATCCTCGGGGTGGTACAGCAGATCGGCTTCCAGTTCGACCCAGGCTGGGGTATCTGGTTCGGTCACCTGGTGTTCCTGGCCGTGCTCGTCGTGCGGCCACAAGGGCTGTTTCCCAAGACACGTTGAGGTATGCCAATGACACCATCGCCTGAAGCGCGTCCGCTGCGCAACGTACTGTTCATCATGTGCGACCAGCTGCGGGCGGACTACCTGTCGTGCTATGGCCACCCCAGGCT
>JBOHHM010000119.1:0-7020 GCA_050725495.1 Burkholderiaceae bacterium | reverse complement strand
GGCGTGGCCATGCCGGCCGCCGCCAAACTGATCGCCGACAACCAGCTGGCTCCAGGTTCGGTGCCCGGCACCGGCCGGGACGGTCGCGTGATCAAGGGCGATGTGCTCGCGGCCGTGGTCGCAGCTGCTACAAAACCTGTAGCGGCTGTCGCAATTCCCACGGGGGTTCCGACCACATCTTTGCCCCAGGTCAAGGCGCCCTCTGTCAGTCTGGGCGCGCGCCCCGAGGAGCGCGTGCCCATGAGCCGCCTGCGCGCCCGTGTCGCCGAGCGCCTGCTGCAATCGCAGGCCACCAACGCGATCCTGACCACCTTCAACGAGGTCAACATGGCGCCGGTGATGGAGCTGCGCAAGCGCTTCCAGGAGAAGTTCGAGAAAGAGCACGGCGTCAAGATCGGCTTCATGAGCTTCTTCGTGAAGGCCGCGGTCCATGCGCTCAAGAAATATCCGGTGCTCAACGCATCAGTGGATGGCAACGACATCGTCTACCACGGCTACTTCGACATCGGCATCGCCGTCGGCTCGCCGCGCGGCCTGGTCGTGCCGATCCTGCGCAACGCCGACCAGATGAGCTTTGCCGACATCGAGAAGAAGATCGCCGAGTACGGCGTCAAGGCGCGCGACGGCAAGCTCGGCATCGAGGAAATGACCGGCGGCACCTTCTCGATCTCCAACGGCGGCGTGTTCGGCTCCATGCTGTCCACCCCCATCATCAACCCGCCGCAGTCGGCGATCCTCGGCGTGCACGCCACCAAGGATCGCGCCGTGGTCGAGAACGGCCAGGTCGTGGTGCGCCCCATCAACTACCTTGCCATGAGCTATGACCACCGCATCATCGATGGCCGCGAAGCCGTGCTGGGCCTGGTGGCAATGAAGGAAGCACTGGAAGATCCGGCCCGCCTGCTGTTCGACATCTGATCCACCACCTGTCATTCCGAGCGCAGCGAGGAATCTCGACGCGTGGAGATCCTTCGCGCTGCTCAGGATGACCACACCCGAAAGACTTGAATGAGCAAACAATTCGACGTCATCGTCATCGGTGGCGGTCCCGGTGGCTACGTGGCCGCCATCCGCGCCGCCCAGTTGGGCTTCAACGTGGCCTGCATCGACGAGTGGCAAAACGGCAAGGGCGGCCCGGCACCGGGCGGCACCTGCACCAACGTGGGCTGCATCCCCTCCAAGGCGCTGCTGCAGTCGTCCGAGCATTTCGAGCATGCCAGCCACCACTTTGCCGACCATGGCATCTCCGTGTCCGGTCTGGAGCTGGACCTGGCCAGGATGCTGGGCCGCAAGGACAGCGTGGTGAAGCAGAACAACGACGGCATTCTCTACCTGTTCAAAAAGAACAAAATTGCGTTCTTCCATGGCCGCGGTTCGTTCGTCAAGGCCGCCGAGGGTGGCTACGAGATCAAGGTTTCGGGCCCCACCGAAGACAGCCTCACGGGCAAGCACATCATCCTGGCCACCGGTTCCAACGCCCGTGCCCTGCCCGGCGCAGCGTTTGACGAGGAAAACATCCTCTCCAACGACGGCGCGCTGCGCATCGGCGCCGTGCCCAGGAAGCTGGGCCTGATCGGCTCGGGCGTGATCGGCCTGGAAATGGGCTCGGTCTGGCGCCGCCTGCGCTCGGAGGTCACGGTGCTGGAAGCCCTCCCGACCTTCCTGGGCGCGGTGGACGAGCAGGTGGCGAAGGAAGCGCTCAAGGCCTTCACCAAGCAGGGCTTGAAGATCGAGCTGGGCGTGCAGGTCGGCGAGGTCAAGTCCGGCAAGAAGGGCGTGACCGTGGCCTACACCAATGCCAAGGGCGAGGCCCAAACGCTGGAGGTGGACAAGCTCATCGTCTCGATTGGCCGGGTGCCGAACACGATCGGCCTGAATGCCGAAGCCGTGGGCCTGAAGCTCGACGAGCGCGGCGCGATCGATGTGGACGACAAATGCAGGACCAACCTGCCCAACGTCTGGGCCGTCGGCGACGTGGTGCGCGGCCCCATGCTCGCGCACAAGGCCGAGGAGGAGGGCGTGGCAGTGGCCGAGCGCATCGCCGGCCAGCACGGCCATGTGAACTTCAACACCATTCCCTGGGTCATTTACACCAGCCCCGAGATTGCCTGGGTCGGCCAGACCGAGCAGCAGCTCAAGGCCAGCGGCCGCGCCTACAAGGCCGGATCGTTTCCTTTCCTGGCCAACGGCCGGGCGCGCGCCTTGGGCGACACCACGGGTTTTGTGAAGTTCCTGGCCGACGCCACGACCGATGAAATCCTGGGCGTGCACATCGTGGGCCCGCAGGCCAGCGAGCTGATCTCCGAAGCCGTCGTGGCCATGGAATTCCGCGCCAGCGCGGAAGACATTGCCCGCATCTGCCATGCCCACCCGTCGCTCAGCGAAGCGACCAAGGAAGCGGCGCTGGCAGTGGACAAGCGCACATTGAACTTCTGAGGGAGTGACTCGTGAACGGTGACGGGTGACTGGTTGAAGTCACCCATCATCGGTCACCGGCCACTGGCCAATGTCCGTCAAGCAAGCCTACCAAAACGAACTCGAGACGCGGGGTTACGCGAGTGACCCCGCGCAGCTGCGTGCCGTCGACGCGCTGGAGCGTTGCTCCGGCGAGTGGGCGGCGTTCAAGGCCCAGCGTTCCAATGCCTTCAAGAAGCTGATCAATCGGCCGGAGATTCCACGTGGCGTCTATATGTACGGCGGCGTGGGGCGGGGCAAGAGCTTTCTGATGGACTGCTTCTACAGCGCGGTGCCGCTGCGGCGCAAGGTGCGGCTGCACTTTCACGAGTTCATGCGCGAGGTGCACCGCGAGCTGGCCGGCTTGCAGGGAACGGTCAATCCACTCGATGAGCTGGGCCGGCGCATGGCCAAGCGCTACCGGCTGATCTGCTTCGACGAATTCCATGTGGCCGACATCACGGATGCCATGGTGTTGCATCGTTTGCTGGCCGCGTTGTTCGAAAACGGCGTGGGCTTTGTCACCACTTCCAACTTCCGGCCGGATGACCTGTATCCGGGAGGGCTGCACCGCGACCGCATCCTGCCGGCCATTGCGCTGCTCAATGACAGGCTGGAAGTCATCAATGTGGACGACGGCACGGACTACCGGCGCCGCACGCTGGAGCAGGTCAAGCTCTACCACACGCCCGTGGGCCCGCAGGCCGATGCCGAGATGACCGAGGCCTTCGGCCGGATTGCCGAGTCGCACGACGAAAACCCCGTGCTGCACATCGAGGCGCGTGAAATCAGAGCTCGGCGCAAGGCCGGGGGCGTGGTCTGGTTCGACTTCAAGACCTTGTGCGGCGGACCGCGCTCGCAGAACGACTACCTCGAAATTGCCACGCAGTTCCATACCGTGCTGCTCAGCGATGTGCCCGCCATGCCGGTGCGCATGGCGTCGGAGGCGCGGCGCTTCACCTGGCTGGTCGACGTGCTGTACGACCGGCGCGTCAAGCTCATCCTGTCGGCCGAGGTGGCGCCCGAGGCGTTGTACACCGAGGGGCCGCTGGCGCATGAGTTTCCGCGCACCGTCTCACGCCTCAATGAAATGCAATCCACAGAGTTCCTCGCGCTGGAGCACCGCGCCGTGGACACCAGCCTGACATGAAGCACTTGTCATGGGCCGTCTGCCTGATGGCTGTGTGCGCCGCCGCGACCGGACAAACAGCCGGATCAGCGGCCGATACGACGCTCAACCCGGAGCGCGAGCGCATCAGTGCCGAGCGTGCTCGTGCGCAGGCCCGCTATGCCAGCGAAGAAGCGGCGTGCTACAAGAAATTCGCGGTCAACGACTGCCTGAACGCGGCCAAGGCCGCTCGTGGGGAAGTCCTGGCGGATCTGCGGCGTCAGGAAATCTTGCTCAACAATGCCGAACGCAAGCAAAGAGGGGCGCAGCAGCTGCAGCGCATCGAAGACAAGACATCGCTTGAGAAACGGCAGCAGGCGGCCAGTCAGCGTGAAAGGGCCCAGGAAGAACACCAAGGCCGCCAGCAGCGCGCGGCCGAGAAATCCAGCGACCGGGCCCAGAAGCCGGCCGATGAAAGCGCAAAGCGCAAGGCTTACGAGGGCAAGCAGCAAAGCCGCCTGGACAAGGATGCCGCGCGAGCCAGCAAGGCGAGTTCGGCAACGGCTGAGCGCAGCAGGTACAACGAAAAACTCGAAGACGCGCAGGAGCGCAAAGCCCGTCGCGACAAAGACCGTGCCGAAGCGCGAAAACCGCCGGCCAAGCCCTTGCCAACCCCTCCCTGACGCCGGCTCGACGCGACGGCAGTGTAGCGGCGGGCGCCCCCCGTTTGGCCCCAAGAAAACGCCGGGCCGCCCCAAGTTTTCTTGCACCCCCTCGGGGGGCCTGACGCGAAGCGGCAGGGTTGGGGGCGCTCAGTGGTCCAGCGGCTCCACCTTGACCACGACCAGCGACAAGTTGTCCCCGCCGCCATGTCCGCGGGACCTGGCTTTGTCAATCAGGAACTCGGTGGCTTCACGGGGCGTCAGCGACGACAACACCGATCCCATTTCGGCCGGAGTGAAGTAGTGCCAGACGCCGTCACTGCAGGCCATCAGCACGTCGCCCGGACGCAGCTGGGGAATGAAATGGGTATCCATCGGGGGATCGGCCTCGGTGCCCAGGCAGCCCATCAGGATGTTGGACTGCGGATGGTTGTTGGCCTCTTCTTCGGTGATCTCGCCCCGGTCCACCAGCGCCTGAACATAGGAATGGTCGGTCGTGCGCTTGACCAGCTTGTCGGCGCGAAAGTGGTAGACCCTTGAGTCGCCGGCATGGATCCAGTGGCAATCGCCCCGGGGGTTGATCAGGAAGGCCGCCACCGTGCTGTGAGGCTCCTGCTCGGACGAAATGGCGGTGAGCTTGATGACGATATGGGCTTCCTGAACCACCTGCGCGAGCATCGAGGGTGCATCGTCCGTTTCCGGGGCATAGCGCTCAAACAGCTGGCGGGCGGTCAGCAGTACCTGGTCGGAGGCCTTGCGCCCCCCGCTGCGCCCGCCCATGCCGTCGGCCACCACGCCCAGCAGGCAACCGGTCGCGCGGGGGTGACTGAGCAGGGCCACCTGGTCCTGCTGGTACTCGCGATCACCCTTGTGCAGGCCGGTCGAGGCAGTCAGTCGGTAACCTTTGGTCATAGTGAAGCTTTCCCTTGCATCAAGCGCTCGATTAATCGCGCTGGAGCACGTATTATCGAGCGAACCTGCTGACGGCCCTGACGGGCCCTGATTGATTTTTGGACTCCAACCTGCACTCCCCGGAACGGCGCCTCATCGAGCTGCGCATGGAACATGCCGATCTGGACGCCTTGATCGACCGTACCGGCCACGAAACCCCGGTCGATGAGCTCATGATGCGCCGGCTGAAAAAGCGGCGCCTGGGCTTGCGCGACCAGATTTCCCGCCTCGAACTGGCGCTCGACCCCAAAGAGCCGGCATGAGTGTCGCCGGGCCGCCCCTAGACGCGAAGGCCCCCGTGGGGCTGAGCCCCGCGGCTTCCAGCATGCCTGCGCAGCCTAGGACGGGGCGAAGGGTCGCTGCCTCTGGCAGCGGCCTGACCAGCGCAGCAGCTTCGGAGACAAGCGTGGGGGCTGAATGAGCCTTCAGCAGCTCGTTCGCGAAGCCTTTGCGCCCGACGGCGTGCTGTCGCGCGCCGCCGATCACTTCAGGCCGCGCGATGGGCAAACCGACATGGCGCTGGCGATCTCGCGCACGATAGAAAACGGCGGCGTGCTGGTGGTCGAAGCCGGCACGGGCGTCGGCAAAACCTTTTCCTACCTCGTGCCTGCCTTGCTCAGCGGCGAGCGGGTCTTGTTGTCCACCGCCACCAAAACCTTGCAGGACCAGCTGTTCGGCCGCGATTTGCCACGCCTGGCCCAGGCGCTGGGCTTGCCAGTGCGCATGGCCCTGCTCAAGGGCCGCAGCAGCTACCTGTGCCTGCACCGCATGGAGTTGGCGCGCCGCGATGCGAGCCTGGCAGATCGGGCTTCGGTGCGGGCGCTCGCCAAAATCGAGCAATGGTCGCAGGTCACCCGCAGCGGCGATCTCGCCGAGCTGCCGGGGCTCGATGAACGATCGCCGCTGATTCCGCTGGTCACCT
The DNA here is from genome assembly GCA_050725495.1 of Burkholderiaceae bacterium. Lineage (GTDB taxonomy): Bacteria > Pseudomonadota > Gammaproteobacteria > Burkholderiales > Burkholderiaceae_C > JBOHHM01. The sequence continues at coordinate 923 of JBOHHM010000119.1, read as the reverse complement.
CCACCCGCGAAAACTGCCTGGGTGCCCAGTGTCCCAAATACCGGGCCTGTCATGTCAATCTGGCCCGGCGCGAAGCGCTGGCCGCGGATGTGGTCGTCATCAACCACCATCTTTTCTTTGCCGACCTGGCGGTTCGCGAGTCCGGCATGGCCGAACTGCTGCCGACCGTGCGCGTGGCGATTTTTGACGAAGCCCATCAGCTCAACGAAACGGGCGTGCAGTTTCTAGGTCGTCATTTGTCAACCGGGCAGTTGCTGGACTTCGCCCGCGACATGCTGGCAGCGGGCCTGCAGCTGGCGCGTGGCCTGGTGGACTGGCAGCAGGTGGTGTCCACCACGGAGCGAGCCGCCAGGGAGCTGCGCTTGGTGGTCGGCAAAACCTGGCCGGGCACTAAACTGCGATGGACCGGGACGGCGCCCGATGACGTGCCGGCGACTGCCTGGGAGGAGGCGCTGGGCGGGCTGCACGAGGCCTGCCTGCAGGCCATGCAGGCTTTGTCGACGGTGAGCGAGACGGCGCCGGATTTTGTTCGTTTGCATGAGCGGGCCTGCGAGTTTGCCGAACGCGCCGAGCGTTTTAGCCGGCCCTGCGAGCCCGGCGCCGTGCGCTGGGTGGATGTGGGAACACAGCTGCGGCTGGTCGAGTCGCCGCTGGACATCGCACAGGCCGTGCAGGCGCGCTTGCTCAAGACGGCAGACGATGAGGCCGGCGAGGAGCGGCCCAGGTCCTGGATATTTACCTCGGCCACACTGGGGGATGACCCGCAGCTGCGCTGGTTCACCGAGCCTTGCGGTCTGGCGCAGGCAGAAATCCTGCGGGTCGGCAGTCCGTTTGATTACGCCCGCCAGGCGGCGGTCTATGTGCCGCGGTCGCTGCCCAAACCCAACGATCCAGCGCACAGCGTCCAGGTGGCTGAGCTGGCC
>JBOHHM010000118.1:0-5088 GCA_050725495.1 Burkholderiaceae bacterium | reverse complement strand
CTCGGCGCTGCCGTCGCCGTCCCAGCTGGACTCGTCGCCCAGGTCCGCAGCCGCCGTTTCCTGCTCGTTGGAGCCCGCAGCCCCCGTGTCCTCGCCGCCACTGGCCATCGAATCGCTGGCATCGTCGGCCGCACGCTCGTCCTCGCGCGCCGGCACATCGCCCTGGGCCTGGCCAGACTCCTCGCGCGGCGCCTCGTCCGTGCTGAGTTCGAGGAAGGGGTTGTCGTCGAGCATCTGCTCGACCTCCTGGTTGAGCTCCAGCGTGGACAGCTGCAGCAGCCGGATCGACTGCTGCAGCTGCGGCGTCAGCGCCAGATGCTGCGAGACGCGGAGTGACAAACCTTGCTTCATGGCCCTGGCCCTTACATGCGGAAATGCTCGCCCAGGTAGACGCGGCGCACATCGGCGTTGTCCACGATCTCCGACGGCGTGCCCTGGGCCAGCACATGGCCGTCGCTGATGATGTAGGCGTGGTCGCAAATGCCCAGGGTTTCGCGCACATTGTGGTCGGTGATCAGCACGCCGATGCCGCGCGACTTGAGAAAACCGATGATGCGCTGGATTTCGATCACCGCGATCGGGTCGATGCCGGCAAACGGCTCGTCGAGCAGGATGAAGCGCGGCTGCGTGGCCAGGGCGCGGGCAATTTCAACGCGCCGGCGCTCGCCGCCCGAGAGCGCCAGCGCCGGCGAGTCGCGCAGATGGTCGACCCGCAGGTCCTGCAGCAGGGCACTCAGGCGTCGCTCGATCTCCTGCTCGGACAAGGGCTTGCCGGCCATCTCGCCCTCGCAATGGCGCTGCAGCTCCAGCACGGCCCGCACGTTGTCCGCGACGTTGAGCTTGCGAAAAATCGAGGCCTCCTGCGGCAGGTAAGACAGGCCCAGGCGCGAACGGCGGTGGATGGGCATGTGCTCGACCTGGCGGCCGTCGATGGTGATCTCGCCCGCATCGGCGCGCACCAGGCCCACGATCATGTAAAACGATGTGGTCTTGCCCGCGCCGTTGGGCCCGAGCAGGCCCACGACCTCGCCCTTTTGCACGGCCAGCGTGACGTCCTTGACCACCTTGCGGCTGCCGTAGGACTTCTGCAAATGGCGGGCTTCGAGTCGGCTCGCTGGCTCGGCCTCGGCGCGGCCCACGGGACGGTCCATCACTTCTTGTCCCCGCCCAGGGTGGTGCTGGGACGCAAGGCCGGCAGCAGCTTGGCCCCCGCGGGCGCCGCCTCGGGAACTGCCGCCGCAGATGCCGCCCCCCTGGGCGTCAGCATGGCCCGGATGCGGCCGCCCGCGCCGGCGGACTGCGGGCTCGTGACCGCGCCATCGACGGTAAACACATCGGTGCTGTTGTCGTAGGTGATCAGGTTGCCCGTCATTTCGTCGTTGAGGGTGGCGCCGCGGTAGCGGCGCAGCTCGGCGCGCCTGATGAATTTGACGAGGTCGGCCTTGCTGTCGTACTCGATGAGTTCGCCCTCGCCCTCGATGTACTCGTCCACACCCTCGCGCTTTTGCCGGTAGTAGGCCAGCTTGCCGGCCTCGGCCGTCACCAGGCCGAACTGGTAGCCCTCCGGGTCCTGGCGCACGTCCACGCGCGCGCCCCGGATGACGATGGTTCCCTTGGTCAGCACCACGCGGCCCGTGAAGATGCTGGTCTGCTTGAGGTCGTCGTAGCGCAGGGCGTCGGCCTCGACGTTCATGGGCTTGTTGCGGTCGGCCTTTTCGGCCTGGGCGGCACCCCAGATCAGGGCGCAAGACACGAACAACAGAAGCGGGGTGGCGTGGTTTTTCATAAAGGCATGAATCTTGCTCGCATTGTAGCGATGGCCTGCCGCCGACCCAAGCAAAAAGCCCGGCTTGCCGGGCTTTTTGCTGGCGGCCGAAGGCCTTCAATGGCCCTTGCGGACCTCGGCGATCAGGTAGTCGGTCACCTGCAGCGCACGCTCCATGCTCTGCGCCAGCGAGCCGTCGGTGTAGAAGCGCCCGGCCACGCCCAGCGCCGGCACGCCCGCGACCTTGAAAGCATCCTGCAACTGGGTCGCCTTGCGCACCTTGGTGGCGACGGCGAACGAGTTGTACAGCTCGATGAACCGGGCCTTGTCCAGCCCCTGCTTTTCTATCCAGCCGACGATGGCTGCGTCCTTGTTGAGCGCCTGGCGCTCGACGTGGATCGCGTGGAACACCTTGCGGTGCAGCTCGTCGAGCTTGCCCATGGCTTCCAGCGTGTAAAACAGCCGCTGTTCGGGCACAAAGCTGGCATTGAAAGCCACGGGCACGCGCCTGAACAGCACATCCTTGGGCGCCGTCTTGATCCAGGCCTCCAGCCGGGGCTCGAACGCATTGCAATGCGGGCAGCTGTACCAGAAAAACTCGATCACCTCGACCTTGCCCTGGCTGGCTTCGACCGGCACGCGCTTGTCCAGCGCGATATAGTCCGATCCCTCTTCGGGCCTCTTGCCCTGGGCATGAACGGCCGGGGCGGCCAAGCTGGTGGTGGCCAGTGCGCAGGCAGCGGCCCAAGAAAAATCACGACGTTTCATCCATTGCTCTCCTGTGTACTGGCTGAGTGCCGGTGCGCTGCGAAGTTCCCGCGGCGTTCAGCGCTGCACGCGCACCAGGGCCGTTTCCATGCCGCTGGCGTCGAGCCTGTCCTTGATCTTGTCAGCATCTTCCTTCTTCTCGAACGGCCCGGCGCGCACGCGGAACACCGTGCGGCCCGATTGCTCGCGCTCGGTGACCTTGGTTTCCACGCCCATCAGCGAGAGCTTGGCGCGCTGCGACTCGGCTTCCTCGGCGCTGCGAAAAGCGCCGACCTGCACAAAATAGGTGAAGGGGTCGACGCCCGTCGCCTTGGCCCTGGCCAGATCGCCCAGGGGGTCGGCCGAGATGGCCGGCCTGGTTTCGGGCTTGACCTCGGCCTTCGCAGGCGGAGGCGGCGCGAGCACAGGCTTGGCGGCCGCATTCGCAGGCGGCGGCGCGGGGGCGGTCCCGGGGCTTTCGGAGCCGACCGGACCGGACGCGGCCGGCGCCGCCGGCCTCGCCGGGTTCTTGCCATACAGCGGCGCGTTCGGATCCCAGTCCTTGTTCTTTCTGGTCTCGGCCGCGTCGTGCTCGGCCGTCCGGTTCTGGCCCTTGTGCAGGAACGGAACGGGCACCTTGGTCACATAGACCGCCACGGCCAATGCCGCACCCAGGCCCACGAGCAATCCGATGATGAAGCCCACGACGGTCCCACCGCGTTGTCGTTTCATGTTCTCCCTCACATCTTGGACGGCGCCGACACACCGAGCACCGCCAATCCATTGTGCAGCACCTGCGCGGTCGCGGCGACCAGGGCCAGGCGCGCGCGCTTGACGACCTCGTCGTCAACCAGGATGCGCTCGGCATCGTAGTAGCTGTGGTAGGCAGCGGCGAGCTCGCGCAGGTAGAAGGTCACATCGTGTGGCGCGAAGTCCTGGGCCGCTGCGCTGAGCATCGCGGGGTACTTGGCCAGCTGCAGCATCAGCGCAGCCGCCTGCGGGCTTTGCAGCGGCGACAGCTCGGCGTCTTTGAGCGCCTGAACATCGCCGCCCCAGGCCGCCAGCACCGAGCAGATGCGCGCGTGCGCGTACTGCACATAGTAGACAGGGTTGTCGTTGTTCTGCGCCAGCGCCAGGTCGACGTCGAACACATATTCGGTGTCGGGCTTGCGCGACAGCAGGAAGAAGCGCACGGCATCCTTGCTGGTCCATTCGATCAGGTCGCGCAGCGTCACATAGCTGCCGGCGCGCTTGGAGATCTTGACCTCCTCGCCGCCGCGCATCACGCGCACCATGGTGTGCAGCACGTAATCGGGGTAGCCCTCGGGGATGCCCACGCCCGCGGCCTGCAGGCCGGCGCGCACGCGCGCGATGGTGCCGTGGTGGTCCGTGCCCTGGATATTGACGACCTTGCTGAAGCCGCGCTCCCACTTGGTGATGTGGTAGGCCACGTCGGGCACGAAATAGGTGTAGCTGCCGTCGGACTTGCGCATCACGCGGTCCTTGTCGTCGCCGTAGTCGGTGGACTTGAGCCATAGCGCGCCGTCTTGCTCGTAGGTCTTGCCGGCATCCTGCAGCTTTTCGACAGCCGCCTCGACCTTGCCGCTGGTGTAGAGGCTGGATTCGAGGTAGTAATGGTCGAACCTGACGCAGAAGGCTTGCAGATCCAGGTCCTGCTCGTGGCGCAGGTAGGCGACCGCGAACTGGCGGATCGAATCGAGGTCGTCCACATCGCCGCTGGCCGTGTATTCGCGGTCGTCGGACTTGACCGTTTTCTTCGCGAGGAAATCGGCGGCGATGTCGGCGATGTAGTCGCCGTTGTAGGCGGCTTGCGGCCATTGCGGGTCGCCGGGCTTGCAGCCCTGGGCGCGCAGCTGGGTGCTCAGGGCCAGGGTCTGGATCTGCACGCCGGCGTCGTTGTAATAGAACTCGCGGTACACGTCCCAGCCCTGGGTCGCGAACAGGTTGCAGATCGCGTCGCCGAGCGCGGCCTGGCGGCCGTGACCCACATGCAGCGGGCCGGTCGGGTTGGCCGAGACAAACTCCACCAGCATGTGCCGACCATGGGGTGCCTGCACACCGAACTGGTCGGCTGCCGTCAGCACCTCGCGCACGATCTGCTGCTTGGCCTCGGGCTTGAGCCGGATGTTGATGAAGCCCGGCCCGGCGATTTCGACGGCATCGACCCAGGTTTGGAACGCAACGGTCGTCCGCAAGCCGGCGCTCAGGCTTTCCGCAAGCTGGCGCGGGTTCTGTTTCAAAGGTTTGGCCAGTTGCATGGCCGCCGTGGTGGCCCAGTCGCCGTGGGCCGCCACTTTGGGCGATTCAAACGCCGCCTTCTCGCCCGCGCCCGGGGAGAGCTTTTCCAGCTCGGCCGCCAGGCTGCCGAGCAAATCTTGTTTGACTGAGAGCATGGGCCGATTTTACGGGCGCGGGCGCTGGCTCATTGGCCGTAACCGCGAGCCAGAAACACGGCGGCCAGCGGAATCAGCGGCAGCAGGTGCGCCTGCAGCATGATGAGCCGGCGCGCGCGCCGAATCTGCGCCTCGTCGGGCAGGGCGCCGCTGGCTTGGAGG
>JBOHHM010000117.1:0-6170 GCA_050725495.1 Burkholderiaceae bacterium | reverse complement strand
CTCGCCACGGCGTTCACCGTCGCGGCCACCGCGAGCTTCGGGCCGCTCGCCGCGCTCGCGCCGGCCTTCGCCACGTTCGCGGCGCTCGCCACGTTCAGCGCCCCGGGGCTGGCGCTCTCCACGCTGTTCGCCGCCTTGAGCTTCCAGGCTGCCCGCAGCCCCTGCCGCTGCTGCGCTAGATGCTCCACTTTCTGTAGCAACCGGCCTGGCTTCCGCATCACGCCGCTCGCGCGGGCCCTGGCGTTCGCCCCGGCCCTGGCCTTCACGCCCCTCACGGCGCTCAGCGTCGCGGCCACCCCGGCCTTCCGGGCCACGGCCCTGGGCTTCGCCGCGCGCTTCTGCTCGGGCCTCGGCGCGGACTTCCGGGCGCTCTTCACCGCGGCGAGCGCCGCGGCGTTCGCCATCGCGGCCACCCCGGCCTTCACCACGGCGGCCGTCACGGCGTTCGCCGTCGCGGCCGCCCCGGCCTTCGCGCTTTTCCTCCTTCTTGGCCGGCGTGGCTGGCGCCGCTGCGGGCGCGGCTGCCGGCTTGGCGCCAAACAAGCTTTTGATCCAGCCGAAGAAGCCGTTCTCAGCCGCGGCGGGGGCCGCTGCAGCCACCGGTGCCGCTTTGGCGGCCCGGGCGGGTTGCTCGGGCTTGGGCGCCACGACGGGCGCCGGTGCGTCGGGCAGCACGCCCTTGATCACCGGGGTTTGCTTGTTGGTGGGCTCCTGCGAGCGGCGCGTCACCGCGGTCGGGTCCTCGATCTCCTCGGCCATCTTGTAGCTGGCTTCGATGTTGTCCAGGCGCGGGTCGTCGTGCTTGAGGCGGTCCAGCCGGTAGTTGGGCGTTTCCAGCGTCTTGTTGGGCACCATCAGCACGTTGATGCGCTGCTTGAGTTCGATCTTGGCGATCTCGGTGCGCTTCTCGTTGAGCAGGAACGAGGCCACTTCCACCGGCACCTGGCACAGCACGGAGGCCGTGTTGTCCTTCATGGACTCTTCCTGGATGATGCGCAGGATTTGCAGTGCCGAGCTTTCGGTGTCGCGGATATGGCCGGAGCCGCCGCAGCGCGGGCAGGGGATGGACGCGCCTTCGGAGAGGGCTGGTCGCAGGCGCTGGCGGCTCATTTCCATCAGGCCGAACTTGCTGATCGAGCCGAACTGCACGCGTGCGCGGTCTTGCCGCAGCGCGTCGCGCAGGCGGTTTTCCACGTCGCGGCGGTTGCGCGACTCTTCCATGTCGATGAAGTCGATCACGATCAGGCCGCCCAGGTCGCGCAGGCGCATCTGGCGCGCCACTTCGTCGGCAGCCTCCAGATTGGTGCGGGTGGCGGTTTCCTCGATGTCGCCACCCTTGATCGCGCGCGCCGAGTTCACGTCGACCGAGACCAGGGCTTCGGTGTGGTCGATCACGATGGCGCCGCCGCTGGGCAGCTGCACGGTGCGGGCGTAGGCCGATTCGATCTGGTGCTCGATCTGGAAGCGCGAGAACAGCGGCGCGTCGTCGCGGTAGCGCTTCACGCGCGCGGCATGCTCGGGCATCACGTGGGCCATGAACTGCTGGGCCTGCTCGTAGATGTCGTCGGTGTCGATCAGGATGTCGCCGATGTCGCTGTTGAAGTAGTCGCGGATTGCACGGATCACCAGGCTCGATTCCTGGTAGATCAGGAACGCGCCCTTGCCACCCTTGGCCGCGCCGTCGATTGCGTTCCACAGTTTCAGCAGGTAGTTCAGGTCCCACTGGAGCTCGGGCGCCGAGCGGCCGATGCCGGCGGTGCGTGCGATGATGCTCATGCCACCCGGGTACTCGAGCTGGTCCATCGCCTCCTTGAGCTCGGCCCGGTCGTCGCCCTCGATGCGCCGGCTCACGCCGCCGCCGCGCGGGTTGTTGGGCATCAGCACCACATAGCGGCCGGCCAGCGAGATGAAGGTGGTCAGCGCCGCGCCCTTGTTGCCGCGTTCTTCCTTCTCGACCTGGACCAGCAGTTCCTGGCCTTCCTTGATCACGTCGTTGATGCGCGCCTGGCTGACTGGCACGCCGGCGGTGAAGTATTGCTTGGAGATTTCCTTGAACGGCAGGAAGCCGTGGCGGTCCTCGCCGTAGTCGACGAAGCAGGCTTCCAGGCTGGGTTCGACGCGGGTGACCACGGCCTTGTAGATATTGCCCTTGCGCTGCTCGCGCCCTTCGATTTCGATTTCGTAGTCGAGCAGTTTTTGCCCGTCGACGATCCCCAGGCGGCGTTCTTCGGCCTGCGTGGCATTGATCAGCATCCGTTTCATGATGCGTTCCTCTTTTCAGTCAGTGGGGGACAGGGCTGGCGGCTTCGCCGCTGCCTTGCGTCCCGAAGTCTTGCGACTTCACATGCCCTTGGGGGGCCAACGATGCCTGAACTGACGCCTTGAAACGAAGGGAATTGCCGGATGAGCCTGTGACTGCCTGAGGACTAGCTCAGCAGCCGGGGCGTGGGCGCGTGGATGGGGGCGAGCCGCAGGGGTGGTCGATTTGCTACAAATTTTATAGCTTCAAGCGCCCGCGGGACGGGGGCTTTGGGTGATTCCAAGCCCAAAAACGGGGGCAGCAGCCACCGCCAGAGGGCAAGAATGAGCACCATCAACACGAATGTTCTCGCTTCAATCCGTTCGCCAGCGAGGTGCTGGCGAACTGGGGTATTCCGTATCAGTGTTTCAATGTGTCGGCTCGCCCCGGCGGACTGCGTGCCACTGTCGGCGTTGGCCTTCAGTTTGCAGGCAATGCGCTGGCTGGCATCGACCTTCCAGCGTGGCCGGTGGCGGTGTGTGGACTAAACTCCAGACAAATCAACCACTTACAGCGTCACGCTAGTGAAACACATTATAGGGGGCAAGCAGACCCCCACAAGCCCTCAGGTCAAACCCCAGGTCAAGGCCGTCATGGTGGGCGAGGAATCCGCTGGCCAGCGGCTGGACAATTTCCTGATCCGCGAGCTCAAGGGCGTGCCCAAAACCCATGTCTACCGCATCATCCGCAGCGGCGAGGTGCGGCTCAACAAGGGCCGGGCGGCGGCCGACACCCGGGTCGAAGCCGGCGATGTGGTGCGCCTGCCGCCGGTGCGAGTGTCGGAAAAAGCCGCTGAAAAACTCGATAAACCGGCGCCGGCGCGCGAATTCCCGATTTTGTTTGAAGACGAGCACCTGATCGCCATCGACAAGCCCGCCGGCGTGGCCGTGCATGGCGGCTCCGGCGTGAGCTTTGGCGTGATCGAGCAGCTGCGCCAGGCCCGGCCCGCCGCGAAATTCCTGGAGCTCGTGCACCGGCTGGACCGCGAAACCTCGGGCATCCTGCTGGTGGCCAAGAAACGCAGCGCGCTCACCAAGCTGCAGGACCAGTTCCGCGAGCGCGAAACCGGCAAAACCTATCTGGCGCTGACCGTGGGCCAATGGCCGGCCAACAAAAAGGTGATTGACCTGCCGCTGCACAAATACCTGCAGGGCGACGGCGAGCGCCGCGTCAAGGTGGTGGCCAGGGACGACCCCGACGGCATGCGCTCGATCACGCTGGTCAGGCTGGCCAGGCAACTCCAGGGCTTCAGCCTGCTGGAAGTCACGATCAAGACCGGCCGCACGCACCAGATCCGCGTGCACCTGGCCTCCCAGGGCCAGCCCATCGCCGGGGACGACAAATACGGCGATTTCGAATTGAATAAATCCCTGCAAAAGCAGGGGCTCAAGCGCATGTTTCTGCATGCCTGGCGGTTACAGTTCAATCATCCCGCTGGCGGCGAGCGTATTGAATTGCTGGCAGGATTGCCCCCTGAACTTGAGAAATTTGTTGCCCATGTCACGCCAGTTTGATTTGATCGCCTTTGACTGGGACGGCACGCTGTTCGACTCGACCAGGATCATCGTGCGCTGCATCCAGCAGGCCGTGCGCGACGTGGGCGGCAAAATGCCCAGCGACAGGGACGCGGCCTATGTGATCGGCATGGGGCTGATGCAGGCGCTGGCCTATGCCGCGCCCGATGTGCCCGAGGACAAGTACCCCGAGCTGGGCGCGCGCTACAGCCACCACTACATCGCGCACCAGAACGACATCAGCCTGTTCGAGGGCGTGCTGCCCCTGCTGGCCGATTTGCGCTCGCGCCAGCACCTGCTGACGGTGGCCACCGGCAAGTCGCGCCGCGGCCTGGACGAAGCCCTGCAGGCGGTGGCGCTCAAGGGCATGTTTGACGGCTCGCGCACGGCCGATGAGACAGAGAGCAAGCCGCACCCGCGCATGCTGCATGAGCTGATGGCCGAATTTGGCGTGGCGCCCGCGCGCGTGCTCATGATCGGCGACACCACGCACGACCTCCAAATGGCCGTGAACGCGGGCTGCGCGAGTGTGGGCGTGAGCTACGGCGCCCACGCGCCGGACGCGTTTGCGGAACTGCAACCCCGCTTTGTGGCCCATTCCGTGCGCGAGCTGCACGACTGGTTGCTTGAGAACGCCTGAAAATATGACCCCCACGCTTGTCACTTCGTATACTGCGCTGCCCCCCGAGGGGGCCGCAGCCGCCTTGGGACGGCCCGGCGGCGGCTGGCTGCTGTGTAATGGCTGAATCCTTGGTACCCCTGTGCAACAGCCGCGACCTGGCCGAGGGCGGCGAGGCCGTGCCGTTTGACGTGGTCTATGGCGGCCAGACCTGTCGCGCCTTTGCCATCCGGTTTGAGGGCCGGCCCCATGCGTACCTGAACCGTTGCGCCCATGTGGCGATGGAGATGGACTACCAGCCCAACCGTTTTTTTGACGACAGCGGCCAGTGGCTGCTGTGCGCCACCCATGGCGCGGCCTACCGGCCCGACAGCGGCGAGTGCGCGGGCGGCCCTTGCCGTGGTGGCCTGGTGAAGATAGAACTTTCCGAGCATGACGGTGTGGTGCACTGGCATACTGCCTACAACCTTTTACCCGTCGAGTTTTGACATGACCGATCCGCACCAGCCCGAGACCCCGGGTTCCGAGACTCATCAGCCTGAAGTTCCGAAGGAACCAGCGCAGGCCGCTATCAAACCGGAAGCAAAGAAGACGGCGGGCCATGCGCCCGGTTGGGAGCGCGCCACGCTGGAAAAGCTGGCCTATGCCGCCCTCAACGAGCAAAGGGCGGCGCGGCGCTGGAGGAATTTCACGCGCCTGGCCTGGCTGGCGTTTCTTGTCTTTGTCGCCTGGGCCCTGCTGTTCAGGGACGGGCCCAGCGTTGACAAGAGCACGGCCCACACGGCCGTCGTCGAAATCAAGGGCGAAATCTCCCCGGGGGCCGAGGCCAGCGCCGAGTTCGTGGTGGCGTCCATGCGCAACGCGTTTGAAGACGACGGCGCCCAGGCGGTCGTGCTGCTGATCAATTCGCCCGGCGGCAGCCCGGTGCAGGCCGGCATCATCAACGACGAAATCACTCGCCTCAAGGTCAAGCACAAGAAGCCGGTCTATGCGGTGGTCGAGGAGTCCTGCGCCTCGGCCGCCTACTACGTCGCCGTGGCGGCCGACAAGATTTTTGTGGACAAGGCCAGCATCGTCGGCAGCATCGGCGTGCTGATGGACGGCTTTGGCTTCACCGGCCTGATGGACAAGCTCGGCGTCGAACGCCGCCTGATGACGGCCGGTGAGAACAAGGGCTTTCTCGACCCCTTTAGCCCGCAAACCGAGAAGCAGCGCGTCCATGCCCAGGCCATGCTCGACCAGATTCACAAGCAGTTCATCAGCGTGGTCAAGGCCGGGCGCGGCAAGCACCTCAAAGAAGCGCCCGAAACCTTCAGCGGCCTGTTCTGGAGCGGCCAGCAGGCGGTGGAGCTGGGCCTGGCCGACCAGTTCGGCAACCTCGATTACGTGGCCCGCGAAGTCGTCAAGGCCGAAGACATCGTCGACTACACGCGCCGCGAGAACGTCGCCGAACGGCTGGCCAAGCGCTTCGGCGCGGCCCTGGGCGAAGGCGCGGTGCGCGCGCTCAAGAGCATTCCCGCTGTCCGCTGACTGGGAAGAGGTTCAGTGTTCGGCGTTAAGTGTTCAGCGTGGGAAGAGGTTCAGTGTTCGGTGTTGAGCGTTCAGGGTGAAATCCGGGCACCATACTGACAACGCTCAACGCTCAACGCTCAACGCTCAACGCTCAACGCTCAACGCTCAACGCTCAACGCTCAACGCTCAACGCTCAACGCTCAACGCTCAACGCTCAACGCTCAAC
>JBOHHM010000116.1:0-6396 GCA_050725495.1 Burkholderiaceae bacterium | reverse complement strand
GCAACTCATAAAAACGGAATTGAAGTGAACTTCACTTCTATTCTCATGAGCGTTTAAAGTCTTGCGACTTCAGTTCCGAAGAACTTGGCAATCGCCTTCAAACGCCCACGCTTATCGGCTGTATGTTTTTAAAGATCCGTCGCCTCAACTTCCGTCTGCTGCGACTGCTTGCTGTGATCAGCGAAGCCTTGAATTATGACACGCTTTTTTGAAGTTCGTCAACTTTCGAGATTTTATTTTTGATTTTCAGAAACCTCCAAAAACCGATCTCACCCCGCTTCAATGCCAGCCTACACCCCCTTGAGAGCCCATGCTGGCACCGCTGTTTTGTGCAAACAATTTTTTGTTTGCTCCTCAGCAGCGAAGCTTTTAACTATAGCACGGCTTCGAGCGCTGTCGCAAACTTTTTTTGCGTAGTGCCGCGAAGCCGGCCTAGATCGTCAACGGCAGGGCGCGCAAGCGCCGTCCGGTCAGCGCGAACAGCGCGTTGGCGACTGCCGGTGCCAGCGGTGGCACGCCCGGCTCGCCCACACCGCCAGGTGGACGCTGGCTCGGCACCAACCAGGTCTCGACGCGCGGAGCCTCGGCCAGCTTGACCATGGGGTAGTTGGCGAAATTGTCCTGCCGCACCACGCCCTGCTGAATATCCACCTTGCCGAAAAGGGCGGCCGTCAGCGCAAAGACCACGGCGCTTTCCATTTGCTGCGCCACGATGTTGGGATTGACCACGGTGCCGCAGTCGATGGCGCAGACCACGCGGTGCACCCGCAGCTGGCCGTTGTGCAGCGAGACCTCGGCCACCTGGGCCACGATGGAGCCGAAGGACTCGTGCAGGGCCAAACCGCGGGCCCGGCCAGGCGGCAGAACAGCGCCCCAGCCGGCCTTCTCGGCCGCCAGGTTCAGCACGGCCAGATGGCGCGGTGCCTGCGCCAGGTGCTGGCGGCGAAACGCCAGCGGGTCTTGCTGGAGCGTGACAGCCAGTTCGTCGATGAAGCCTTCGGAGAAGAAGGCGTTGTGGGAATGGCCGACCGCGCGCCAGAAGCCGACCGGCACGCCCATGCGCGTCGCCACATGCTCCATGCGCTGATGGGTGAAGCCGTAAGGCAGGTCGAACAGGCCCTCGGCCGTGGTTTTGTCGGGCGCATCCAACGGCCCGGACAGGGCGGGCAGCGCGCGCTCCAGCCAGCGCGGGGTGATGGCATCGCCCGCCGACTTGATGTGCAGACTGCTCACTCGACTCTGGCCATCGAGGGCGGCGCGCAGCCTGGCCATATGCATGGGGCGGTAGAAGTCATGCTGCGTATCTTCCTCGCGCGACCAGGCCAGCTGCACCGGCCGGCCGCCGCAGTCCATGGCCACGCGCACGGCCTGAGCGATGTAGTCGACTTCCAGCCGGCGCCCGAAACCGCCGCCCAGCAGGGTCACATGCAGGGTCACGCGCTCCAGCGGCACACCGGCGACCTGCGCCGCAATCGCACGGCCCATTTGAGGCACCTGGGTTGGCGCCCAGACTTCGACCCGACCGTCGAAGACTCGCGCCGTGCAGTTCATGGGCTCCAGGGTCGCGTGGGCCAGATAGGGCGCGCGGTACCAGGCTTCGATCACACGGCTGGCCTGGCTTTCGGCCTGATCCACGGCACCCTTGTCATAAAAGGTGTAACCCGAATCGGCCTGGACGCTGGCTTCGAGTTCGCGCTCGATCTGGCGCGTGTCCAGCGCGCCCAGCGGGCGCTGCTGCCAGTCCACCTCCACGGCCTCGGTGCCCCGGCGGGCATGCCAGCTGGTCTGGCCGACCACCGCAAAGCCCGCCGTGGCGCCCGCATAGGCGGGCAGCAGCACCAGCCGCTCGATGCCGGGCAGGGCCAGCGCCACGTTGGGACGGATGGCGCCGGGTGCGCCACCGAGCATGGGGCACAGCCGCACGGCCGCGTAAAGCAGTCCGGGCAGGCGCACATCGAGTCCGAACCGCGCCGTGCCGTCGACCTTGGCGGGCACATCCAGACGCGGCACCGGCCGGCCGATCACAGACCAGTCCCGGCGGGGCTTGAGCCGGACCTCGCCCGGCGGCGTGGCGGCGGCAATTCTGGCCAGCTTGCCATAGCGGGCCGACTTGCCCGAAGGGTGGGAAATCACGCCCGCTTTGGCCGACAGCTCGGCCAGGGGCAGCTTCCACTGCAGCGAGGCCGCGCCCAGCAACGAGGCCCGCGCCGTGGCGGCCGCTGTGCGCAGCACCTCCCAGGCATCGGCCATGCTGGAGGAGCCGCCCGTGGCATTGATGCCCAGCTCGCGGGCGAGCTTGCCCACCACCCATTGACCCAGCTTGACCTTGGCCGCTTTGTGCTCCCCCTCGGATTCCAGCGGATGAAACGGCAGGCTGGCCACGAGCATGGCAACGTTGCCGTAGATCGTGTCGGCGCCGGCCTGCTCGATGCGCACCGCGCTCAGCGGCACATCAAGTTCTTCGGCCACCAGCATGGGCAGGGCGGTGTGCACGCCCTGGCCCATTTCGCTGCGCGGCATGGCCAGCACCACGGCCCCATCGGCCGCGATCTTGAGCCAGCCGTTGAGCGCCACCTCGCCTTCGCCGGCCAACATGAGTTCGGGCGACCCCAGGCGCGAGCGCATGGGCAGCAGGCCCCAGCCCACGACCAGGGCGCCGGCTGTGCCGGCGGCGCTGAGCAGCCAGGTGCGGCGCGAAATGGAGCCCCCACGCTTGCCGCCAGAAGCGTCTGCGCTGCCCCCCGCGGGGGCCTTCGCGCCTTGGGCCGGCCCAGCGGCGCACATGAACTGGCTCCAGCGGCCATGCCGGCCGCGGCTCGGTGGATCGCCGCGCGGACCCGCTGGTAGGTGCCGCAGCGGCAGAGATTGGTGATGGCCTCGTCAATCTCGGCGTCAGTCGGCCGGGGCTTCTTCGCCAGCAGGGCGGCGGCGGCCATCAGCATGCCGCTCTGGCAGTAGCCGCACTGCGGCACCTGCTCGGCGATCCAGGCCGTCTGCAACGCATGGGGCTGCTCGGGCGTGCCCAGGGCTTCGATGGTCTGGATGCTCTTGCCCGCGACCCTGGCCACGGGCGTGACGCAGGAACGCAGCGCCTGCCCGTCCACCCGCACGGTGCAGGCGCCGCAGGCCGCCACGCCGCAGCCGAATTTGGTGCCCGTCAGATTGAGCAGGTCGCGCAGCACCCAGAGCAGGGGCATGTTGGGGTCGGCCTCGACCTGGACCCTTGCGCCGTTGATTTGCAGTTCCACCTCGACCTCCTCGGCCTGTTGGCCCTTGGCCGCGACTATAGCCACGCGCAGACCCAGGCGATAGGGAGGCGCCCCGAGCCAGGGACGGGATAATCCCTAGCCTCATGGCACTAATCACCCTTCTCGACGCCCATCTGGCCTTTGGCCATGTCGCACTGCTGGACAAAGCCGGCTTTTCCCTCGAATCTTCTGAGCGTGTGGGCCTGATCGGGCGCAACGGCGCGGGCAAATCCTCGCTGCTCAAAATCCTGGGCGGGCTGGAAAAGCCCGACGACGGCACGCTGCAAACCCAGCAGGGCCTGCGCGTCGCCTACGTGGCGCAGGAGCCCAATCTCGATCCCAACACCACGGTGTTTCTTGCCGCCAGCGCCGGGCTGGCCCAGGCGATCGCGCTGAGAGACCAGTATTTGTCGGGCGAGGAGAGCCTGGACCTGGACGCCCTGCAGTCGCAGATCGAGGCCTTTGACGCCTGGAACTGGGAACAGCGGGTCGAAGAAACCTTGCACCGCCTGCATCTGGACCCGGACGCCGTGGTCGGCACATTGTCGGGCGGCACGAAAAAGCGCGTGGCCCTGGCGCAGGCGCTGGTGGCCAAGCCCGACGTGCTGCTGCTTGACGAGCCGACCAACCACCTGGACCTGGACTCGATCGAGTGGCTCGAAGACCTGCTGATCGACTTCAAGGGCAGCGTGGTCACCATCACCCACGACCGCGCCTTCCTGGACCGCGTGGCGACCCGCATCGTCGAGCTCGACCGCGGCCAGTTGCGCTCCTACCCCGGGAATTTCGGGGCCTATTTGCTACAAAAAGAAGAGCAGCTGGCGCAGGAAGCCGTGATCGCGGCCAAGGCCGACAAGCTGCTGGCGCAGGAAGAGATCTGGATCCGCAAGGGCGTGGAAGCGCGCCGCACGCGCGCCCAGGGCCGCATCACCCGGCTGGAAAAACTGCGCGCCAGCCGCGCCGAGCGGCGCGAGGCCCTGGGCAGCGTGAAGATGGACCTGGCCTCGGGCCTGCCCACCGGCAAGATCGTGGCCGAGCTGACCGAGGTCGGCAAAGCCTTCGGTGACAAAACCATCGTCCGCGATTTCACCGCCACCATTCTGCGCGGCGACAAGGTCGGCCTGATCGGGCCGAACGGCGCCGGCAAGACCACGCTGCTCAAGCTGATCCTGGGTGAACTGCAGCCCGACAGCGGCAAGCTGCGCCAGGGCGCGAATTTGCAGGTGGCCTATTTCGATCAGATGCGCGACGGGCTCAACCTCGACGCCACGCTGGAGGACTTCATCAGCCCCGGCAGCGAGTGGATCGAGATCGGCAGGAAACGCCAGCATGTCAAGAGCTACCTCGGCGACTTCCTGTTCTCGCCGGCGCGCGCCCATTCGCCGGTGCGGTCATTGAGCGGCGGCGAACGCAACCGCCTGCTGCTGGCGCGGCTGTTCGCCCGGCCCGCCAATGTGCTGGTGCTCGACGAGCCGACCAACGACCTCGACATCGACACGCTGGAGCTGCTCGAAGACCTGCTGCAGAACTACGACGGCACGGTGTTCCTGGTCAGCCACGACCGGACCTTTCTGGACAACGTGGTCGCCAGCACGATCGCGTTCGAGGGCGAAGGCCGCTGGCGCGAGTACGAGGGCGGCGTGCAGGACTGGCTCACGCAGTCCCGGCGCGCCCGCGAGCTAGCCGGGGATACAGCACAAATCGGCCAGCAGCCTACTAAAAATGGGCGCGAAGCGCTATCAAATTCAGAGCAAAAAGCAGCCCCCGCTGCACCAGCCGCCGCGCCGGCAGGCAAGCCGCGCAAGCTCAGCTACAAGGAGCAGCGCGAGCTCGACGCCTTGCCCGAGCGCATCGAGGCGCTGGAGGCCCAGCAGCAAGCCATTGCCGCCGAGCTGGCCGATGGCAGCCTCTATGTCCGCGATGCCGCGCGTGCCACCCAGCTCCACAGCCGCAATGCGCAGATCGAGGACGAGCTGATGGCGGCGCTGGAGCGCTGGGAAGCGCTGGGCAGCCCGGCTTAGGCTCGCTGGGCCTGGTCGCGCAGGCGGGCAAACACCTTCCAGAACGCCACGTCCTGCGTGGTCGCGAAGTTGATGCGCATCAGCGTGCTGGGCTGGCGCCCGGCGTGGAACAACGAGCCCGGCGCCAGCAGATAGCCCTCGTCGAGCATGCGCTGCGCCAGCGCATCGGTGTCCACGCCGGTCTCGACCCAGCCAAACAGGCCGGCCGGCTCGGCCGCAAAGCTGCAGCCGTGGGCCAGGGCGAGCTTGACGCTGCGCGCGCGCGCCAGGTCCAGCCTCGTGCGGATGCGCTCGGCGTGGCGGCGCAGCTGGCCCTGGTCGATGCACCAGGCCAGCGCCTTCTCCAGCAGGGCCGGCGTGGTCAGCGTGGCCAGCAGCTTGGTGTCGAGCAGGCGCTCGACCAGGGCCGGCGGCGCGGCCAGAAAGCCGATGCGCCAGTTGGGCGCGAGGATCTTGGCAAAGCCGCTGACGTAAATCGTGCGCTGCAGCCCGTCGAGCGCGCACAGCCGCGTCGCATGCTCGGGCGCGATGTGGCTGTAGGTGTCGTCTTCGGCGATATGGAAGTCATGGGCGCTGGCCAGCTGCAGCACGCGGTGCGCGCTGCCCGGCGTCAGGCAGTAGCCCGTGGGGTTGTGGAACACGCTGACGCTGACAAACAGCTTGGGCGCGTGCACCTCGCAATAGCGCGCCATCACCTCCAGGTCAGGGCCGTCGGCACGCCGCGGCACCGGCAGAATGCGCATGCCCAGCGCGTCGAGCCGGGCGAACTCGACGGCCCAGCCGGGCTCCTCGACCATCACATGGTCGCCCGCGCGCAGCAGCGTGCGGCTCACGATGTCGAGCGCATGGGTGGCACCTATGGTGGTGATGATCTGCTCGGGCGCCGCCTGCACGTTCAGGCTGGCCAGCTTCTTGGACAGGGACTGGCGCAAGCCGCTGTCGCCCGCCGGTTCGCCGTATTGCAGCGAGAAGTCCTGCAGCGCCCGGGTGCCCGTGACCTTGCGCACGGCCGCCGGCATGAAACTGGACTCCAGCCAGTCCGGCGGAAACACGCCCATGCCGGGCTGCGGCTTGTTGCTGACTTTGTGGAACATGCCGCGGATCAGGGCCGTGGCGTCGATCGGCGC
>JBOHHM010000115.1:0-9279 GCA_050725495.1 Burkholderiaceae bacterium | reverse complement strand
GCGCGGGCGCAGGGCTGCAAGTGGTCGCGATGAAACGCATCCGCGTCGGCCGCCTGCCCCTGGCCAGCCTGCCGCAGGGGCAGTGGCGCTATCTATTGCCTTACGAGCGGTTTTGAAGCGATCCTTGATTGCCATCATATTGATAGCGTGTCACGCAGCTCCGACGAGGGATACATGCCAATTTCGCATGAAAACACTGCTGGGGAGGCTGCGAGAAGCCACCGAAAGCGGCGCTCTCCCAATTACCCCGGAAGCACGGCCCATTGCGGCTCCTCGAATTCTCCGATGACCGTCATTTCGCAGTTCGTAGCATGCTTTGCGAGAATTGCGCGCACGGTTTCATCCCTTTGGTCATCTTTCGCATCCCGGTGCGCCTTCGAGTCCCAGGTCGCAATCGCCAACAACACGTTGGGATCCCCAATCTTGCGGTGCAGATACGTCCCTCGAGCACCGGGCGTGCGCTGAATGATCTCACTGGCACGAACCCAGGCTTCGGCGTACTCCTCCACCGTGTAACCGGGTCGCATACGAACCTCAAAGATAAATTTCATATCTTCAGTCCTCCATGACCGAGGGTGAAATGATCTTTCGATCCATTCCGGCCTCAGCTCGACTGTACCTGCTGAGCTTCCCCCATCCAGTATCCCGGTCATAAGTTGGCTTGCAGCTCGGAATATACAGGACTAAAATAGTTCTATATAAACAGTAAGGCCACGGCGATGTTGAGACTGAGCAAGCTGACCGACTACGGCACCGTGATCATGACCCACATGGCGCGGCAGCCAGAGCGCGTCTACAGCGCCGCCGAGGTGGCCACCGCGATCGGTGTGACGGTCCCCACGGCGAGCAAGATCCTGAAGACGCTGGCACGGGAAAACCTGCTGCAGTCACTGCGAGGCGCCCACGGCGGCTACCTGCTGGCGCGGGCGCCGGGTGAAATCTCCATCGCCCAGGTCATCGACGCGATGGAAGGGCCGGTCGGCGTGACCGAGTGCAGCGCCGCCGTCGGCCTGTGCGCGCAGGAGAGTTCGTGTTCGCTGCGGGCCAACTGGCAGCGCGTCAACCAGGTCATTCTCCACGCGCTGGGCAAGCTCACGCTGGCGGACATGGCGCAACCGGTGTTTCAGCCGGTGGACGTCGGCGCGCTGCGGGCCCGGCAGCAACGCGTGGCGGGGGTAAGGCGGTAGCAGGCGTCCGGTCGCTACGGGAGACAGCACATGGCAAGCTCGACCATCAAACTCGACGAATGGATCAGCCAGGACTACCGGCACGGCTTCTACACCGCCGTGGAAACGGACACGGTGCCGCGCGGGCTTTCCGAAGACGTGATCCGCCTGATTTCGGCCAAGAAGGGCGAGCCGGACTTCATGCTGCAATGGCGGCTGCGGGCCTATCGCCACTGGCTGACGATGACCGAGCCGCACTGGGCCACGGTGCGCCACCCGCCCATCGACTACCAGGACATCGCCTACTACTCCGCGCCGAAGTCGCGCAAGGACGGGCCGCAAAGCCTCGACGAGGTGGACCCGGAACTGCGGCGGACCTACGAGAAGCTGGGCGTGCCGCTGGAGGAGCGCGCGCTGCTGGCCGGCGTGGCGGTGGACGCGGTGTTCGACAGCGTGTCGGTGGCGACCACCTTCAAGGAAAAGCTGGCCGGACTCGGCATCATCTTCTGCTCGTTTTCCGAGGCCGTGCAGCAGCACCCCGAGCTGGTGCAGCAGTACCTCGGCTCGGTCGTGCCCTACACCGACAACTACTTCGCCTCGCTCAACTCGGCGGTGTTCAGCGACGGCTCGTTCTGCTACATCCCGAGCGGGGTGCGTTGCCCGATGGAGCTGTCCACCTATTTCCGTATCAACGCGAAGAATACCGGCCAGTTCGAGCGCACGCTGATCATCGCCGACCAGGGCGCCTATGTCAGCTACCTGGAAGGCTGCACGGCGCCCATGCGCGACGAGAACCAGCTGCATGCCGCGGTGGTCGAGCTGATCGCGCTGGAAGGCGCGCAAATCAAGTACGCGACAGTGCAGAACTGGTACCCCGGCGACAAGCAGGGCAAGGGCGGCATCTACAACTTCGTCACCAAGCGCGGCGACTGCCGCGGCGCCAACTCGAAGATTTCCTGGACCCAGGTGGAGACCGGCTCGGCGATCACCTGGAAGTATCCGAGCGTGATCCTGCAGGGCGACAACGCGGTCGGCGAGTTCTACTCGGTGGCGCTGACCAACCATTACCAGCAGGCCGACACCGGGACCAAGATGACCCACCTCGGCAAAAACACCCGCAGCACCATCGTCTCCAAGGGGATCTCGGCCGGCCACGGGCAGAACGCCTACCGCGGGCTGGTGAAAATGGCGAAAGGCGCCGTCGGGGCGCGCAACTACTCGCAATGCGACTCGCTGCTGCTGGGCGACCGTTGCGCAGCCCATACCTTCCCCTATATCGAGGTGAAGAACCCGACCGCCCGCGTCGAGCACGAGGCCTCCACCTCGCGCATCGGCGAGGACCAGCTGTTCTACTGCCAGAGCCGCGGCCTCTCGCCGGAAGACGCGGTGTCGATGATCGTCAACGGCTTCTGCAAGGAAGTGTTCAAGGAGCTGCCGATGGAGTTCGCCGTGGAAGCGCAGAAGCTGCTGGGCGTGAGCCTGGAAGGCAGCATCGGTTGACAGGGGCAAACAATGCTCGAGATCAGAAACCTGCACGTCAGCGTCGACGACAAGCCCATCCTGCACGGCATTGACCTCACGATCCGGGCCGGCGAAGTGCACGCCATCATGGGGCCGAACGGCTCGGGCAAGAGCACGCTGGCCCATGTGCTGGCCGGGCGCGACAACTGCACGGTGACCGCCGGCGAGGTGCGCTACGAGGGCCGCAACCTGCTCGAGCTGGCGCCTGAAGAGCGGGCGCGCTCGGGGATCTTTCTGGCCTTCCAGTACCCGGTGGAGATCCCCGGCGTCGCCAACATCTATCTGCTGAAGGCGGCGGTCAATGCGCTGCGCAAGCACCGCGGCGAGCCTGAGCTGGACGCGGTGGATTTCCTCGCGCTGGTCAAGGGCAAGCTGCAACTGATGGGCATGGACGCGAGCCTGCTCTACCGCTCGGTCAACGAGGGCTTCTCCGGCGGCGAGAAAAAGCGCAACGAGATCCTGCAGATGGCCGTGTTGGAGCCCAAACTCGCCATCCTCGACGAGACCGATTCGGGCCTGGACATCGACGCGCTCAAGGTGGTCGCTGGCGGCGTCGACGCCATGCGCAGCCCGCAACGCGCCATCGTGCTGGTGACCCACTACCAGCGCCTGCTCAACTACATCGTGCCGGACCAGGTGCATGTGCTGGCGCAGGGCCGCATCGCGCTGTCCGGAGGGCGCGAGCTGGCGCTGGAGCTGGAAAGCCACGGTTACGGCTGGATCGAGGCCGAGGCCGCAAACCCGGCGGGGGTGGTCCCATGAACGCCACCGCAGCTGATTTCTACCGCGACGAGTTCGCCCGCCTCAAAGCGTCACTGCCCGGCGGGCACCTGCCGTGGCTGCGGCGTGCGCGCGAAGCGGCTCTGGCGTCTTTCGCCGACACCGGCTTGCCGACGCTGCGGCAGGAGGACTGGAAGTACACCAGCGTCGCGGCCATCGAGAAGGCCCGCTTCGTGCTGGCGCCGCCGGCATCGAACGGTGCCACGGCGCAGCAGATCGAAGGCTGGAGCCTGCCCGACACACAACGGCTGGTATTCGTGAACGGACATTAACAGCCACACTGGTCGCGCATCGGGCCACTGCCCGCGGGCGTCACACTGGCCAGCCTCGCCGAGCTGCTGGAGCGCGACCCCGAGCGCCTGGAAAGCATGCTGGGGCCGGCGCCCGATGCCTACCCGAGCGGTTTCGCGGCGCTGAACGCGGCCTTCATGACCGACGGAGCCTATGTCCATCTGGGCGCCGGCGTGGCGCTCGACACGCCTATCCACCTGCTGTTCGTCGCCACCGAAGCGGGCCTGGCGGTCCAGACGCGCAACCTCGTAATGGCCGACGCCGGCAGCCGGGCGAGGCTGGTCGAGCACCATGTGGCCGTGGGCGATGACGCGTACTTCACCAACGTGATCACCGACCTCGTGACCGGGCGCGACGCCGAGATCGAGCACCACAAGCTGCAGCAGGAAAGCCTCAAGGCATTCCACATCGCCGCCGTGAATGCCGACCAGCAGCACGGCAGCCGCTTTACCTCGCGCTCGTTCGCGCTGGGCGGGGGCCTCGCGCGGATCGACATCCGCGTCGGGCTCAACGCCGAGCACACCGCGTGCGGGCTCGACGGGCTGTACATGACCGACGGCCGCCAGCATATCGACCACCACACACGGATCGACCATGCCCGGCCGCACGGCACCAGCCGCGAGTTCTACAAGGGCGTGCTGGCCGGCGCATCCCGCGCGGTATTCAACGGCAAGGTGATCGTGCATGCCGATGCGCAGCACAGCGACGCCTACCAATCCAATCGCAACCTGCTGCTGTCGGACAACGCCGAAGTCGATACCAAGCCGCAACTGGAGATCTACGCCGACGACGTCAAATGCAGCCACGGCGCCACCGTCGGCCAGCTCGACCCCGAGCAGATCTTCTACCTGCGCTCGCGCGGGGTGGACGACACGTCGGCACGCGCGCTGCTCACCTTTGCCTTCGCCGAGGAAGTGATCGGCCGGGTGGGCATTCCTGCGTTGCGGGCGAGGCTGGAAAAGCTGCTGCTGGGACGTCTGCCCGAGCGGGTGAAGGAACTGCTATGAACGCCCCGCTGAACGAACTGAGCGCACGCTACGGCGCCCCTGAGGCCGCCCTGGAGGTGGCGCGGCTGCGGCAGGACTTCCCCATCCTGCGCCAGACGGTGCACGGCAAGCCCCTGGTCTACCTGGACAACGCTGCCACCAGCCAGAAGCCACAGCGCGTGATCGAGTGCGAGGCGCGCTACTACGCCGAACTCAACGCCAACATCCACCGCGGCGTGCACAGCCTGAGCCAGCAGGCGACCGAGGCTTTTGAGGCGGCGCGCGACAGCGTGCGGCGCTTCATCAACGCGGCCCGCCGTGAGGAAGTCGTGTTCGTGCGCGGCACCACCGAGGCCATCAACCTGGTGGCGGCGAGCTACGGACAACGCCTGCGGCCCGGCGACGAGATCCTGATCACCGAGATGGAGCACCACTCCAACATCGTGCCGTGGCAGCTGCTGTGCGAGCGCACGGGCGCCGTGCTGCGCGTCGCGCCCATCGACGACGCCGGCGAGCTGCGCCTGGACATGTTCGAACGCCTGCTGGGCCCGGCGACGCGCCTCGTCGCGGTGACGCAGCTGTCGAACGCGCTGGGCACCATCAACCCGGTCAAGCGCCTCATCGCGCTCGCCCATGCGGTGGGGGCGGTGGTCCTGGTCGATGGCGCCCAGGCGGCGGCCCACCTGCCGATCGACGTGCAGGCGCTCGACTGCGATTTCTACGCCTTCTCCGGCCACAAGCTGTATGGCCCGACCGGCATCGGCGTGCTCTACGGCAAGGCGGCGCTGCTGGACGCCATGCCCCCCTACCAGGGCGGCGGCGACATGATCCGCGAGGTCACCTTCGCCCGCACGAGCTACAACGACCTGCCGTACAAGTTCGAGGCCGGCACCCCCCATATCGCGGGCGGCATCGGCCTGGGGACGGCGATCGATTATGTGAGCAGGGTGGGTTTGCCCGCCATCGCCGCCCACGAACACGCGCTGCTGGCCTACGCCACCGAACAGGCGGCCCGGATCGCCGGCCTGCGCCTCATCGGCACAGCCCGGGACAAGGCGAGCATCCTGTCGTTCACCGTGGAGGGCGTGCACCCGCACGATGTCGGCACCATCCTCGACGCCGAGGGGGTGGCGGTGCGCACCGGCCACCATTGCGCGATGCCGGTGATGGCGCATTTCGGCCTGCCCGCGACGGTGCGCGCCTCGTTCGCCCTCTACAACACGGTCGAAGAGGTGGATGTGCTGATGCGCGCAATCCGCAGGGCGCAGGAGGTGTTTGGCTGATGTCGGACTTGCGCGATCTCTACCAGGAAGTCATCGTCGACCACTACCGCCACCCGCACAATTTCGGGCCGCTGGCAGGGGCGAATCGGCACGCCGAGGGCTTCAACCCGCTGTGCGGCGACCGGCTGACGCTCGCGCTCAGGGTCGTGGACGGCGTGATCGAAGACGCGCGCTTCGAAGGCTCGGGCTGCGCCATTTCCACCGCCTCGGCGTCGCTGATGACCGACGCGCTCAAGGGCAAGACCGAAGCGCAAGCCGAGGCCCTGTTTGCCGGCTTTCATGCGCTGGTGACGGGCGCTGACGGCGCCCCGGTGCCTCTGGGCAAGCTCGAGGTGCTGGCCGGCGTGCGCGAGTTCCCGGTACGGGTTAAATGCGCGACGCTCGCCTGGCATACGCTGCGCGCGGCGCTGAACGAGGCGAGCCAGCCGGTTTCGACGGAGTGAACGCGATGAACATCTTTGATTGGCTGCAACATGCCCAGGAGGTCGCCACCGCGCCCCCGGCCACGGGGCTGCAGGCGCGGGTGATCGAGGCCCTGCAGACCGTGTACGACCCGGAAATTCCGGTCAATATCTACGACCTGGGTCTGGTCTACGGGCTGGACGTGGACGAGGCCCGCGGCAGCGTGCACATCCGCCTGACGCTGACCGCCCCCGGTTGTCCGGTGGCGCAGACCTTTCCTGAGACGGTCGGGCGCACCGTCGAAGCGGTGCCCGACGTCAACGAGGTCGAGGTCGAGCTGGTGTGGGAGCCGCCGTGGTCCCGCGACATGATGAGCGAGGCGGCGCGCCTGCAGCTCGGGTTGCTGTGAGGGGGCTACCGTGATGGCCGACTGGACCGACGTCGCCCCGGCGGACGACTTCCCGCCCGGCACCTGCCGCACCGTGGACGTGGACGGCGTGCCCATCGCCGTGTTCAACGTCGACGGCCACTACTATGCGATCGAGGACAAGTGCACCCACGAGGCCGAGACCCTGTCCGACGGCGAATTGCTGGACGACATCATTGTCTGCCCCCGCCACGGCTCGCAGTTTTCGCTGGTCACCGGCGAGGCGCTGACACCGCCGGCCTACGAGGCGGTGGCGACCTTCCCGGTGCGGGTCGAGGGCGGCATGGTGCAGGTGAAGGACGACCGCTTCGACTGACTCAAGCGCTGAACGTCCGCTCCTGGCCGCAAAATCAACCGACGAGAAATCGTGTCCATCGTCGCGCCGACTTGCGGGCTTGCGATGTCAGGGCGGACCGGACAGCGCCTTCAAGCCGGCCCACGCGACCACGATGACGGCGTCGATCGGCAGGCTGAGCGCGCCCGGCATGTAGAGGAACAGAGAGACGATCGGCGCACCCAGCACCCGCTCGACGAACGCGCCGCCCACGTACAGCAGCAGCCCGCAGACCAGCCAGCGGCGCATGTAGGTCGGCAGCCAGTGCGCCTGCGCTTGATTGTGGCGCCAGGCGACCGAGCGCTCGAACTGGTTGCCGCGGTTGACGTCGCGGAACAGCCAACCGAAGAAGAAATAGCGATAAAGCAGGGTGCGCAAGGCCATACGAACCACCGAAACGACTCGAGCGGTGAGCCGACCTTACCGCGCTGGCGCAGCCAACGCACACGCCGTCCCTCGATGGCCCCGCACGCCGCAGGGCCGTCGCGCACCACTGCCTGCTCCAGATGAGCACCAGAAAAAGTGTGAAGCCCGCCGGTAAGCCGGATTCTGTGCGTTGAGGTTGCCCCCAACGTGACCGCCATTACTCTGGGCCCTGGGTCACCCAAGGGCTCGGTGCTACCTACCCGCCAGCTCTGCGGAGCCACATCGTCGCTGGCCTACTTGGTATTGCTGCGCGTAGAGATTGCCCGTTTCACCCGGACTTAACCGGCTCGTCTCTGTTGCTCTGATCCTCACCTCGCGGTGGACAGGTGTTACCTGCTACGCTGCCCTGTGCAGTCCGGACGTTCCTCCAGTGCGGTGTTTCCACCCGACGCAAGCGTCGGCCTCGCGGCTTGCACCAGCGGCGGTCTGGCGAGCTTCACGCTGTCTATTATCGGCCAGCGCGGTGCGGCAACTAAAATCGGGGTCTGCTTGATCAACACGAGCCGCCCCATGATTCGCCTGACAGAACTCAAACTCCCGCTGGACCACGCGGACGACGCGCTGCCCGCCCTCATCGCCCGAACGCTGGGCATTGCTGCCGATGCCCTCGGGCCCTTGCAGGTCCACAAACGCAGCTTCGATGCGCGCAAAGCCGAGCTGCTGCGGGTCTACATCGTCGATGTGCAGCTGGCCGACCCTGCGGCCGAGGCGGCCCTGCTGCAACAGCACGCGGGCCATCCCCAGATAGCGCCCTCGCCTGACATGGCCTGGCGCCCGCCCGCCCAAGCGCCGGACGGCCTGGCCCAGCGCCCCGTGGTGGTGGGCTTCGGCCCCTGCGGCATCTTCGCGGCCCTGGTGCTGGCCCAGATGGGCTTTCGGCCCATCGTGCTGGAGCGCGGCAAGACCGTGCGCCAGCGCACCAAGGACACCTGGGGCCTGTGGCGCAAGAAGCTGCTCAATCCCGAATCCAATGTGCAGTTCGGCGAGGGCGGCGCCGGCACCTTCTCCGACGGCAAGCTCTACAGCCAGATCAAGGACCCGCGCCACCTGGGGCGCAAGGTCATGCAAGAGTTTGTGAAGGCCGGCGCGCCGCCCGAGATCCTCTACGTGGCCCACCCGCACATCGGCACGTTCAAGCTAGTCAAGGTCGTGGAGAACATGCGCGAGCAGATCATCGCGCTGGGCGGCGAGATCCGCTTCGAGCAGCGCGTGACCGATCTGCTGATCGAAGACGGCCCCGATGGACGACATCTGCGTGGCTTGACGGTGCTGAACCAGGCCACCGGCCTCACCGAGGAGCTGCGCGCCGACCAGGTCGTGCTGGCCCTGGGCCACAGTTCGCGCGACACTTTTGCGATGCTGCACGAGCGCGGCGTGCAGCTGCAGGCCAAGCCGTTTTCCATCGGCTTTCGCATCGAGCACCCGCAAGGCCTGATCGACCGCGCCCGCTGGGGCAAGCATGCCGGCCACCCCTTGCTGGGCGCGGCCGATTACAAACTGGTGCACCATGCCAGCAATGGCCGCTCGGTCTACAGTTTTTGCATGTGCCCCGGCGGCACGGTCGTCGCGGCGACCTCGGAGCCCCAGCGCGTGGTCACCAACGGCATGAGCCAGTACTCGCGCAACGAGCGCAATGCCAACGCGGGCATGGTGGTCGGCATCG
>JBOHHM010000114.1:0-17805 GCA_050725495.1 Burkholderiaceae bacterium | reverse complement strand
GTGCCGGCGGCGCGCGGATCGAGCTCGAGCGCAGCGCGCAGGGCCCGGGCAAAGGCCTTGAACACGGTCTCGGCCTGGTGATGGGCATTCTCGCCGCGCAGGTTGTCGATGTGCAGCGTGACAAAGGCATGGTTCACGAAGCCCTGGAAGAACTCGTGGGCCAGCTGGCTGTCGAAGCTGCCTATCATGCCGCTCTTGAATGGCACGTTCATGACCAGGCCCGGACGGCCCGAGAAATCGATCACGACGCGGCTCAGGGCCTCGTCCAGCGGCACATAGGCGTGGCCGTAGCGGCGAATGCCTTTCTTGTCGCCGACGGCCTGGTGCACGGCCTGGCCGAAGGTGATGCCCACGTCTTCGACCGTGTGGTGGCCGTCGATGTGCAGGTCGCCCTCGGCCTGGATGTCAAGGTCGATCAGGCCGTGGCGCGCGATCTGGTCGAGCATGTGGTCGAAAAAGCCGATGCCGGTGGACAGCCTGGAGCGGCCGGTGCCGTCGAGGCTGAGCTTGACGGTGATCTTGGTCTCGGCCGTGTTGCGGCTGACTTCGGCGGTGCGGGGTGTGCTCATAGCGATTCTCGGAGGGCGGCCAGCATCCGCGCATTTTCATCGACCGTGCCCACGGTCAGGCGCAGGCAATTGGCCAGCAATGGATGCATTTTAGAAACGTTCTTGACCAGCACGCCTCGGGCCTTCATGCCGTCGAAGGCTTGGGCTGCATCGGGCACACGCACCAGAATCATGTTGGCGTCGCTGTGCCAGGCCTTGACCCCCGGCAGCGCCTTGAGCGCTTCGAAAACAATAGCACGCTGCGCCCGCACATCCTGGGCTTGAGCCGCGAACACTTCGGCATGCTCGAGCGCGAACAGCGCGCACTCGCAGTTGAGCACGCTGATGTTGTAGGGCGGGCGCACCTTGTCGATCTCGGCGATCAGGGCCTTCGGGCCCATCATGTAGCCTATGCGCACGCCGGCCAGTCCGAACTTGCTGAGCGTGCGCATCAGCAGCACATGGTCGTGCCGCGTGATGCGGTCGATGTAGCTGCGTGACGAGAACGGCTGGTAGGCCTCGTCTATCACCACCAGTCCGCCCTGCCGACCCACGGCTTGCACAATGCGCTCGATCACGGCGTCA
Source organism: Burkholderiaceae bacterium (assembly GCA_050725495.1). Classification (GTDB taxonomy): domain Bacteria; phylum Pseudomonadota; class Gammaproteobacteria; order Burkholderiales; family Burkholderiaceae_C; genus JBOHHM01. Next base: position 16,672 of record JBOHHM010000114.1, on the reverse strand, counting down.
TCCCACAGGTTGGCCGTCGGGTTGTTCGGGTAGGCCAGGTAGGTGATGGCCGGGCGGTGCTGCTCAACGGCCGCCAGCATGGCCGCTTCGTCGAGCTCGAAGTCGGCGCTCAGCGCAACGCCGTGAAACTTCAGGCCCTGCAGCTGCGCGCTGATCGCGTACATCACAAAACCGGGCATCGGTGCGAGAATGCCGGCCCCGGGCACCTCGCAGGCCATGGCCAGCAGCGAAATCAGCTCGTCCGAGCCGTTGCCCAGCATGAGGTCAAAGCCTTCGGGCATGCGCGCATAAGCGGCCAGCGCCCGGCGCAGGTCGTTGACGCGGTCACCCGGATAGCGGTTCAGGGCCAGCGCGCCCAGCCTTTGTCCCAGCTGCGCCTGCAGCTCCGGCGGCAGGCGATGCGGGTTCTCCATGGCGTCGAGCTTGATCAGGCCCGCCGAGTCCTGGATGGCGTAGGCATGCATGGACTGGATGTCTTGCCGAATCACCTGCTTGAATTTGGGATCGATCTCGTTCATGGCTTGAACCTCATTCGCGCGGCGACAACAAGCGCATCTCTGCGGCGCGGGCGTGGGCCTGCAGTCCCTCGCCATAGGCCAGTTCGGCGGCGATCTTGCCCAGTTTCTGGGCGCCCGCTTCGCTGACCTCGATCAGGCTGCTGCGCTTCTGGAAGTCGTACACGCCCAGCGGGCTGGAAAAACGCGCCGTGCCCGAGGTCGGCAGCACATGGTTCGGGCCGGCGCAGTAGTCGCCCAGCGATTCACTGGTGTAGGCGCCCAGGAAGATCGCGCCCGCATGCTTGAGCAGCGGCTCCCAGCGCTGGGGATCGATGCTGCTGACCTCCAGGTGCTCGGGTGCGATGCGGTTGCTGATGGCGCAGGCTTCTTCCATGCTGCGCGTGTGGATCAGCGCGCCGCGGCCGCTGAGCGAGCTGGCGATGATCTCGGCGCGCGGCATCTGGGGCAGCAGGCGGTCGATCTCGGCCTGCACCCGGTCAAGGTAGGCGGCGTCGGGGCACAGCAGAATGCTTTGCGCGAGCTCGTCATGCTCGGCCTGGCTGAACAGGTCCATCGCGACCCAGTCGGGCGGCGTGCTGCCGTCGGCCAGCACCAGGATTTCGCTGGGACCGGCGATCATGTCGATGCCGACCGTGCCGAACACGCGCCGCTTGGCGCTGGCCACATAGGCGTTGCCCGGGCCGGTGATCTTGTCCACATGGGGCACGCTGGCCGTACCATAGGCCAGCGCCGCGACCGCCTGCGCGCCGCCTATCGTGAAAACGCGCGTCACACCGGCGACATGGGCGGCGGCCAGCACCAGCGCGCTCCTTTCACCCTGGGGCGTGGGCACCACCATGATGATTTCACCGACGCCGGCCACCTGGGCCGGAATCGCGTTCATCAGCACCGACGAGGGATAGGCCGCCTTGCCGCCGGGCACGTAAATGCCCACGCGGTCCAGCGGCGTGACTTTCTGGCCCAGCAGCGTACCGTCTTCGTCGCGGTAGCTCCAGCTCTCGCCACTGGCCTTCTTCTGGGCCTCGTGGTAGCTGCGCACCCGCCTGGCCGCCGCTTGCAGCGCCTCGCGCTGGGCTGCGGGGATGGCGTCCAACGCGGCCTGCAGTTCGGCCGGCGAGAGTTCCAGCGCGGCCATCGAGGCGGCGTCCAGGCCGTCGAAGCGGCGGGTGTACTCCAGCACCGCCGCGTCGCCGCGCTGATGCACGTCGGCGATGATCTCGGCCACGCGCTGCTCGATCGCGGCGTCGGCCTCGGCCGACCAATGCAGCCGAGCCTTGAATTCGGCATCGAAAGTGTCGGAAGCCGTTGAAAGACGAATGGGTGTAGCTACCAAAGTCATAGCATCAAGATTTCACGATGGCCGAGGAAAAGGCGTCGATGATGCGGCGGATCGGTGCCTGCTTGAGCTTGAGCGCCGCCTGGTTGACGACCAGGCGCGAGCTGATGTCCATGATGCGCTCGACCTCGACCAGGTGGTTGGCCTTGAGCGTGCTGCCGGTGGAGACCAGGTCCACGATCGCGTCGGCCAGCCCGGTCAGCGGCGCGAGCTCCATGCTGCCGTAGAGCTTGATCAGGTCCACATGCACGCCCTTGGCGGCGAAGAATTCGCGCGCGATGTTGACATACTTGGTCGCCACTTTCAGGCGCGAGCCCTGCTTGACCGCGGACGCATAGTCAAAGTCGGCGCGCACCGCCACGCTCATGCGGCACTTGGCGATGTTGAGGTCCAGCGGCTGGTATAGGCCCTGGCCCGTGTGTTCGAGCAGCGTGTCCTTGCCCGTCACGCCCAGGTCGGCACCACCGTATTCCACATAGGTCGGCACATCGGTGGCGCGCACCAGCACCACACGCACGTCGGCCTGGTTGGTCGGCAGGATGAGCTTGCGCGACTTGTCGGGATCTTCGAGCACCTCGATGCCGGCGGCCTTCAGCAGCGGCAGGGTTTCGTCGAAGATGCGGCCCTTTGATAGCGCGAGCGTAATCATCTGACCCTCTCGATGTCGGCACCAATGCCGCGCAGCTTGGTTTCCATCTGGTCGTAGCCCCGATCCAGGTGGTAGATGCGGTCGACCAGGGTCTCACCTTCGGCCACCAGGCCGGCGATCACCAGGCTGGCCGAGGCGCGCAGGTCGGTCGCCATGACGGTGGCGCCCGAGAGTTGTTCGACGCCCTCGATCACCGCGACCTTGCCATCGGTCTGGATGTGCGCGCCCAGACGCACGAGCTCGTTGACATGCATGAAACGGTTCTCAAAAATCGTCTCCGTCACCGTGGACGTGCCCCGGGCCATGCAATTGAGCGCCATGAACTGCGCTTGCATGTCGGTCGGAAAACCGGGGTATTCGGTGGTGCGAAAGCTTTGGGCCTTGAAGTTGCGGCTGGCCGGCCCCTGGGCCTGGACCCGGATGCCACCGTCCAGCGCCGTGACTGCGACACCGGCCTCGCACAGCTTTTCGATGACCGCATCCAGATGGTCGGCGCGGCCATGGCGCAGCACCACATCGCCCCCGGTGGCGGCTACGGCGCACAAAAAGGTGCCGGCCTCGATGCGGTCCGCCACCACCTCGTGGGTGCAGCCGTGCAGCCGGTCCACACCCTGGATGTGGATGCGGCTGGTGCCGTGGCCTTCGATCCTGGCGCCCATCTTGATCAGCATTTCGGCCAGGTCGGCAATCTCCGGTTCCTGCGCGGCGTTTTCCAGCACAGTCTCGCCCTCGGCCAGGGCCGCGGCCATCAGGAAATTTTCGGTGCCAGTCACCGTCACCATGTCGGTGGTGATGTGCGCGCCCTTGAGGCGCGTCCAGCCCTGGGGCAGCTTGGCGATCATGTAGCCATGCTCGACCGCGATCTCGGCGCCCATGGCCTGCAGGCCCTTGATGTGCTGATCGACCGGTCGTGAGCCGATCGCGCAGCCGCCGGGCAGCGACACCCTGGCCTGGCCAAAGCGCGCCAGCAGCGGCCCCAGCGCCAGCACCGAGGCCCGCATGGTTTTCACCAGCTCATAGGGCGCTTCGGGCAAGCTCAGCGTGCTCGCATCTGTGCGCACCGTGCCGTCGCTGCCGCGCTCGGCCGCCACGCCCATGTTGCGGATCAGCTTGAGCATGGTGGCCACATCCTGCAGTTGCGGCACGTTGGCGAGCGTCACCGGCTCAGCCGTGAGCAGCGTGGCGCACAGTTCGGGCAGGGCTGCATTCTTGGCTCCGGAAATCCGGACTTCGCCGTGGAGTTGGCGACCACCGCGAATCAAAAGCTTGTCCATATCACTAGTTCGTCAAAAGTTTCGCAATGCCCTGCGGGCTCCGCACGGTGATTCGGCCGAGATCGGTCGGCGAAAGCCTGGGTCGGCCCGGCGCTTTGTTGGGGTCTTCAAGTCAACGCTGTTGTGCCGCCCATTCGGCCGGCGTGAAAGTCTTCATCGACAAGGCGTGAACCTCGTCCGTGTGCATTCTCGCACCCAGCGTGGCGTAGACGCGCTGGTGGCGCTGGATCGCGCGCTTGCCTTCAAACTCGGACGAGACGATGGTGGCGTACCAGTGGCGGCCGTCGCCCTCGAGCTCAAGGTGCGCGCAGGCCAGCCCGGCGCTGATGATGGATTGGAGTTCTTCCGCAGTCATGGTTTGGCCGTCCTTCAGCCGCGAATCTTGTAGCCTATGCGCAGCAAATGCACCGCAATCGCGCTGACGATGAGCAGCGCCGCGCCCACAATGCCCAGGCTCAGCCAGGGCGAGACATCGCTGACGCCAAAAAAGCCGTAGCGGAAGCCGTCGATCATGTAGAAAAACGGATTCAGGTGGCTCACGCTCTGCCAGAACGAGGGCAGCGAATGGATCGAATAGAACACCCCGGAGAGAAACGTCATGGGCATGATGATGAAGTTCTGGAACGCGGCCATCTGGTCAAACTTCTCTGCCCACAGGCCCGCAATCAGACCCAGTGCGCCCAGCATGGCAGCCCCGAGCACGGCAAACACCAGAATCCACAGCGGCGCGACAAAGCCCGGTTGGGCGAACAGCGCCGTCACAAGGAAAACGCCACCGCCCACCGCCAGCCCGCGCGCCACGGAGGAGCCCACATAGGCCCAAAACCAGCTCCAGTGCGACAGCGGCGTGAGCAGCACAAACACCAGATTGCCCATGATCTTGCTCTGGATCAGCGAGGACGAACTGTTGGCGAAAGCGTTTTGCAGCACGCTCATCATGACCAGTCCCGGCACCAGAAACGCCGTGTAGCTGACCTGGCCGTAGACCTTGACATGCTCTTCGAGCACATGGCCGAAGATCAGCAGGTAGAGCACGGCGGTCAGCACCGGCGCCGCCACCGTCTGGAAGCTGACCTTCCAGAAGCGCAGCACCTCCTTGTAGAACAGGGTCCGCCAGCCGGTCATGATGGGGCCCCCACGCTTGCCACTTCGTGTGCTGCGCTGCCCCCCGGGGGCGCTTTCGCGCCTTGGGACGGCCCGGCACCGCTCAGGCGGCCCCCTGCCATGACATCCAGAAACACATCCTCGAGATCGGCCTTGCGGATTTCCACGTCCTCGGCGTGCAGCCCCGCTTCACGGACGGCCGCCAGGTACTGCTCGATCTCATGCGCATTGTTCGCCGGAAACTGCACGATCCGGCCCGTAATCCTGGCTTTGTCGGCAAGCAGCTTGGGCAGTTCGCTATCAATTTTAAAGCGAAGCACATTGCTGGAGGCCGCCTTGAGCAGCTCGCTGGTGCGCTCCAGCGCCACCACCCGGCCCTGCTTGAGCATGGCGATGCGGCCGCACAGGGCCTCGGCCTCTTCCAGATAATGCGTGGTCAGCAAGACGGTGTGGCCCTGCTTGTTGAGCTTGGCGATGAACTGCCACAGGGTCTGGCGCAGTTCCACGTCGACGCCGGCGGTCGGCTCGTCGAGCACGATGACAGGCGGCTTGTGCACCAGGGCCTGCGCCACCAGCACGCGGCGCTTCATGCCGCCCGAGAGCTGGCGCATATTGGCATGCGCCTTGTCGGCCAGGCCCAGGCTCTCCAGCAGTTCGTCGATCCAGGCGTTGTTGTTCTTCACGCCGAAGTAACCCGACTGGATACGCAGCGCCTCGCGCACATTGAAAAACGGGTCGAACACCAGTTCCTGGGGCACCACGCCCAGCTTGCGCCGGGCCTCGGCGTAATGGGTCTGGACATCGCTGCCCTGGACCATGACCTTACCACCGGTGGCGCGCGACAAGCCGGCCAGAATGCTGATCAACGTGGTCTTCCCCGCCCCGTTGGGCCCCAGCAGGCCGAAGAATTCGCCCTGTTCGATGTCAAAACTGACTTGGTCCAGCGCCTTGAGGTGGCCCCGTGCGGAATGGTAGGTCTTGGAGACGGACTGAAAAGAGATGGCGGGCATGAGAGCCTTTGATTTTAAGGCTTGGCGCTCGGCCACGCCGGCCTGCCGCCATTCACCCCCGGGGCGGGCCTGCGCCCTCAGCCTGCCGTCTGCAGCAGTTCGGCCACGCCATAGAGCGCCGCGAGCTCGCGCAGACGGGCGTGCAGGCCCTTGACGGCAAAGCTCTTGCCCAAGGCCTGGGCCTCGCGGCGACATTCCAGCAGCACCGCCAACGCCGAAGAATCGAACACGGTCAGGGCTGTGGCATCGGCCAGCACCGTCGGCCCTGACTGGGACTGCAAGCCCTGAACCAGCATGCGCAAGCAGGCCGTGGCTCGGTCATGCGTCAGTTCGGAAGGCAGCACGAGCATGCTCAGCCCTTTTTGGCGTTGGCCTTGTTGCGCTCGGTCAGCGTCGCGATCAGGCCGTCGATGCCCTTGGCATTGATTTCCTGCGCAAACTGGCTGCGGTAGGTTTCCACCAGCCAGACGCCCAGCACATTGAGGTTGTAGATCTTCCAGCCCGCGCCCTGGCCGGCCGTTTTTTCCAGACGGTAGTCCAGCTGGATCGGGTCGCCACGGCCCCTGATTTCCGTGCGCACCACGACCTCGGCATCGTCAGCCGCTGCCCGCAGCGGCTTGACCGTGACGGACTGGTCGGTGACCTGAGCCAGCGCGCCCGAATAGGTACGCACCAGCAAGGTCTTGAATTCTTCCTGCAGACGCTTTTGCTGCTCGGGCGTGGCCTGACGCCAGCCCGGGCCCACGGCGGCAGCCGTCATGCGCTGAAAATTCACATTGGGCATGATCTTGCTGTCGACCAGGCTGATGATTCTCGAGACATCGCCCGCATGAATGGACTTGTCCGCCTTGAGACTGTCCAGCACATCGGTGGACAGGCGCTTGATGAGCGCATCAGGCGCCTCATCGGCCGCGTGGGCCATCAAAGGGCTTGCGGTGGCCAGGACGGCCGCCAGACCCAGGGCCATGGAGCCCAGAAAACGTCGGTTCATGTTTTATCTTTCCTCAACAGGCATCGCTTGCCCAAACAACATGTGGGAATCAATCATCGCCGACCGGTTCCCCGCAATCTCGTTCGGAGCACGAAACAGTGTGCAACAAGCTCTCAGCGAGATCCCTCCTTGTCCGGATCCGGACCCTTCTCAGGTTCCGACTCGGGCGGCTCTCCGTCATAGATCTCGCTGCGCCGCAACTGCAAATAGGCATCGCGCGTGAAGCTGTATTTGTCCAGCGCCGCCTCATCGATCACCGTGCCGGTACGCAGCAGGTTGGCGCGGGCGTCGACCGCGCGCAGCAGGTAAAGCCCATTGCGCGTCGAGGTCGGATCGACATGGGTGATGAGATTGCCCTGGCGGTCCACCATGAGCGCCAAGCCATCGCGCAGCGTCGAGGGTCCCAGAATCGGTAGCACAAGATAGGGCCCGGCCGGCACACCCCAGCGCCCCAGCGTCTGGCCGAAATCCTCCTTGTGGCGCTCGATGTTCATTTCGGCGGCGACGTCCAGGATCCCGCCCAACCCGAAGAAGGTGTTGACGTTGAGGCGCATCCAGGTTTCAGCCGCTGCCTGCGCCTTGAGTTGGAGCACGTTGTTCACGAACGACCAGACATCGCCCAGGTTGCTGAAGAAATTGCTGACGCCGGTGCGCACCGGCGCGGGCGTCACCTCGGTGTAGGCCGTGGCGACGGGCTTCAGGAATGCCTTGTCGACCACATCGTTGAAGTCCGAGATAGTGCGGTTGAGCGGCTCCAGCGGATCGCGCGGATTGGCGCCGGGCCCGGTGGCGCAGCCCGAAAGAAGAAGAATCGCCAAAGCGCCCGTCCATACGGCGCCGATAGCTCTCCTTTTTATAGCAAATAGATCACACCAGGCTGTTGTCATTTTTTGTTCGCTGTCCCTTGAGGATTACCGGCATCGGCCGCCTTGCTGTACAAAAACTGGCTGATCAGGTTTTCCAGCACCACCGCCGACTGTGTGGTGCCAATGGTATCGCCAGCGGCGAGCGTTTTCTCGTCAGCCCCGGCTTCGATGCCGATGTATTGCTCGCCCAGCAAGCCACTGGTCAGTATCTTCAGCGAGCTGTCCTTGGGAAATGCGTAGCGGTTTTCCATGGACAGTGTGACACGGGCCTGGAAAGACTTGTCATCAAAGGTAATGGACTCCACCCGGCCCACAACCACCCCGGCGCTTCTGACAGCGGCCTTGGGCTTGAGCCCGCCGATATTGTCAAACTTGGCCACCACCTGATAAGTGGACTGGAAACTCAGATTCAGCAGATTGGCCGATTGCAGCGCCAGAAACAGCACGGCGGCCGCGCCGATCAGCACGAACAAACCGACCCAGAAATCACTGTTGGAGCGTTGCATCGCACCCTCTCTTAAATACTGAACATCATGGCCGTCAGGATGAAATCCAGCCCCAGGACCGCCAGCGAGGCCACGACCACGGTGCGCGTGGTGGCACGCGACACGCCTTCGGGCGTGGGCTGGGCCTCGAACCCCTGCAGCAGCGCGACAAAGGTCACGGTGAAGCCGAACACCAGGCTCTTGACCACGCCATTGCCCACATCGCGCCAGACATCGACGCCACCCTGCATCTGGCTCCAGAACGCACCGGCATCGACACCGATCATGAGCACGCCCACGACCCAGCCGCCCACGATGCCCACCGCGCTGAAGACCGCGGCCAGCAGCGGCAGGGTCAGGATGCCGCCCCAGAAACGCGGCGCCAGGATGCGGCACACCGGATCCACGGCCATCATCTCCATCGCGCTCAACTGCTCGCCTGCCTTCATGAGGCCGATCTCGGCCGTCAGCGAAGTCCCGGCCCGGCCGGCGAACAGCAGGGCCGTCACCACCGGCCCCAACTCGCGCACCAGGCTCAGCGCCACCAGCAGGCCCAGCGCTTCGGACGAGCCATAACGCTGCAGCGTGTAATAGCCCTGCAGCCCCAGCACAAAGCCCACAAACAAGCCGGACACCGTGATGATGGCCAGCGAGTAATTGCCCAGAAAGTGAATCTGGTCGCGCACCAGGCCAAAGCGCCTGAAACTGGCGGCGGTCAAGGCCATCAAGCGCACGAACAGTCGCGCGCCATGGCCGATGTCAGCCAGCTTGGCACGGGTGGCGTAACCGAGGTCCGAAGGCCTGTACCAGCTCATGGATGCCCCGCCAGGCCGAAGTCCTGCGTCACGCTGGCGCCGGGGTAGTGGAAGTGCACCGGGCCCTCGGGCAGCGCATTGACGAACTGGTGGACCAGCGGATCGACGCTGTGCCGAACTTCCTGCGGCGTGCCCTGGGCGGCAATCCTGCCGTTGGCCAGGACAATGACCTGGTCGGCGATGTGGAAGGTCTCGTCCAGATCGTGCGACACCACAATGCTGGTCAGGCCCATGGCGTCGTTGAGCTGGCGGATCAGGCGCGCGGCCGTGCCCAGCGAGATCGGATCGAGTCCGGCGAAGGGCTCGTCGTACATCACGAGCTCGGGGTCGAGGGCGATGGCCCGCGCCAGCGCCACGCGGCGCGCCATGCCGCCCGAGACCTCGCTGGGCATCAGGTCGCGCGCGCCGCGCAAGCCCACGGCATTGAGCTTCATCAGCACGATGTCGCGAATCAGCGCCTCGGGCAGATCGGTGTGCTCACGCAGCGGGAAGGCCACGTTGTCGAACACGCTCAGGTCGGTGAACAGCGCGCCAAACTGGAACAGCATGCCCATGCGGCGCCGCGCGGCGTACAGGCCTTGCTGGTCGAGCTTGCCAACCTCGTGACCATCGAACTGCAGCGTACCCTGTTGCGCCCGGACCTGGCCACCGATGAGGCGCAGCACCGTGGTCTTGCCGCCGCCCGAGGCCCCCATCAGGGCCGTGACCTTGCCGCGCGGCACGGTCAGCGAAACACCGTCCAGGATCACACGCTCACCATAACCAAAGGTGAGATCGCGCAGTTCGACGAGGGACTCGGAGGTGGGCTGGGCCATAAATGACAAAAGCCGGAATATGTCCGGCTTCCGAATCATAAGGGATTACACCGATTGGAGTCGCCTCATTGGGCAAGATCGCTGAATCCCATCAGGAATTCGTCGACCGCCCGGGCCGCTTGCCGACCCTTGCGCCGTGCAGGCCCTCGCCTGCACGTCCATTGCACGCCCAAAGGGCGATTTGCGGGTTTAACGCGGCAGATCGCTAAACCCCATCAACAATTCGTCGACCGCCCGAGCTGCTTGCCGACCCTCGCGAATCGCCCAGACCACCAGGCTCTGGCCGCGGCGCATGTCGCCGGCCGCAAACACCTTGGGCACATTGGTCGCATAGCCGCCGATGAAGTCGGTGCTGGCCCGGGCGTTGCCGCGGGCGTCCTTGTCCACGCCGAACGATTCCAGGATGCTGGCGACCGGGCTCACAAAGCCCATGGCCAGCAGCACCAGGTCGGCCTTGAGCGTTTGCTCCGAGCCCGGCACCTCGATCATCTTGCCGTCTTTCCACTCCACGCGAACCGTCTTCAGGCCGGTGACCTTGCCTTTTTCGCCGATGAATTCCTTGGTCGCAATCGCGAACTCGCGCTCGCAGCCTTCCTCATGGCTGGAGCTGGTACGCAGCTTGATCGGCCAGTAGGGCCAGGTCAGCGGCCGGTTCTCTTCCTCCGGCGGCTGCGGCAGCAACTCGAACTGGGTCACGCTGGCCGCACCATGGCGGTTGCTGGTGCCCACGCAGTCGCTGCCGGTGTCGCCGCCGCCGATCACGATCACATGCTTGCCATCGGCCCAGATCTGACCCTTGAACTTGTCGCCGGCGTTGACCCTGTTTTGCTGCGGCAGGAACTCCATCGCGAAATGGATGCCGTCGAGCTCGCGGCCGGGCACGGGCAGGTCGCGCGACTGCTCGGCACCGCCGCTCAGGATGACGGCGTCAAACTCCTTGTCCAGCTGCTCGGGCGTCACGGTTTCCTTGGCCCAATTGGTGACCTTGCTGTCCTTGGGCAGCTTGCCGACCAGCACGCCGGTACGGAAGGTCACACCCTCTTTTTTCATCTGCTCGACGCGCAGGTCGATGTGCGACTTCTCCATCTTGAAGTCGGGAATGCCGTAGCGCAGCAGGCCGCCGATGCGGTCGTTCTTCTCGAACAGCGTGACATCGTGACCGGCGCGCGCCAGCTGCTGCGCGGCCGCCATGCCGGCCGGGCCCGAGCCGACCACGGCCACCTTCCTGCCGGTCTTGTGCTTGGCCACCTGGGGCCGTACCCAGCCTTCGGCCCAGGCGCGGTCGATGATGGCATGCTCGATCGACTTGATGCCCACCGGGTCGTCGTTCACATTGAGCACGCAGGCCGCCTCGCAGGGGGCGGGGCAGATCCGGCCGGTGAATTCGGGGAAATTGTTGGTGCTGTGCAGCACCTCGATCGCGTTCTCCCAGTCGCCGCGGTAGACCAGATCATTGAAGTCCGGAATGATGTTGTTGACCGGGCAGCCGCTGTTGCAAAACGGCGTGCCGCAGTCCATGCAGCGCGCGCCCTGCACCTTGGCCTGCGCATCGTTGAGGCCGATGACGAATTCCTTGTAATGCTTCACGCGCTCGCCGACGGGCCTGTAGCCCTCTTCGATGCGCCCGTATTCCATGAAGCCGGTGACTTTTCCCATTTTCAGTTCCTTTGCGGGACAGATCTTCAGCTCTGTCCCCAACACTTTGAGCCTTTGCGGGACAGATCTTCAGCTCTGTCCCCGACATTTCGAGTTCCTGACTAGCTCAGGCCGCGGCGACCGCGTCGTGCTTCATGGCCACGTGAGCATTGTTGCCCGTGCTGGCGGCTTCCACTTCGCGCTCGTACATCTCGGCCAGGGCGCGTTTGTACTCGTTGGGGAAGACCTTCACGAACTTGGTGCGCGAAACGGCCCAGTTGTCCAGCAGCTCGCGGGCGCGCTTGCTGCCGGTCCAGCGGTTGTGGTCCTCCAGCAGTTTCTTGAGCTGCGCCTCGTCGGTCTGGCCGCGGTGCCAGTGGGTTTTGCCCGCGTCGGACTTCTGTTCCGCCGCCGTACCGACCTTGTCCATGGACACCATGGCCGTGTTGCAACGCGTCGCGAACAGGCCATCTTCGTCGTAGACATAGGCAATGCCGCCGCTCATGCCGGCCGCGAAATTGCGCCCGGTCTTGCCCAGCACCACGACCGTGCCGCCGGTCATGTACTCGCAGCCATGGTCGCCCGTGCCTTCGACCACCGCCGTGGCGCCCGACAGGCGCACGGCAAAGCGCTCGCCCGCCACACCGCTGAAAAAGGCTTCACCGGTGGTCGCGCCGTACAACGCGGTGTTGCCGATGATGATGTTGCGCGTCGCTTCACCGCGGAAGTCGATGCTCGGGCGCACCACGACGCGGCCGCCGGACAGGCCCTTGCCGGTGTAGTCATTCGCGTCACCGATCAGGTAGAGCGTGATGCCTTTGGCCAGGAAGGCGCCAAAGGACTGGCCGCCCGTGCCTTCGAGCTGAATGCGGATGGTGTCATCGGGCAGACCCTCGGGGTGCGCCTGGGTCACGGCACCCGACAGCATGGCGCCGACCGAACGATTGACGTTGCGGGCCACCTCGATGAACTGGACCTTCTCGCCCTTGTCGATTGCAGCCCTGGATTTTTCGATCAGCACGCGGTCCAGCGACTTGTGCAGGCCGTGCTCCTGCGCTTCGGTGTGGAAGCGCGGCACGTCGGCCGGCACCTGGGGCTGGGCCAGCAGGCGGCTGAAGTCCAGGCCGCGCGCCTTCCAGTGCTCGATCCCCTTCTTCATGTCCAGCAGGTCGGCGCGACCGATCAGGTCGTCGAACTTGCGGATGCCGAGCTGGGCCATGATCTGGCGCACTTCCTCGGCGACGAAGAAGAAGTAGTTGACCACATGCTCGGGCTTGCCCTGGAATTTCTTGCGCAACGTCGGGTCTTGCGTGGCCACGCCCACAGGGCAGGTGTTGAGGTGGCACTTGCGCATCATGATGCAGCCCTCGACCACCAGAGGCGCTGTGGCAAAACCGAATTCGTCGGCGCCCAGCAGCGCCCCGATCGCGACATCGCGCCCGGTCTTCATCTGGCCGTCGGCCTGCACGCGGATGCGGCTGCGCAGGCGGTTGAGCACCAGGGTCTGCTGGGTTTCGGCCAGGCCGATTTCCCAGGGGCTGCCGGCATGCTTGATCGACGACCAGGGCGAAGCGCCGGTGCCACCGTCGTGGCCGGCGATCACCACATGGTCGCTCTTGCACTTGGCCACACCTGCGGCGATCGTGCCGACACCGACTTCGGAGACCAGCTTGACGCTGATGCTCGAATGCGGCGCGACGTTCTTGAGGTCATGGATCAGCTGAGCCAGGTCTTCGATCGAGTAGATGTCGTGGTGCGGCGGCGGCGAGATCAGGCCCACACCCGGCACCGAGTGGCGCAGGAAGCCGATGTATTTGCTGACCTTGCCGCCGGGAAGCTGGCCGCCCTCGCCGGGCTTGGCGCCCTGGGCCATCTTGATCTGGATCTGGTCGGCCGACGCCAGGTATTCGGCCGTCACGCCGAAGCGCCCAGAGGCCACCTGCTTGATCTTGGAGCGCAGCGAGTCGCCTTCGTTCAGCGTGTAGTCGGCCTCGATCACGTCCTTGCCGACGATCTCGGCCAGGGTCTGGCCCTGCTTGATCGGGATGCCCCTGAGCTCCTGGCGGTAGCGCGCCGGGTCCTCGCCGCCCTCGCCGGTGTTGCTCTTGCCGCCGATGCGGTTCATCGCGACGGCCAGGGTGGCGTGGGCTTCGGTGGAAATCGAGCCCAGCGACATGGCGCCGGTGGCGAAGCGCTTGACGATTTCCTTGGCCGGCTCGACCTCCTCGACGGGGATGGCCTTGGCCGGGTCGATCTTGAACTCGAACAGGCCGCGCAGCGTCATGTGACGGCGGCTCTGGTCGTTGATGAGCTGGGCGTATTCCTTGTAGGTGTTCCAGTTGTTGGCCCGCGCGCTGTGCTGCAGCTTGGCGATCGCGTCGGGCGTCCACATATGTTCTTCGCCGCGGGTGCGCCAGGCGTATTCGCCGCCGGCGTCGAGCATGCTGGCCAGCAGCGGATCGTCGCCGAAGGCGGCCTTGTGCATGCGGATCGCTTCCTCGGCGATCTCGAACACGCCTATGCCTTCGACCCGGCTGGCCGTGCCGGTGAAGTACTTCTCGACGGTGTCGCTGTTCAGACCGATGGCCTCGAACAGCTGGGCGCCGCAGTAGCTCATGTAGGTCGACACGCCCATCTTGGACATGATCTTGGACAGACCCTTGCCGATGGCCTTGATGTAGTTGTAGATCGCCTTGTCGGCGCTGAGCTCACCCGGCAGGTCCGCGTGGATCGAGGCCAGCGTTTCCATCGCCAGGTAGGGGTGAACCGCTTCTGCGCCGTAGCCAGCCAGCACGCCGAAGTGATGGACTTCGCGCGCTGAGCCGGTCTCCACGACCAGGCCGGCCGTGGTGCGCAGGCCCTCGCGCACCAGATGCTGATGAATCGCCGAGAGGGCTAGCAGCGCGGGGATCGCAAGCTGCGTGCGGCCGACCGCGCGGTCGCTGATGATCAGGATGTTGTGGCCGCCCTTGATCGCGTCGACGCTTTCAGCGCACAGCGAGGCCAGCTTGGCCTCCACCCCTTCATGGCCCCAGGCCATCGGGTAGGTGATGTCCAGCGTGTAGCTGCGGAACTTGCCCTGCGTGTGCTGTGCGATGTCGCGCAGCTTGGCCATGTCGGCGAAGTCCAGGATGGGCTGACTGACTTCGAGCCGCATCGGCGGATTGACCTGGTTGATGTCGAGCAGGTTGGGCTTGGGTCCGATGAACGACACCAGCGACATCACGATGGCTTCGCGGATCGGGTCGATCGGCGGGTTGGTCACCTGCGCGAACAGCTGCTTGAAGTAGTTGTACAGCGGCTTGTCCTTGGACGATAGGACAGCCAGCGGGCTGTCGTTGCCCATCGAGCCAATGCCTTCTTCGCCGGCCTGCGCCATCGGCGACATCAGGAACTTGATGTCTTCCTGGGTGTAGCCGAAGGCCTGCTGGCGGTCCAGGAGGTTGGGCGTTGAGCGTTCGGCGTTCAGCGTGGATTCACGCTCGCCACTCAACACGGAGCTCTCAACCTCCACATCGTCGAGCTTGATGCGAAGGTTTTCAATCCACTGCTTGTAGGGCTTGCTGTTGGCGAGGCTGGCCTTGAGCTCCTCGTCGTCGATCATGCGGCCCTGCTCCAGGTCGATCAGGAACATCTTGCCGGGCTGCAGGCGCCATTTGCGCACGATTTTGTTCTCGGGCACGGGCAGCACGCCGGATTCGGAAGCCATGATGACCAGGTCATCGTCGGTGACACAGTAGCGCGAGGGACGCAGGCCGTTTCGGTCCAGCGTGGCGCCGATCTGGCGGCCGTCGGTGAACACGATCGAGGCCGGGCCGTCCCAGGGCTCGAGCATGGCCGCGTGGTACTCATAGAAAGCCTTGCGCCGTTCGTCCATCGTGGTGTGCTGCTCCCAGGGCTCGGGGATCATCATCATCACGGCCTGGCTGATGGGGTAGCCGGCCATGGTCAGCAGCTCCAGGCAGTTGTCGAAGGTCGCTGTGTCGGACTGGCCGGCAAAGCTGATCGGATAGAGCTTTTGCAGATCGGCGCCGAGCACGGGCGAGGACATCACGCCTTCGCGCGCCTTCATCCAGTTGTAGTTGCCCTTGACGGTGTTGATCTCGCCGTTGTGCGCCACATAGCGGTAGGGGTGGGCCAGCGGCCACTCGGGGAAGGTATTGGTGGAGAAGCGCTGATGCACCAGGCCCAGGGCCGACACACAGCGCTGGTCTTCAAGATCCAGGAAATAGGTGCCGACCTGGTTGGCCAGCAGCAGGCCCTTGTAGACCACCGTGCGGCTGGACATGCTGGGCACGTAATACTCTTTGCTGTGCTTGAGCTTGAGGTTCTGGATCGCGGCGCTGGCGGTCTTGCGAATCACGTAGAGCTTGCGCTCGAGCGCGTCCTGCACGATCACATCGTTGCCGCGGCCGATGAAGACCTGGCGCAGGATGGGCTCCTTCTCGCGCACGGCGGGCGACATCGGCATCTCGCGGTTGACCGGCACATCGCGCCAGCCCAGCAGCACCTGGCCTTCGGCCTTGATCGCGCGCTCCATTTCCTGCTCGCAGGCCAGGCGCGAGGCGTGCTCCTTGGGCAGGAAGATCATGCCCACGCCATACTCACCGGGCGGGGGCAGAGCGACGCCCTGCTTGGCCATTTCCTCGCGGTACAGCGCATCAGGCAGCTGGATCAGGATGCCCGCGCCGTCGCCCATCAGCTTGTCAGCGCCCACCGCGCCGCGGTGGTCGAGATTTTCCAGAATCTTCAGGCCCTGCTGCACGATGGCGTGACTTTTCTCGCCGCGGATATGCGCCACAAAGCCCACGCCGCAAGCGTCATGCTCGTTGCTGGAGGAATACAAACCGTTTTGTTGGAGATGCTCGATCTCGGCAGCCGTCGTCATGGCGCGCTCCTAAGTTTTCGCAGGGAGTGCAAGCATAGTGCACTGCAACAAGAATGCCAAGCAGAATAATTGGGGTCAGATTCCAATTAATTTCCGATTTTTATGTTCAACAATTAATTGGGGACATATCAAAAACAAGAGCATCAAAGCACGACGGGATGTGGATGTCATTCGATTTTTACTTTGTAGCCGGCTTTGAGACCGGTCTTCCCGCCTGGGTTTTACTGACCCGGCGTTCGGTGCGCTTTTGCAAATCGGCGACGAAATCGGGCTCGCCCAGGGCCCA
>JBOHHM010000113.1:0-17198 GCA_050725495.1 Burkholderiaceae bacterium | reverse complement strand
GCAGCATGCGCAGCGCCACCGCCACGGCGGCGCCGCCGCTGCTGCCTCCGGCCGACTTGTCAGGAGAGAAGGCGTTGCCGGTGGTGCCGTAGACGCTGTTGTAGGTGTGGCCTCCGAGGCCGAATTCGGGCGAATTGCTGCGGCCGATGAAGATCGCGCCGCCGCGGCGCATGCGCTCGAAGATCACGGCGTCGGTGATCGAGACCTGGTCCTGGAAGATTGGCGAGCCCTTGGTCGTGACCATGCCGGCCGCCGGCAGGATGTCCTTGGGCGCCTGCGGGAAGCCGTGTAGCGGCCCCAGCCACTCGCCGCGGGCGAGCTGGGCATCGCGCTGCCTCGCCTCGCGGCGCAGCTCGTCCCGCGCCTGCAGCGCCACGAGGGCGTTGACTCGAGGGTTGAGCCGCTCGATCTGGGCCAGGAACGCGTCCAGGGTTTCGACGCAGGACAGCTGCCTGCCGCGGATCGCCCGCGACAGGGCGATGGCGTCGAGTTCGGTGATGTCGTTGGACGGGGCGGCAGTGGGCTTTCGGGCATTCATGAGGGCAAGGATAGGACGCGCAATGACTTGCGACAATCACAATATACGCAAGCTTTCATTGCGTTTTCCTCAAACCTATGCGTGAAATTCCCATCCAGTCTGTCCATTTGCAGGAGGCCGCCGTGCGCTACTTCCTCGAGGTCGTGCGCAGCGGCTCGATCAGCGTGGCGGCGGCGCGGCTGTTCGTCTCCGGCTCGGCGGTCAGCCGGCAGATCGCCGGACTCGAGTCCGTGCTCGGCGTCGCGCTGTTCGATCGCCGTCCGCGCGGCATGGTGCCCAGCGCCGCGGGGGAACTGCTGGCGGGCTATGCCCGGCGCGCGACGCTGGAGGCCGATCGCGTGGTGTCGGACATCCAGGCCCTGCAGGGGCTGCGCAAGGGCAAGGTGCGCGTCGCCAGCTCAGCGGGCTTCGCGCTCGAGTTCCTGCCCCAGGTGATTGCCGACTTCCAGCGGCGCTATCCGGGCATCCAGTTCCATCTGCAGGTCGCCGGGCCTGCTGACGTGACCACGGCCATCCTCAACGGCGACGCCGACATCGGCCTGACCTACAGCCGCGCGGCCGAACGCGACATCAGCGTGGCGTACCGGCAGGCGGCGCCGGTCCTCGTGATCATGCGGCCGGACCACCCGCTGGCCAAGTTCAGCGCGGTCACCCTGGCGCAGATGCAGCCCTACCCGCTGGCGCTGCCGGAGCGCGAGAACACGGTGCGCCAGCTGTTCGACATCGCATGCAGCCGGCGCCAGCTGGCGTTCGAGCCGGCACTGGCCAGCGCCAGCTTCGAGGCCTTGACGAGTTTCGTGCTCCATGGGGGCGGGCTGTCGATCTCGGGCGAGGTGACGGTGCGCCACCGCCTGCGCCGAAGCGAGCTGCGCGGCGCGGTGCTGCGTGAGCGTGGCATGGCCGACCGCGTGATTGAGGTGCAAACCCTCACGGGCCGGACTCTGCCCGAGGGCGCGCGCAGCTTTTTGCTCGCCCTGAAGCAGCAGCTGCCGGTGCCCGTCTAGGGCCTGTTCACACCCCGCGCGCCCGGTCGGCCCTGAAGCGCGCGGCAAAGCCCGCGAAGTCATTCGCGTCGAGCGCGTCGCGCACCTCGCGCATCAGATTCAGGTAGTAGTGCAGGTTGTGGATGCTGGTCAGCATCGGGCCCAGCATCTCGCCGCAGCGGTCGAGGTGGTGCAGGTAGGCGCGCGAAAAGCCGCCTTGGCCGTCACTGCCATGGCAGGTGTAGCAGCTACAACTTTCGTCCAGCGGCCGCTCATCGGTCTTGTGGCGTGCGTTGCGGATCTTGAGGTCGCCAAAGCGCGTGAACAAATGGCCGTTGCGCGCGTTGCGCGTGGGCATCACGCAGTCGAACATGTCCACGCCCTGCGCCACGCCCTCGACCAGGTCTTCGGGCGTTCCCACGCCCATCAGGTAGCGCGGCTTGTGCGCGGGCAGGCGCTGCGGCGTGTGGGCCATGATGCGCTGCATCTCGGGCTTGGGTTCGCCCACACTGACGCCACCGATCGCATAGCCGGGGAAGTCCATGGCCACCAGCTGGGCCAGCGACTCCTCGCGCAGGTTTTCGTACATGCCACCCTGCACGATGCCGAACAGCGCATTGGGGTTGCCCAGCCGCGCGAACTCGGCCTGGCAGCGCTTGGCCCAGCGCAGGCTCAGCTCCATCGAGTTGCGGGCTTCGCGCTCGGTCGTGAGGTGGCCCTTGGTCTCGTACGGCGTGCATTCGTCGAACTGCATCACGATGTCGGAGTTCAGCGTGGTCTGGATCTGCATGCTGATCTCGGGCGTGAGGAACAGCCGGTCGCCATTGACCGGCGAGGAGAACTTCACGCCTTCTTCCGTGATCTTGCGCATCTCGCCCAGGCTCCAGACCTGAAAGCCGCCCGAGTCGGTCAGGATGGGCCTGCGCCAGCCCTCAAAGCGGTGCAGGCCGCCAAAGCTTTGCATGATGTCCAGGCCCGGGCGCATCCAGAGGTGAAAGGTGTTGCCCAGGATGATTTGCGCGCCCATGTCGTGCAGCGAGCGCGGCATCACGCCCTTGACCGTGCCGTAGGTGCCCACGGGCATGAAGATCGGCGTTTCGACCACGCCGTGGTTGAGGGTCAGGCGGCCGCGGCGCGCGAGACCTTCTTGTTTGAGCAGTTCAAATTGCAGCATCGGGGGCTTTCTGGCGGGGCTGGTGTCGAGGTTGGGGGGCGAGCAGCATCGCGTCGCCGTAGCTGAAGAAGCGGTAGCGCTCGCGAATCGCGTGGCGGTACAGGCCCATGACGTGCTCATAGCCGGCGAAGGCGCTGACCAGCATCATCAGCGTGGACTTGGGCAGGTGGAAATTGGTGATCAGGCGCTCGACCAGCCGGAACTCGAAGCCGGGCGTGATGAAGATGCGGGTGTCGCCGCTGGCCACGCCGCTGGCGGCCCAGGACTCCAGCGTGCGCACGGTGGTGGTGCCGACCGCGACGACGCGGCCGCCGCGCTCGCGCGTGCGGGCAATCGCCTGCTGTGTCGCGGCGCTCACCTCGTACCACTCGCTGTGCATCTGGTGCTCGGCCAGGTTCTCGGTTTTGACAGGCTGGAAGGTGCCGGCCCCCACATGCAGGGTCACGCTGGCGCGCTCGATGCCGCGCGCCTGCAGCTCGGCCAGCAGGGCTTCATCGAAATGCAGGGCTGCGGTCGGCGCGGCCACCGCGCCCGGGGCGCGGGCAAACACGGTCTGGTAGCGGCGTTCGTCCTCGGCCGAGTCGGCATGCGTGATATAGGGCGGCAGCGGCACATGGCCATGGCGCTGCATCAGCCTGTGCGGCTCGTCGCTCAGGCGAAAGCGAAACAGCGCGCCCTGTGCGTCGGGCCAGCGCCCCAACAGCGTGGCGCTGAAGCCGCCTTGCATGCGCAGCGCCGTGCCGACAGGCGGCTTTTTGCTGACCTTCATGTGGGCCACGACCTCGTGGTCGGCCAGCACCCGTTCGATCAGCAGCTCGACCTTGCCGCCGGTCGGCTTTTCGCCGAACAGCCGGGCCTTGATGACCTTGGTGTCGTTGAACACCAGCAGGTCGCCGGGGTCCAGCAGCGCAGGCAGCTCGCGGAAGATGCGGTCGACCGGCTCGGTGCCGCGGCCGTCGAGCAGGCGCGAGGCGCTGCGCTCGGCAGCCGGATGCTGGGCAATCAGTTCTTCGGGAAGCGTGAAGTCGAAGTCGCTGAGGGTGTAGTCGCGCGGGGCGCTCGGGGAAACAGAATGCATGCTGCTTGAGGGCCTGACGGACCCGTGCCAAGGAAAAGACAGGGCAGAATTGTCCCATGCCCGAGAACAAGGAGATTTCTACGCCACGAAACCGCCTGGTTTCTGCCTCGCCTGACCGTGAGGTTTCTCCCATGACCAAGGCCCTGCACAAGCTTGGCCTGCAGCGCGACATCGACCTGGCCCTGCACCTGCCGCTGCGCTACGAGGACGAAACGCGCATTGTCAAGCTGCGCGATGCGCGCGAGGGCGAGATGGTGCAGATCGAGGCCACGGTCACGGCCTGCGAAGCCGCTCTGCGCCCGCGCCGCCAGTTGCTGGTCACGGTCGACGACGGCAGCGACAGCTGCACGCTGCGCTTTTTCAGCTTCTACCCCTCGCAGCAAAAGGCGCTGGCGGTTGGCGCTCGCCTGCGGGTGCGCGGCGAACTCAAGGGCGGTTTTCTGGGGCTGCAGATGCTGCACCCCTCGTTCAAGGCCGCGGGCGGCGAGCTGCCCACCTCGCTGACGCCGGTCTACCCCACGGTGGCGGGCCTGCCGCAGGCCTATTTGCGCCGGGCCGTGGCCGGCGGGCTGGAGCGGGCCGATTTGTCCAACACCTTGCCGGCGGGGGCGCCGGCGCCTGTGGCTTCAAGGAAAAATGGCTTTGATCCCGTGTGGGATCTGCGCGAGGCGCTATCCTTTTTGCATCACCCGGCGCCCGACGTGGCGCTGGCGCAGCTCGAAGACCGTAGCCATCCGGCCTGGCAGCGTTTGAAGGCCGAGGAACTGCTGGCCCAGCAGCTGTCGCAGCTGCAGGCCAAGCGCGAGCGCGCGCAGCTGCTCGCGCCGGCCCTGAGCACCCGGAGCGGCGCCAGGCACGAGCAGCTGCTGGCCGCCTTGCCGTTTGACCTGACCGCGGCCCAGCGCCGTGTGGGCGAGGAAATTGCGCGCGATCTGGCGCGCCCCTTGCCGATGCACCGCTTGCTGCAAGGCGATGTGGGTTCGGGCAAAACCGTGGTGGCGGCGCTGGCTGCGGCCATCGCCATCGATGCCGGCTGGCAGTGCGCGCTGATGGCGCCGACCGAGATCCTGGCCGAGCAGCATTTCCGCAAGCTCGTCGCCTGGCTCGAGCCGCTGGGCGTGCGCGTGGCCTGGCTCACCGGCGGCCAGAAGAAAAAGGAGCGCGCCGCGATGCTGGCGCTGATCGCCAGCGGCGAGGCCGGCCTGGTCGTGGGCACCCATGCGGTGATCCAGGATCAGGTGCAGTTCAAGCGCCTGGCGCTGGCCATCATCGACGAACAGCACCGCTTTGGCGTCGAGCAACGGCTGGCCCTGCGCAGCAAGATGAGCGAGGGCGCTCAGGAACCCCACCTCTTGATGATGAGCGCCACGCCGATCCCGCGCACCCTGGCCATGAGCTATTACGCCGATCTCGATGTATCGACCCTCGACGAGCTGCCGCCGGGGCGCACGCCCATCGTCACCAAGCTGGTGTCCGACCAGCGCCGCGACGAGGTGGTCGAGCGCATCCGTGCCCAGATCGCGCAGGGTCGCCAGGTCTACTGGGTTTGCCCGCTGATCGAGGAGAGCGAGGCGCTGGACCTGGTCAACGCCACGGCCACGCACGCGGCCCTGAGCGCGGCCCTGCCGGGCGTGATGGTGGGCCTGCTGCATTCGCGCATGGTGGCTGCCGAGAAAAAGGCCGTGATGTCGCTGTTCACCGGTGATGCAGGCACCCCTGGGCGCATGGGCGTGCTGGTCTCGACCACCGTGATCGAGGTCGGCGTCGACGTGCCCAATGCCTCGCTGATGGTGGTCGAGCATGCCGAACGCTTCGGCCTGTCCCAGCTGCACCAGCTGCGCGGCCGTGTCGGGCGCGGCGCGCTGTCCTCGGCCTGCGTGCTGCTGTATTCCACCGGTGACGGCGCGCGCCTGGGCGAGACGGCCCGGGCCCGGCTCAAAGCCATGGCCGAGACCGGCGACGGCTTCGAGATCGCGCGGCGCGACCTCGAGATCCGCGGTCCCGGCGAGTTCCTGGGCGCACGCCAGTCGGGCGCTCCGCTGCTGCGCTTTGCCGACCTCGCGACCGACGGCGCCTTGCTGGACTGGGCGCGCGAGTTGGCCCCGGCCATGCTCGATGGGCACCCCGACCTGGCTCGCCAGCATATTGCGCGTTGGTTGGGCGGAAAATCGCAGTATCTGAAGGCCTGAGCTGTGTCAGCCTGAACGCGCAGAAGAATCTTCAAGGGCTTGAGATTCCTTGGCTTTGCACCAGAATGAAGTTTGTATGACGCTGACCGAACTCAAGTACATCGTCGCGGTGGCCCGGGAAAAGCACTTCGGCAAAGCCGCCGAGGCCTGCTATGTCTCGCAGCCGACGCTGTCCGTGGCGATCAAGAAGCTCGAGGACGAGTTGGAGGTCAAGCTGTTCGAGCGCAGCGCCAACGAGGTCACGGTCACGCCGCTGGGCGAGGAAATCGTGCGCCAGGCGCAAAGCGTGCTCGAGCAGGCCGCCAACATCAAGGAAATCGCCAAGCGCGGCAAGGACCCGCTGGCCGGCCCCTTGAAGCTCGGCATCATCTACACGATAGGCCCCTACCTGCTGCCCGACCTGGTGCGCCAGGCGATTGCGCACACGCCGCAGATGCCGCTGATGCTGCACGAGAACTTCACCGTCAAGCTGCTGGAGATGCTGCGCACCGGCGAAATCGACTGCGCCATCATGGCCGAGCCCTTCCCCGACACCGGCCTGGCCACGGCCCAGCTCTACGACGAGCCCTTCATGGCCGTCGTGCCCATCCACCACCCGCTGGCCGCGCGCGACACGATCACGGCCGAAGAGCTCAAGCGCGAAACCATGCTGCTGCTGGGCACGGGCCACTGCTTTCGCGACCATGTGCTGGAGGTCTGTCCCGAGTTCGCGCGCTTTTCCAGCGACGCCGAGGGCATACGCAAGAGCTTCGAGGGCTCGTCGCTGGAGACCATCAAGCACATGGTGGCCGCCGGCATGGGCGTGACCCTGGTGCCGCGCCTGTCGGTGCCCAAGGAAGCGCTGGGAGCCCACCCCAGGCGCAGGAAGGACGAGGACGCCTATGTCAAATACCTGCCGTTTGACGGCGACCCGCCGCGCCGGCGCGTGGTGCTGGCCTGGCGGCGCAGCTACACCCGCTACGAGGCGATCGCCGCGCTGCGCAACGCCGTCTACGCCTGCGAGCTGCCGGGCGTGCAACGATTGTCCTGAAAGACCTTGAACCCCTCATGAAGCTGACACAGGCAGGCATCCTGCAAGCTGTTCCCCTGGTCGGGCGCTATCTGTTTTTCTCGCTGGCGCAGCCGGCCGGCCTGCGCGAGGGCCTGCAGCGCCTGTCGGCCCTGGTGGACGGCGGCCAGGTCGTGGCCGGCCTCGGGCCCTCGCTGGTGGCGGCTTTGGGCGCCCAGGTGAGCGGCCTGCGCGAGTTTCCCGCCCTGGCCGGCCCGGGCGTGGAGCTGCCTGCGACGCCGACCGCACTGGGTTGCTGGCTGCGCGGCACGGACCGCGGCGATCTGGTGCTGCTGACGCGCTCGCTGCAAAAGGCGCTGGCCCCGGCCCTGCAGCTGGCGCGCGTGGTCGACGCCTTCCGCCATGGCCGGGGCCCCAACGGCCATGGCCGGGACTTGACGGGCTATGAAGACGGCACCGAGAACCCCGAGGGCGACGCCGCTGAGCAGGCGGCCTTGGTCCAGGGCCAGGGCGCAGGCCTGGACGGATCGAGCTTCATGGCCCTGCAGCAATGGGTCCATGACTTCGACGCCTTCGAGGCCATGTCCGCTCGCGAGCAGGACCACGCGATCGGCCGGCGCCGCAGCGACAACGAGGAACTCGACGATGCGCCCGAATCGGCCCATGTCAAGCGCACGGCCCAGGAGGGTTTCGAGCCCGAGGCCTTCGTGCTGCGCCGCTCCATGCCCTGGAGCGAGGGGCCGCAGGCCGGCCTGATGTTCGTGGCCTTCGGCCGGTCGTTCGATGCGTTCGAGGCCCAGCTGCGTCGCATGGTCGGGCTGGACGACGGCATCACCGACGCGCTGTTTCGCATCTCGCGCCCGGTCTCGGGCGCCTACCTCTGGTGTCCGCCCATGAATGACACTCGGCTGGACCTGCGTCAACTCGGCCTTTGAATCGGACCTC
This sequence comes from Burkholderiaceae bacterium, assembly GCA_050725495.1. Classification (GTDB taxonomy): domain Bacteria; phylum Pseudomonadota; class Gammaproteobacteria; order Burkholderiales; family Burkholderiaceae_C; genus JBOHHM01. The sequence goes on along the minus strand of JBOHHM010000113.1, from coordinate 9,282 downwards.
CCTTGAGTCTTCTACGCCAGAAATTCGCGCTCTACCTCAACCTGATCCGCTGGGACCGGCCGGCCGGCTGGCTGCTGCTGCTGTGGCCCACGCTGAGCGCGCTGTGGATCGCCGCCGGCGGTTTTCCGGGCTGGCATTTGCTCGCGGTGTTCACGCTGGGCACGATTCTGATGCGCAGCGCCGGCTGCTGCGTCAACGACGTGGCCGACCGCGACTTCGACCGCCATGTCAAGCGCACGGCGCAGCGGCCCGTGACCAGCGGCGCGGTGCCGGTCGCAGAAGCGCTGGTGCTGGGCGCGCTGCTGGCGCTGGCGGCGTTCGCGCTGGTGCTTACGACCAATGCGCTGACCATTGGGCTGTCGTTTGCCGCGCTGGCCATCACCCTGGTCTATCCGTTTGCCAAGCGCTTTGTCTCGATGCCGCAGGCCGTGCTCGGTGTCGCTTTCAGCTTCGGGATTCCGATGGCGTTTTCCGCTGTCGGGTCCGAGGTCCCTGTGCTGGCCTGGGTGCTGCTGCTGGGCAATCTGTTCTGGGTGCTGGCCTACGACACCGAATACGCGATGGTCGATCGCGACGACGACCTCAAGATCGGCATGAAGACCTCGGCCATCACGCTCGGGCGCTTCGATGTCGCCGGCGTCATGCTCAGCTACCTGTTGTACCTGCTGATTTGGGCTGTGGCCCTCGCCGAACGGGCGTCAGGTGCTATTTTTTATGTAGCAATTGCCATTGCGGCCGGTCAGGTCATGTGGCACTACAGCCTGATCCGCGAGCGCAGCCGCGACGGCTGCTTCAAGGCTTTCCGGCTCAACCACTGGCTGGGCTTCACGCTGTTTGCCGGGTTCGCGGTGGCCCACGCTGTTCGCTAAAGCCGCTCGTTGGCACTTCAGCCCGCGCCGAACTCGTCGCCCAGCTCGCCGGCCCGGCGTCGTGCCGCATGCAGGGCGCGCATGAACAGGTTTTTCATATTGTCCTGCTCCATCGAGCTGATGGCCGCATGGGTGGTGCCACCCTTGGAGGTCACGCGCTGGCGCAGGATTTCCGGCGGTTCGTTCGAGCTGCGCGCCAGCGCGGCGGCGCCGGCGAATGTGCCCACGGCCAGCTGGTGGGCCTGCTCGTGGCTCAGTCCCATGTCGACCCCGGCCTGCACCATGGCTTCGATGAAATAGAACACATAGGCCGGACCGGAGCCCGAGAGCGCGGTCACGGCGTCGAGCTGGGTTTCCTGCGTCAGCCAGACATGGGCGCCGGTGGTGTCGATCACGCGCTCGGCCAGCAGCCGGTCGGCCGCGGTCACGGCGTCGCGGGCGAACAGGCCGGTCACGCCCTTGCCGATCAGCGCCGGGGTGTTGGGCATCGCGCGCACGATGCGCTCGCTGGCCAGCCAATGGGCAATGCTGTCGCTGCGAATGCCGGCGGCCACGCTCAGGTGCAGGGCGTGCTTGGTGTGAAAGCGCGTCTGCAGCGCCGCCTCCTTGAAGGCCTGCGGTTTGACGGCCCAGACCACCAGCGCACAGTGGTCGAGTGCGGCACCGGGCAGTTCCTGGGCCGCGACGCCGTACTGGGTCTTGAGCCTGTCGCGGGCTTCTGCGAGGGGCTCGACCACCTCGATCTGGCGCGCGGGCAGGCCCCGCTTGATCAGCCCGCCGATGATGGCGCTGGCCATGTTGCCGCCGCCGATGAAGGCGATCTGGAGGGAGGAATCCGAGGGGTTGGAGTTGCTCATGCTGTGTCAGTCGAAGAATTCAAAAGCCGCGAATTGCGTGATCTGGCCGGGATTGAAATTGTCGTCGCTCACGACCACCAGGGTGCGCCGTCCGTCGGGCAGGCGCGGGCCCCAGGTCATGCCCTCGGTATTGTCCAGGCGGCTCAAGCCCAGGCTGGAGAAATCGGCCACCAGGGTCTTGGGCGCCGGGCGGTGGTTGCCGCTGTGCAGCGCCGGCAGCGCCAGCGTGTCGCTGGCCTCTCGCGTGTCGATCTGGTAGAGCCGCAGCGAATTGCCCACGCCGCTCATGTAGGCGCGCTCGAGCACCAGCAGACGGTGGGCATCGAGCATCAGGATCTCGCTCACGCCGTTGTCGGCGTAGGCACCGGCCGGCGAGGGCGGCTGCGGGATGGCGTCGGGCCCATAGGCGATCTGGCGCACCGCCTGGCCTTGGTCCAGGTCGAACAGCGTGAAGCGGCAGGGCCCGCCGGGCCGGCCCGCGGCCGGCACCGGACCGTCTTGCAGCAGCGCGGCCTCCATCGCGACCCATGCGCCAGCGCCGTCGGGGGTCAGAGCCAGGCCTTCGAACGTCAGGTTGTCGCGCGGCCCGCTGCGCCGGCCCGGGTCCATCTTGAACAGCCCGGGCAGGCGGAACGCGCGCCGATGGCGGCCATCGAGCTCCGCCTCCCGCACAAAGGGGTCCAGCCCCAGCCGGGCATCGCCTTCGCTGGTCCACAGCAGGGTGCGGGTGGCTGGAACAAAACGGATGGATTCCGGATCGGGCACCTCGGCGCCAGTGGCGGGGCTCGCGTTCCCGCTGCGCGTGCGGCCCGCAAACGCGGAGCCGTCGGGCTGCCTCAAGGTGACTACATCGAGCAGCTCGGGTGGCTCGATCCGGTCGGACCCCAGCGCCAGGCGCAGCGTATAAAACCGTGCGGGCTGAAGTTCGGAGCGGTCGTCGCTCAGCACATACCAGACATCAGCGCCCGGGTCGTAGTCCAGCCCGGACAGGCCGCCGACCGTCGTGCCCTTGAACGCCAGGCGTTGCGGCAGGCGGGTTTCGCCGATCAGGCGCAGCCGCTGGCGTGATGTGATGCCGCGTTGTGCGGGCGAGGCACAGCCGGCGCCGCCAAGCAGCAGCGCCGCGCCAGCGCCGGCCAGCAGCGTTCGGCGTGTCGTGCCGCGTCGGTGGTCCTGGGGTTGCATGGCTGCGAGTCTAGCCTCAGGCCGGTCCCGCACCAGGGCCGGGCGGCACGCAGTGCGCTATGGCAGGGTCGCCTGCCGTACCGCGTGCTCCCATTGCGCCATCAGCTCCTGCGCGCGCGCGGCGCTCAGCGTGGGCAGGAAGCGCCGCTCGGCGCGCCACAGCTCGGACAGCTGCGCCGTGCTGCCGTAGACCCCGGTCGCCAGTCCCGCCAGATAGGCCGCTCCCAGCGCGGTGGTTTCAATCACGGCCGGGCGCACGACCGCAATGCCCAGCAGATCGGCCTGGAACTGCATCAGCAGATCGTTGATGCAGGCGCCGCCGTCGACCCGCAGCTCGCTGACTGGCGCGCCGCCGGCGGCCACCGCATCGCGGCTCATGGCCTGCAGCAGGGCCGCGCTCTGGTAGGCGATGCTTTCCAGCGCGGCGCGGGCAATATGGGCCACCGTTGTGCCGCGGGTCAGGCCGGTGATGGTGCCGCGCGCGTCGGGCTTCCAGTAGGGGGCCCCGAGACCGGTGAAGGCGGGCACCATCATCACGCCGCCCGAATCCGGCACGCTTTGCGCCAGCGCCTGCACCTCGCTGCTGGCCTGGATCGCGCGCAGGCCGTCGCGCAGCCACTGGACCACCGCGCCGCCGACGAACACGCTGCCTTCGATCGCGAACTCGGTCTGCGGGCCGGGCTGGGCCGCACTGGTGGTCAGCAGGCCGTTGCGCGAGGTCTGGAATTTGCCGCCGGTGTGCATCAGCATGAAGCAGCCCGTGCCATAGGTGTTCTTGGCCATGCCCTCCTTGAAGCAGGCCTGGCCGAACAGCGCGCTTTGCTGGTCGCCGGCCACACCGCCAATCGGGATCGGATGGCCCAGCAGATGTGCACAGACATCGCCGTAATGCGCACTCGACGGCAGGACCTGCGGCATCAGGCCGGGCGGGATGTCCAGCGCCTGCAGCAGCTCGGAATCCCACTGGTTGCTGTGCACATTGAACAGCATGGTGCGCGAGGCATTGCTCACATCGGTCGCGTGCACGGCACCCTCGGTGAGCTGCCACATCAGCCAGCTGTCGACTGTGCCGAACGCCAGTTCGCCGCGCTCGGCCTGCTGGCGCGCCTGGGGCACATGGTCGAGCAGCCACTTGAGCTTGGTGCCGGAGAAGTACGCGTCGATCAGCAAGCCGGTCTTGGCCTGGATCAGATCGGCCAGTCCTCGCTCGCGCAACTGGGCACAGGTCGGTTCGGCCCTGCGGTCCTGCCAGACGATGGCATGGTGGAGCGGCACCCCGGTGCGGCGGTTCCACACCACGGTGGTTTCGCGCTGGTTGGTGATGCCGATCGCGCGGATGGCGCGTGCCTGCAGCCCGGCCTTGGCCAGGGCCTCACGGGCCGTGGCCAGCTGGGTGCGCCAGATCTCCTGCGGGTCGTGTTCGACCCAGCCCGGTTGGGGGTAGATCTGCGGCAGTTCCTGCTGGGCTGAGGCCACGACATGGCCGTGGGCGTCAAACACGATGCTGCGGGAGCTGGACGTGCCTTGGTCGAGAGCGAGCAGATAAGTCATGGGGTGGTGGGGCAAACGGTTGGGGCGGTGGGGTCGCTCAGTCCGAGGCGACTTCGCAAAGCACCTGGGCTTCGGCGAGCAGGGCCGGAAACGGCTCGGGCGGCGGGGCGTCGGTGAACAGGCGGTCGACCTGAGCGAGCTTGGCCAGCTCCACCATCGCCGGACGGTTGAATTTGCTGCTGTCGGCCGCGAGCCAGACCTCGCGGGCGTGCTCGATGATGGTCTGGGCCACTTTGACTTCGCGGTAGTCATAGTCGCGCAGCGTGCCATCGGCCTCGATGCCGGAGATGCCGATCAAGGCAATATCGACCCTGAACTGGCGGATGAAATCAACGGCCGCCTCGCCCACGATGCCGCGGTCACGCGCACGCACGACCCCGCCGACCACGATGACCTCGCAGGCCGGGTTGCTGCTCAGGATGGCCGCCACATTGAGGTTGTTGGTGATGACCCGCAGCCCCGTGTGGTGCAGCAAGGCCTTGGCGATGGCTTCGGTCGTGGTGCCAATGTTGAGGATCAGCGAGCAATCGTTGGGCACCTGGCGGGCCACGGCCCGCGCGATGCGCGCCTTGCCTTCGGCGTTCAGGGTTTCGCGCTGCGGATGAGCGATGTTCTCGACAGTGGAGCTGGGCACCCTCACGCCGCCATGAAAGCGTGTCAGCAGGCCGGCTTCGGCCAGGCGCTGCACATCGCGGCGCACCGTTTGCAGCGTGACGCCCAGTTTCTCCGCCAGCTGTTCCACGGTCACCGAGCCGCGCTCGCGCACTACGTCGAGCAGGTTGATTTGTCTAGGGTTGGAGTTCACGGCGAATGTGGATGTCAGTCCCAGGCTTGATTGGAACACTTTAAAACGAAACGAAAGGAACTTTATAAGGGAAAACTCCTATCACAAACAATCAAAAAAGAACCATAATCGAACAAATTCGAATCACCAACGATGCTCCAAGGATCCTCATGGCCTGTCTTCAATCCCCTCAGCCGCGCGGCCAGGAAAGCGGTCGGCGCCGGCGGGGGTCCCTGGTTATCGGCGTGAGCCGGTCCCCGAAATTCAGAAAGGTTGCATGATGCAGCTGACACTCGACGGCATCAGCAAGAAAGTGGGAGCCGAGTCCTGGCTCCATGAAATGAGCCTGGCGCCGCGCAGCGGCGCGGTGACCGTTCTATTGGGTGCTACGCAGGCCGGCAAGACCAGCCTGATGCGCATCATGGCGGGACTGGACGCCCCCAGCCTGGGTCGCGTGATGGTCGATGGCAGCGACGTGACCGGCATGCCGGTGCGCGAGCGCAATGTCGCCATGGTGTACCAGCAGTTCATCAACTACCCGTCGCTCAAGGTGGCCGACAACATCGCCTCGCCCCTGAAGCTGCGCGGCGAGAAAAACATGGACCAGCGGGTGCGCGAGCTGGCCGAGCGGTTGCACATCGACATGTTTCTCGACCGCTATCCGTCCGAACTCTCGGGCGGCCAGCAGCAGCGTGTGGCGCTGGCGCGCGCGCTGGCCAAGGGGGCCCCGCTGATGCTGCTGGACGAACCGCTTGTGAACCTGGACTACAAGCTGCGCGAGGAACTGCGCGAGGAGCTGACCCAGCTTTTTGCCGCCGGGGATTCCACGGTGATCTACGGGACCACCGAGCCCGGCGAGGCTCTGCTGCTGGGCGGCTACACCGCGGTGCTCGACGCTGGCGAGCTGCTGCAGTATGGCCCGACGGCCGAGGTCTTTCACGCGCCGAAGTCGCTGCGCGTCGCACGTGCCTTCAGCGATCCGCCCATGAACCTGATTGCGGCCGAGGCGGCCACGCTGGGCATCCAGCTCAGCGCCGGGCCTGCGCTGGCGATCCCGCTGCCTGCCGCGGCCTCACGTAGCCTGACCATCGGCGTGCGGGCCAGCGCGCTGCGCGTGCACCAGCGCGAGGGCGATGTGGCGCTACAAGGCAAGGTCGAACTCGCCGAAATCTCGGGCTCCGACACCTTTGTGCATGTCGACACCGCGGTCGGCGAGGTGGTGGCGCAACTCACCGGCGTCCATTACTTCGACCTTGGCGCATCGATCACGCTGTACCTTGATCCGGCGCAGGTCTATGTGTTCAACGCCGCGGGCTCCCTGCTGGTGGCGCCGCAGCGCCAGAAAGGACGCTGACATGGCACGCATCGACCTCGACCTGGCGCATGCCTACAAGCCCAACCCGCGCGAGGACCGTGACTACGCGCTGCTGCCGCTGAACATGAGTTTTGAGGATGGCGGCGCCTACGCGCTGCTCGGCCCCTCGGGCTGCGGCAAGACCACCATGCTCAACATCATCTCGGGCCTGCTCGCGCCGTCGCACGGCAGCGTGAAGTTCGACGGCCGGGATGTGACACGGCTGAGCCCGCAGCAGCGCAACATCGCGCAGGTGTTCCAGTTCCCGGTGATCTACGACACCATGACCGTGGCCGAGAACCTTGCGTTTCCGCTGCGCAACCGCAAGGTGCCGCAGGAGCAGATCAGCAAGCGCGTGGGCGAGATTGCCGAAATGCTCGACATGAGCGCTCAACTCAACCAGCGCGCCGCGGGCCTGGCGGCCGACGCCAAGCAGAAGATCTCGCTGGGCCGCGGCCTGGTGCGCCCCGATGTGTCGGCCGTGCTGTTCGACGAGCCGCTGACCGTGATCGACCCGCACCTCAAATGGCAGCTGCGGCGCAAGCTCAAGCAGATCCACCACGAACTCAAACTGACGCTGATTTACGTCACGCATGACCAGGTTGAAGCCCTGACATTTGCCGACCAGGTGGTCGTGATGACGCGCGGCCGCGCGGTGCAGGTCGGCAGCGCCGACGCGCTGTTCGAGCGGCCGCAGCACACCTTCGTCGGCCACTTCATCGGCTCGCCCGGCATGAACTTCCTGCCCGCGCAAGCGCTGGACGGCGTACTGCAGGTGGCGGGCCATGCGCTGGACATTCCGGCACAGCGCAAGCTGCCCGAAGGCCGTCTGAAGCTGGGCGTGCGGCCCGAGTATGTGACGCTGGCCGTCCCCCGCGAGCCCGGCTCGCTGCCCGTCACGGTGGCGCAGCTGCAGGACATAGGCACCCATGTGATGCTCACCGCCTCCATCGATGGCCAGACGCTCAAGGCCCGCCTCAGTCCCGAGGCCGCGCTGCCCCAGTGTGGCGACACGGCCTGGCTGCAGGTGATGGGGACGCACACCTGTTTTTACCAAGATGAGGAGTTGGTGCCATGAGCACAGCGACCAAGCCCGTCAACCAGAAAGCCTGGTGGCTGATCCTGCCCGTCCTCCTCTGCGTCGCGTTCTCGGCGATCCTGCCGCTGATGACGGTGGTGAACTATTCGGTGCAGGACATCATCTCGCCCGAGCGTCGCGTCTTCGTGGGCACGGAATGGTTCACCGCCGTGATGCGCGATGAGGACCTGCACGCCGCGCTCTGGCGGCAGCTGAGCTTTTCGCTGGCCGTGCTGGCGGTCGAAATCCCGCTGGGCATCATGCTGGCCCTGTCGATGCCGGCGCAGGGCTGGAAGGCCTCGGCGGTGCTGGTGGTGGTGGCCCTGTCCCTGTTGATTCCTTGGAACGTGGTCGGCACGATCTGGCAGATCTACGGCCGCTCCGACATCGGCCTGCTCGGCGCGCTGCTGCAGAAACTGGGCTTCGACTACAGCTACACCGGCAACGCCTCGCATGCCTGGCTGACCGTGCTGGTCATGGATGTCTGGCACTGGACGCCGCTGGTCGCGCTGCTGTGCTATGCCGGCCTGCGCTCGATCCCGGATGCCTACTACCAGGCGGCGCGCATCGACGGGGCCTCCAAGTTCGCGGTGTTTCGCTACATCCAACTGCCCAAAATGCGCGGCGTGTTGATGATCGCGGTGCTGCTGCGCTTCATGGACAGCTTCATGATCTACACCGAGCCCTTTGTGCTCACCGGCGGCGGGCCCGGCAACGCCACCACCTTCCTGAGTCAGTACCTGACGCAAAAAGCCGTCGGCCAGTTCGACCTGGGTCCGGCAGCGGCGTTCTCGCTGATCTATTTCCTCATCATTTTGCTGCTGTGCTTCATCCTCTATAACTGGATGCAGCGCGTGGGCACCGCCAGCAAGGAGGGCGCGGGCCATGAATGAACGCCGTTTCCAGAAACGCACGGTTTTCCTGTTCGTCTACCTGCTGTTCGCCGTCCTGCCCATCTACTGGATGGTCAACATGAGCTTCAAGACGAACGAGGAGATCCTCTCCAGCTTCTCCTTCTTTCCCCAGCACTTCACCTGGGCCAACTACAAGACCATCTTCACCGATGCGTCCTGGTATTCGGGCTACATCAATTCGCTGATCTATGTCGCCATCAACACGGTGATCTCGGTCACCGTGGCACTGCCGGCGGCCTATGCGTTTTCCCGCTACAGCTTCCTGGGGGACAAGCATGTGTTCTTCTGGCTGCTGACCAACCGCATGACGCCGCCGGCCGTGTTCCTGCTGCCCTTCTTTCAGCTCTACACCACGGTGGGCTTGATGGACACGCATATTGCGGTGGCGCTCGCTCACCTGCTGTTCAACGTGCCTCTGGCGGTCTGGATTCTCGAAGGCTTCATGAGCGGCATCCCGCGCGAGATCGACGAAACCGCCTACATCGACGGCTATTCGTTCCCGCGCTTTTTCGTGACGATCTTTCTGCCGCTGATCAAGGCCGGTGTCGGCGTGGCGGCGTTCTTCTGCTTCATGTTCAGCTGGGTCGAACTGCTGCTGGCGCGCACGCTGACCAGCGTGAACGCCAAGCCCATCGTGGCCACCATGACGCGCACGGTCTCCGCCTCGGGCATGGACTGGGCCACGCTGGC
>JBOHHM010000112.1:0-6912 GCA_050725495.1 Burkholderiaceae bacterium | reverse complement strand
CAGCGCGTGCAGATCGCGCGCTGCCTCGCGCAAGAGCCCGAGCTGATGATGATGGATGAGCCCTTCGGCGCGCTCGACGCGATGACGCGCGAGAGCCTGCAGGACGAGCTGGCCCGGCTGGTGCGCGTACAGGGCCTGACGGTGATGTTCGTCACGCATGACCTGGAAGAAGCCATCTACCTGGGTGACCGGGTGATCGCTCTTCGCAACATTGCCGGCACGGCGGCCAAACCCAGCCTGGCCGCGATGATCGAGGTGCCGATCGCGCAGCCGCGCAACCAGCTCGCGACCAAGGAGCATCCCGAGTTCCTGCGCCTGCGCCGCGAGCTCTACCAGTACCTGGGACACCACTAGGATGAAGCGCCCCCACGTTCGCGGCCTCGCCGCAGCACTGCGCCCCCTCGTGTTCCCGGCGGTGCTGCTCGGCCTGCTGGAAGCCTGGGCGCGCACCGTGGGCCGGGGCAGCGATGCCATCGCCGCGCCGACCGCCGCCGTGCGTGCGCTGCTGGGCGCCGTGGGCGACGGCTCGCTGCTGTCGGCCACCGGCTTCACCCTGGGCAGTGCCGCGCTCGGTTTGCTGATCGGCAGCCTGCTCGGGCTGGCGCTGGGCACGCTGCTGGGGCTGTCGCGCCGGGCTGCGCGCATCGGCTTTCTCAGTATCGAGGTGCTGCGGCCCGTGCCCTCCGTGGCGCTGATTCCGCTGGCCATGCTGGTGTTCGGTTTCGGGCTGCGCATGGAAGTCGGCGTGGTCGCGTTTGCCAGCTTCTGGCCCATGCTGATCCTGACCCAGGCCGCAGTGCAGCAGGTCGAGCCACGGCTGCTGGAAGTGGCCTGGGCGCTGCAACTGCCACCGCTCAAACGCTTTGCCAGCATCGTGCTGCCGGCCATCGTGCCGCGCCTGTTCGTGGCGCTGCGCCTGGGCGTGGCAATTGCACTCGTGGTCGCGGTCACAGTGGAGATCGCGGCCAACCCGCACGGCATGGGCTATGCGCTGATGATCGCCCAGCAAAGCCTGGACCCGGCCCTGATGCTGGCCTGGCTGTTCTGGATTGGTGTGACGGGTTTTGCCGTCAACGCCCTCACGCTGCGGCTGCAGCGCTGGGTGGCGCAGCGCATGGGAGAACCGCAGTGACGACCACGGCACAAACATCCTCCCGGGGCCTTGGCTTGCTGGCGTCCGCAGCGGGCCTGGCCGGCTCCCTGGCGCTGTTCCTCGCGCTGATCGCGCTCTGGTGGGCGGCCACCCACGGTGCCTGGGTCAGCAAGGTATTCCTGCCCACGCCGGAGGCCACGCTCGCCAGCCTGAAGGCCGGGCTGCTGCGCGGCGAACTCGCGGCGCAGACCGCGGCCACTGTGTGGCGCATGCTACTGGGCTGGGGCCTCGCGTCGGCCGTGGGCGTGGCGCTGGGTGCGCTGGTCGGCGTCTCGGCTGCGGCGCGTGCCTGGCTCGCGCCCACATTGGAATTCATCCGCCCGCTGCCGGCCTCGGCCGTGATGCCGCTGGCGATTTCCATCTTCGGCCTTAGCGGCGGCATGGTGCTGTTCGTGGTGGCCTTCGGCGCGATGTGGCCGGTGCTGCTGGCCACGGTGCACGGCCTCACCGCGGTGCATGCCAGGCTGCGCGAAGTGGCACAGGCGCTGCAGCTGCCGCGCCGCGAATTCATCTGGAAGATCGGCCTGCCCAATGCCATGCCCGACGTTCTCTCGGGCATGCGGCTGTCGATGACGGTGTCGCTCATCGTCTCGGTGGTGGGCGAGATGATTGCCTCGCAGCCGGGACTGGGCCAGGCCATCCTGCTGGCGGCCCGCTCGTTCCAGGCGAGTGAACTCTACGCCGGCATCGCCCTGCTCGGCGCCATCGGCTTTGTGAGCAACGCCCTGCTGGCCACCGCGGAAAAGAAGCTGCTGAAGTGGCAAGCCCCCTGATCAAGACCTCCAAGGAGAACACCATGCCCCGCCAATTTGTCGACCTGTCGATTTTTCTGGAGAACGACGTGCTCAGCGACCCGCCGGCGTTCGCGCCCAAGATCCAGTACTTCACCCACGAGCACACCTTCGAGCAGATCGAGCCGTTCTTCCCCGGCCTGAAAAGAGAAGACCTGCCAGATGGCGAGGGCTGGGCCGTGGAGCTGGTGCAGCTCTCCACCCACAACGGCACGCACCTCGATGCGCCCTACCACTTCCACAGCACGATGGACAAGGCGCTGGGCGAGAAGAAGCCCGCGATCGCGATCCACGACGTGCCGCTGCAATGGTGCTTCCAGCCTGGCGTGAAGCTCGACTTCCGCCACTTCCCCGATGGCTACGTGGTCACGGCCGCCGATGTGGAGGCCGAGCTAGAGCGCATCGGCCACACGCTCAAACCGCTGGAGATCGTGGTGGTCAACACCCGCGCCGGCGCGCGCTACGGCCAGCCCGACTATGTGTCGGCCGGCTGCGGCATGGGCTACGAGGCCACCATGTACCTGCTGGAGCGCGGCGTGCGCCTGACCGGCACCGACGCCTGGAGCTGGGACGCGCCGTTCGTGCACACCGCGAAGAAGTACGGCGCAACGCACGACGCCTCGCTGATCTGGGAAGGCCACAAGGCCGGGCGCGACATCGGCTACTGTCACCTCGAGAAGCTGCACAACCTCGAATCGCTGCCGGCCGACGGGTTTTTCATCAGCTGCTTTCCGCACAAGATCCGCGGTGCCTCGGCCGGCTGGACCCGCGCCGTGGCCATCTTCGACGACGCGCTGATGGCCACGGCCTGAAAGGACGACCGCCATGCAACTCAACCACACGCACGACGCCAGCGCCCGAAGCTGGCTGGCCTCGGCCAACGCGCCTGCCTGCGACTTCCCGATCCAGAACCTGCCGTTTGCGGTGTTTCGCCGCGCCGGCAGCAGTGAGCCATTGCGCGGCGGCGTGGCGATCGGCGACCAGGTGATCGACCTGGCGGCGGTGCAGCGGGCCGCTTGCCTGGACGGCTTGGCGGCGCAAGCGGCGGCGGCCTGTGCCCAGAGCGCGCTCAACGACTTTTTCGCCATGGGCCCGAGCGCCTGGCAGGCGCTGCGCCATGGCCTGTTCGCTCTGCTTGAAAGCACGGCCCCGGTTGCCAAGGCGAACGCTCTGCGCGCCTGCCTGGTGCCGCAAAGTGCGGTCGAATACACCGTGCCCGCGCGCATCGGCGACTACACCGATTTCTATACCTCGATCCATCACGCGCGCAACATCGGCCAGCGGTTCCGGCCCGAGGACCCGATCACCGCCAACTTCCAGTGGATCCCGATCGCCTACCACGGCCGCGTCTCGAGCATCGGCGTGAGCGGGCAGCAGTTCCGCCGCCCCATGGGCCAGGCCATGGCGCCGGGCGCGCCGGCGCCGCTCTATGGGCCCTGCGCGCGGCTCGACTATGAACTGGAGGTCGGCATCTTCATCGGCCAGGGCAATGCCGCGGGCGAACCGATCGCGCTGGAAGCGGCCGAGCAGCATGTGTTCGGCATCTGCCTGCTCAACGACTGGTCGGCGCGCGATATCCAGTTCTGGGAAATGGCGCCACTCGGGCCTTTTCTCGGCAAGAATTTTGCGACCACGATCTCGCCCTGGATCGTGACGCTGGAAGCGCTCGCGCCGTACCGGCAGGCCTGGCAACGCGCAGCGGACGAACCGCAGCCGCTGCCCTACCTCGAGTCAGCCGCCAACCGTGCCGCGGGCGCGCTCGACATCCAGCTCGAAGTCTGGCTGGAGACCGAACAACGCCGCGCGACGGACGCCGGCCCCGCGCTGCTGTCTCACACCAGCTTCCGGCACCAGTACTGGACCGTGGCGCAGATGGTCGCGCACCATACCATGGGCGGCTGCAACCTGCAGAGCGGCGACCTGCTGGGCAGCGGCACGATTTCCGGGCCGCTGCCGTCCGAGGCGGGCGCGATCATTGAGCTGACCCAGGCCGGCCGCGAGCCGCTGACGCTGGATAACGGCGAGCAACGCGCTTTCCTGCAGGACGGCGACGCAGTGATCCTCACAGGCTGGTGCGAGAAGCCCGGTCACGCGCGCATCGGCTTCGGCGAAAGCCGCGGCGAGATCCTGCCCGCGCTGAATCGCTGAACCCCCCACGGGGCCATGGGCAGGATTTGCAATTTAGCACATGCGTGCTAATATGCGATCCATGGACGCCAAGACCCAGAAAAGCGAGCTGACTCGCGCCGCCATCGTCGGCGCGGCGCTCGATCTCGCGGCCGCCGAAGGGCTGGAGGCCATCACGCTGCAGGCGGTGGCCGACCGCATCGGCCTGTCCAAGAGCGGCGTGTTTTCGCGCATAGGCTCGCGCGAGACGCTGCAAAAGGCCGTGATCGAGGAATTCGGCCGGCGCTTCCTGGCCGACGTGTTCGTGCCCGCGATGCAATACCCCAAGGGCCTGCCGCGCCTCAACGAGATCGTGCGGCGCTGGATCGTACGCATGCGCGATGTGGGGGTGCATACCGGCTGCATCTACAGCGCAGGCGCCTTCGAACTGGACGACCGCGAAGGCGAGTTGCGCGACCTGTTGCACGGCGAAATCACGCGCTGGCGCGCGGCCTTGCGCCGCACCGTGATGCAGGCGGTCGACGCCGGCCACCTCAAGCCCGACACCGACCCCGAGCAGCTGGTCAGCGAGATCAATGCGCTGGCCCTGGGCCTGCTGCACGACGCGCGCTTCCTGCGCGACCACCGCGCCGCCGAGCGCGCCCAGGCGACCTGGAACCGCCTGATCCAAAGCTACCAGACCTGAATCCCTGAGTGAAGAGCCATGTTGATCCTGTTTGTTTGTGCTTGCTCTAATTTCGCACAATTGTGCGAAGAAAGGAAGATGCCATGTTGGTCGTTCTAAGCTTGTGGGTCCTCTACGGAGGCTGGCGCGCCGTCCGGGCCGCGCTGAACTCGCTGCGTAGCCTGCCGCGCAGCAATGACGACTGGATTGATTACTAAGCAGCCTGCCATGACGCGCACCGCCGTCGAAGCCACCTTGGCCTATTACCAGACCAGCCCGGTCATCGTCGAGATGCCGGCCCATGGCCGCAGCGCCGGCTCGGTCAGCAACCTGCCGCAGTTCGCGCGCGTGATCGAGTACGTCACCGCGCGCCTGCTGCAGGAGGGCCACACGCTGCGTGCCGTGGTCGCGCATTCGCTGGCGGCCAATGCCGGCGCTTACGCGGCCAGCCGCGGCCTGCCCACCCAACGGCTGGTGCTGCTGGCGCCGCCGGCCTCGCCGCGCGAATACACGCGGCTGTTCACCCATGTGTTCGGCCTGAGCGAAACCACGCGCGCTGCGATGCAGCGGCGCATCGAGGTGCGCGAAGGCATTCTGATGCCGCAGTTCGAACCCGACGCCGTGGGTCCGCGCATCCGCGCCGCCACCCTGGTGGTGCACGACCGCGAGGACCGCATCAACCACTTTGCCGATGGCCAGGCCTATCGCGACGCGATTGCCGGAGCCCGGCTGTTCGCCACCGAGGGCCTGGGCCACCGGCGCCTGCTCCAGGACGACCGGGTGCTGCAGGAGATCGCGGCCTTTGTGACGTAGCGCCGCCGGCGCAGGGCATGCCATTGGTGCAACACGCTGATGCAGCGCTTGTGCGGCATGTTCAAAAGCACTTAGCATCGCTCCACTTTGAACCAGGAGCGAGGAATGGGCATGTGGAACTGGACGGTAAAAGGCGCCGAGGTGCTGCAGCGCGGCGGCGTGATCGGGCCCGACGAGCGCCTGCCCTGGCCGCAAACGGCGGCCATGGGCGTGCAGCATGTGATCGCGATGTTCGGCGCCACGGTGCTCGCGCCTATCCTGATGGGATTTGACCCCAACATCGCGATCCTGATGAGCGGCATCGGCACGCTGATCTTCTTTGTCATCACCGGCGGCAAGGTGCCGAGCTACCTGGGCTCGAGCTTTTCCTTCATCGGCGTCGTGATCGCGGCCACGGCCTATGCCGGCAAGGGGCCCAACGCGAACATCGGCGTGGCGCTGGGCGGCATCATCGCCTGCGGCCTGGTCTACGCGATCATTGGCGCCATCGTGCAGGCCGCTGGCACGGGATGGATCGAGCACTTCATGCCGCCGGTCGTCACCGGCGCGGTGGTGGCCGTGATCGGCCTGAACCTGGCGGGTATCCCGATCAAGAACATGGCGGCCAGCGGCTTTGACTCGTGGATGCAGGTCGTGACCTTTGTCAGCGTGGGCCTGGTCGCCGTGCTCACGCGCGGCATGGTGCAGCGCCTGCTGATCCTGGTCGGCCTGATCGTCGCGAGCCTGATCTACGCGGTGCTGACCAATGGCCTGGGCCTGGGCAAGCCGCTGGACCTGAGCGGCATCGCCAACGCCGCCTGGATCGGCGCGCCGTCCTTCACGGCGCCGGTGTTCAGTGCCAACGCCATGCTGCTGATCGCGCCGGTGGCCATCATCCTGGTCGCCGAGAACCTGGGCCACATCAAGGCCGTGACCGCGATGACCGGGCGCAACCTCGATCCCTACATGGGCCGGGCCTTCATTGGCGACGGCGTGGCGACCATGGTGTCGGGCAGCGCCGGCGGCACGGGCGTGACGACCTATGCCGAAAACATCGGCGTGATGGCGGCGACCAAGATCTACTCGACCGCGATCTTCGTCGTCGCGGCGGCCATCGCTGTTCTGCTGGGCTTCAGCCCGAAATTCGGTGCCGTGATCCAGGCGATTCCGCTGCCCGTGATGGGCGGCGTGAGCATCGTGGTGTTCGGCCTGATCGCCGTGGCCGGCGCCAAGATCTGGGTCGACAACAAGGTGGACTTCTCGGCCAACAAGAACCTGATCGTCGCGGCCATCACCCTGGTGCTCGGCACGGGCGACTTCACGCTGAAGTTCGGCGACTTCGCGCTCGGCGGCATTGGCACGGCCACCTTCGGCGCCATCCTGTT
>JBOHHM010000111.1:0-16122 GCA_050725495.1 Burkholderiaceae bacterium | reverse complement strand
CATCAGCGCAACGATCAGAGAGCGGCACATCAGACTTTTCATGATTGGTTTCATCTGGACCTCCTTCGAAGCTCGACCTGAACAACGCCCGGCAAGAACTGCCCGACGCTCTTTCAATATACGTCGGTCGGGGATTTTTGTGTGCTGCGTGCGGGCGCGAATCGTGCGGCATTCACATTCGGCAACAAAAAAGGTCGAGCCGCGCGCTCGATGAGCTGGGCCGCGAGCCGCACCCGCCAGGACTTGCCGGATCGGGTGTTGCGTCGGGACATCACGGCAGCATGAGCATCTCGTTGGCCCGATGAGCCCTTTTCAATCCGTTTCTGCTGCGCATGGGCCGACGACTGCACCAGCGCGCCAGGGCGACCGTCGCCGGCCTAGGCCTGCAAGCCCGGGTCTGCGGCTGGCTGCTGCCCGGCGAGGCTGCGGCGATGCAGCGTGACAGCGCCGAGCGTTGAGGCGGCGGGTTCTGCCATGGGGCAAATTCGCCCGAAATTCGAGTCTGAGCTTTGTGTCCCATGACGCCCATTCCTCTGCGTTCCCGCCAACAAAAACGGCACCCGCAGGTGCCGTTTTTCCGGGTGCCCCAGGCACGCCACCATCAGCGCTTCTTGGAAGCCACCGTCGCAGCTTCGACCACCCGGTCCGTCGCGGTCGCGAGGTTCGACTCGGCCAGCTCGACCGCGTGCTTGGCAGCGGTCTTGGCCGACTCGATGGCGCTCTGGGTCGCGTTCAGAGTGCTCTTGAACAGGGCTGCGGCGGCCTCAGAGCCAGCCGGTGCGCTTTTCGCAGCCTTGTCGACCGCAGCGGCAAGGGTTTTTTGGACTTCAGCCAACCGGGCTTCAAGCGTCTTGGTCCATTCAGCACCCATGCTCGAAGCAATACCGTACGCGTGGCGGCCATAGGCGACAGACTTCTCGGCCAGGGGCGGGAGCGCGGCGGCTTGCACAGCCAACAGTTCCTGAGCGCCTTTGACGCCCAGAACGGCCTGGGCGTGGCTGAAGGACTCGGCCACAGCAGCCTTGGAGGTCGCCACGTTCAGTTCAACGAGCTTTTCGAAGCCGGCGAAAGCCTGGCTCGTAACGCCTTGAAGGGTGGCCACATAGTCCTGGCTGGTCGCGATGAATTGTTCAGTGGTGTAGGTCATTTGCTTCTCCTGAGTTGATCGGCAAGCTGCGCTGCGAGCACCGTTTCCGGTTATTTATGTTGCAGTGCAACATGAGGCAAATTATAGGGACAAGCTCGATTTCGGCAATGTTTTTTGTTGCGATGCAGCATCTCTAGGGTCGCCGCTCTATCCGAAGCCTCGGCGGCCGCGTTGTCGTGGCCGTGCGACACGCATCACGAGGATGTTTCGTTTCCCGGCGGTGCCGATCTCGGTGCGGCCCGTTGCGCGATGCGCGCGGCGCGATCGCGGCTTTGCGCTGAGCGTTTGTGCGCCAGGTCGTCGGGCTTCGCTGAGCGCTTTCGCGTCAAGGCAGGCAGAGAATCAGTCGCCGTCTGATCCGGCATCGGCACCCGACGCCGATAACCATGGGCCATGTGGAGCCTCTGGACGCCTGCTGCTGAATTTCTATACTGAAAAGATGAGGCCGGATACGGGCCACCAAACGGCAGCCGAAAGGAGCCAATCATGCAAGCGCAACATACCGCCGGCGAAGAGCTGGAGTACCTGAGCAGAGCGCTACGCACCTTGAGCGGATGCAACCGGGCGCTGCTTCGGGCCGAAGACGAGAGCGAGCTGCTGGGGGAGATTTGCCGCCTGATCGTTGACGAGGCCGGTTATCGCTTCGCCTGGGTCGGCCGAGCCGAGCGCGACGAAACGAAAACGGTCACGCCGCTGGCTTACGCGGGGCTCGACCAGGACTATGTCGATTCGCTCCACCTGAGCTGGGCGGACAACGAACGCGGCCGCGGTCCCAGCGGAACCGCGATTCGCACCGGCAAAACGAGCGTGAGCCGCGATGTGCAGACCGACCCGAACCTGGCGCCTTGGCGTGCAGCGGCAGCCCAGCGCGGCGTCGCCTCGGTGCTCTCGCTGCCGCTGCGGGTCGAAGGTGAGATCTTCGGTGCCATTGCCATCGCCGCTGCCGAGCCCGATGCGTTCGGCGACAAGGAACTGGAACTGCTCACGCAGGCCGCCGGGGATCTGGCATTCGGCCTCGAAACCCTGCGCACCAAGTCCCGGCACGCGCACGCCGAACAGGAAGTCCATCGCCTCAACCGCGCCCTGCGGGCACGGGCCGCGGTCAACCAGGCGCTGACACAAGCGACCCGTGAAGAAGGACTTCTGACCGAGATCTGCCGGGTCGTGGTCGATGAATGCGGCTACCGCATGGCCTGGATAGGCTACCGTGAGCAGGACGAGGTGCACACCTACAGGCCGATGGCGCATGCGGGGTACGAAGAAGGTTTCCTCGCGCGGCCGTTTACCTGGGACAAGACGGCGTTCGGCCAGCGGGTTTCGGCCGTGCTCGACCAAGGCCGGCCGTTTGTGCTGAGGAACATCGCCGACTCTCCCGACTACCCGTCCCATGAAGAAGCGCTGCAGCGCGGATACGGTTCGTTGACCCTGTTGCCTCTGGCGATTGAAGGGCGGGTGGTCGGCGCGCTGCACATCATGGCGGCCGAAGCCGACGCGTTTGACGACAAGGAAGTGGAGCTGCTGCAGGCGACCGCGAGCGACCTCGGCTACGGCATCGGCGCGCTGCGCACACGTGCGCGCGCGGCCGAAGCCGAGCAAACCATCAAGCGCATGGCCTATTCCGACGCGCTGACCGGGCTGCCGAATCGCGTCCATCTGCGTGAGCGGCTGGAAGACGCGATCAGCGCCGCGAAGCAGGAGCGCCGGCCCCTGGGGCTGCTGCACGTGGAAGTCGGGCGCTTCCGCGATATCAATGAAACCCTCGGTTACCGCGAGGGCGACCGGCTGTTGCAGGAAATCGCGGACCGGCTCGCGAAGGCCGCGGGAGAAGCGAACACAGTGGCCCGCGTGGGCGAGTGCGAATTCGCAGTGCTGATGCCGCGCGGCGGCGCCGAACAAGCGTCGCAGCTCGCCCAGAAGATCGTGGTTGCGCACTATGACCCGATCGAAATCGCGGGGCTCAGGCTCGACGCACGGGCCAGCATCGGCATCGCGCTGTACCCCGGCCATGGCGGCGACGCGGATGCGCTGATGCGTCGCGCCAGCTTCGCCATGGATCAGGCCAAGCGTGCGGGCAAGGAATATGCGCTGTTCGAGGGCGGGCTGGACGTGGACTGCGCACAGCGCCTGGTCTTGATGCGAGACCTGCGCCGCGCGATCGAGAACAATGAGCTGTTGCTGCACTACCAGCCCAAGCTGCAGGTCTCGACCAGCAAGGTGGTCGGCGCCGAGGCACGCGTGCGGTGGCAGCATCCGGAGCGCGGCATGCTCTACCCGAGCGAGTTCATCCGGCTGGCCGAGAGCGCCGGCATGATCACGCCGCTGACCCACTGGGTGCTCGATGCGGCGCTGAGCCAGCGCTACGCTTGGCATGAAGAAGGGATTGAGCGGCCGGTGTCGGTCAACCTCTCGGCGCGGGATCTGCGCGATCCCAAGCTGCTCGACCATATCAAGGGGGCGTTCACCACCTGGGGCGCATCACCGGACTGGATCGAGTTCGAACTGGGCGAAAGCGCGCTGATGGAAGACCCATCGGGGGCCATGGAGACGCTCACGCGCATCAAGAAACTCGACACGCGGCTCGCCATCGACGATTTCGGCACCGGATATTCGTCGCTCGCCTACCTGCAGAAGCTGCCGGTGGACGAGATCAAGATCGACCAGTCGTTCGTTTCGCAGATGCTGCGCAACGACGACATGGCCAAGATCGTGCACTCGACGATCGAACTGGGGCACAACCTCGATCTCGCGGTCGTCGCGCAAGGCGTTGAAGATCAAGACACCTTGACCCGGCTGGGCGTACTTGGTTGCGACATGGCCCAAGGCCGGGGCATCAGCCGCCCGATCCCCGCTGCCCAGTTCCGGGAATGGGAGGCTCATCCCACCTGGCACTGAGTCGAGCGGCTGCAACGCACCGGGCGGAACGGCGGTGCGCGCCGCAAGGCGTTGCAGGGCCTGAGCGATGCGTGGACCGAACGCGTCCGCGCAGAGCTCTTTCGGGCTTTGACGAGGCTCGCGGCGCTGTCTGCGACCTTGGCTCCACCAGCAAATCCAGGCCGCCACGCACGCGATCGCGCGGAGCCATGTCGCGGATACGGGTGCTGTGCAAGGCAAGGGTTTCCGAGGGACGCATCGTGTTGCGGGCAGGTTTTGCTTGGCAAGGATGCAAGTCACGGCTGCCTTTTCCTATTCCCCTTGGTACCCCAAATGAGTCCGATCGATCGGAATCGGACCCAATTCTGTAGGAGCACAGCTTGACGGACACCTTGGCTAAGCTGGACACTTTCCTGCCACCCGATCCCTCCACCCCGACGCCCCAAGGAGCACAAGCATGGCCCACTATGTCGATGGATTCGTTGTCCCGGTCCCGAAGAAAAACCTCGATGCCTACCGCCGCATGGCGCGCAAGGCGGGAAAGATCTGGAAGGAATTCGGCGCTCTTGACTACATCGAATGCGTTGCTGACGACGTGAAGCCGGGCAAGCTCACTTCGTTCCCGCAAGCCGTCAAGCTCAAGCCGGACGAAACCGTGGTGTTCTCCTGGATCGTCTACAAGTCGCGCAGGCAGCGCGACAGCGTCAATGCCAAGGTGATGAAAGACCCGCGCCTGGCGCCGATGATGGACCCCAAGGCCATGCCCTTCGACGGCAAGCGCATGTTCTGGGGCGGCTTCAAGACCATCGTCGAGCTCTGAGCTTTCAGACCGCACCGGCCTCGCGCCGGGATGCGGTGCACCGATTTCCCTTGCCAAGCGGGCAAGGTTAGCTATCAAAAGCATAGCGACTTCATTTTGAGCCCGCGCTGATGCGCCGCACGACGTACCGCACGATGAAAGCGCAGCCCAGCACCAGCGCGAACCAGCCGACCAGCGACGAATTGGCCACGATGCTCTGCATGCCCGGCGACTTGATGAAGTAGGGCGAGATCAGCACACCCAGGCCGATCAGTGCACACAGGATGCCTTTTTGCAGCAGTTCGGTGTTGGCCTTGTTGCTGGGTTTGGTGGAGGGGGTGTTGGGTTTGGACATGGGCTGAATCATCGAATGAATTGGAATCCGACCTCGGATTTTCCTGATCACCGTTGTCGGGGCGATCGAGCACGGACCGCACTGCCTGCTGCAAGCTTGGCAAGTCATTTTGAATGGTTTGCCAGACGATGTTGTGGTCGAACTTGAAGTAGCCGTGTGCCAGCGCCTTACGCATCTCGTATGCGAAATTCCAGGGAATTTGACGATGCTGGGCTGCAAACTGCGAGTGATGTTTGGCGATGTTGTTGCAGGTTTCGCCGATCACCTCGAAGTTGCGAATGACCGCGTCGCGTGTCTTTTTGTCTGCGAGGTATGCGGCACTGTCCATGTCGGCCGTGTACTCGCTGATGTTGTCGACGGCCTCGACGATGTGCTCGAGGTAGTCGGTCACCCGCAAGGGGTCGCCCCGGCTCATACCGGCTGCGCCTCTTTCAACACTTGGGCGCGGAACTTGTCCGGCAGGGCATTGGGCGTGAGCACATCGATGTTCATGCCCAGCAGCTCTTTCAACTCATAGCGTATGGCGCCGATGTCGAAAAGGGTTGTTTGCGGCGTGGGTTCCACCAGCAGGTCGAGATCGCTGTCCGGGCCGTCCTCGCCGCGCACGGCCGACCCAAACACCCGCACGTCGCGCACGCGGTGGCTCAGCGCAATCTCGCGAATGCGGGTGCGGTGCAGGGCCAGGGCTTCTGAGGGGCGCATGAATCGATTGTGTTGTAGGCGAGGTTGGCTTGGCAAGCAGGGTGGCTATTTTCCCCAGGAGTCCTTCAACCCCGTCACCCGATTGAACACCGGCCTCCCCGCCGCATGGTCCACCCGGTCCGCGACAAAGTAGCCATGCCGCTCAAACTGAAACTTGTCGTCGGCCTTGGCGCTCGCGAGTGAGGGCTCGAGGTAGGCGGTGACGGTGTGCAGGCTGTTGGGGTTCAGGCTGGCGATGAAGTCCTTGCCGCCGGCGTCGGGCTGGGCTTCGCTGAACAGGCGGTCGTACAGGCGCACTTCCGAGCGCACGGCGTCGGCCACGGCAACCCAGCTGATGTTGCCCTTGACCTTGATGGCGTCGGCGCCGGGCGTGCCGCTCTTGGTGTCGGGCACCAGGGTGGCCTGCACTTCGGTGATGTGGCCTGCAGCGTCTTTCGTGCAGCCGGTGCATTCGATCACGTGGCCGTATTTGAGGCGCACCTTGCTTCCTGGGAGCGCAGTCCCCGATGGGTCCGTGCGCGGTGGGAACAGCCGGAAGAAGCCCTTGGGTGGGGTTTCTTCATAGTCGCTGCGCTCGATCCAGAGCTCCTTGCCGAACTTGAAGCTGCGGCGGCCGCGCTCGGGGTGGTGCGGGTGCACGGGGGCGCCGCAGTCGTCCAGCGTGCCGGCCCCCATCAGCGTGTCCCAGTTGGTGATGACGAGCTTGACCGGGTCGAGCACGGCCATGGCGCGTGGCACGTGGTCGTCCAGCGTGTCGCGCAGCGCGCCTTCTAGCGTGCCGTAGTCGATCCAGCTGTCGCTCTTGGTCACGCCGATGCGTTCGCAAAACAGCTGGATCGCCTCGGGCGTGTAGCCGCGTCGGCGCAGGCCCACGATGGTTGGCATGCGCGGGTCGTCCCAGCCGCTGACCTTGCCCTCGTTGACGAGCTGCGCGAGTTTGCGCTTGCTGGTGATCACATAGGTGAGGTTCAGGCGCGCAAACTCGTACTGATGGGGATGCGGCTGGCTCAGCAGGCCGCCCGCTACCCGCCCGTCGGGTAGTGTTGTCTTCTCACACAGGCGGTCGAGCAGCCAGTCGTAAAACGGGCGCTGGTCTTCAAATTCGAGCGTGCAGAAGCTGTGGGTGATCTGCTCGAGCGCGTCTTCGATCGGGTGCGCAAAGGTGTACATCGGGTAGATGCACCATTTGTCGCCGGTGTTGTGGTGGGTGGCGCGGCGGATGCGGTAGATGGCCGGGTCGCGCATATTGATGTTGGGGCTGGCCATGCCGATCCGGGCGCGCAGCACGGCAGCGCCGTCCGCAAGCTGGCCATCGCGCATCTCGCGAAAGCGCGCCAGGTTCTCGGCCGGCGTGCGGCCGCGAAACGGGCTGTCCACGCCGGGCTTGCCGAAGTCGCCGCGGTTGATGCGCATCTCGTCGGCCGTCTGTTCGTCCACATAGGCGTGGCCGGCGCTGATCAGGTACTCGGCCGCGCGGTACATGAAGTCGAAATAGTTGCTCGCGTAGTACAGGTGGCTGGTGCTCTTGCCGTTGAATTCAGCGTCCCAGCCGAAGCCCAGCCACTTGACCGCGTCGAGGATGGCGTCGACGTACTCCTGTTCCTCCTTCTCGGGATTGGTGTCGTCAAAGCGCATGTGGCACACGCCGCCGTACTCGCGCGCCAGGCCGAAGTTCAGGCAGATGCTCTTGGCGTGGCCGATGTGCAGGTATCCATTGGGTTCGGGCGGGAAGCGGGTGCGGATCTTCGCGGGGTCGCTCTGGCCGGCCGCATGGTGGGCAGCGTCGCCCGGCGATCCGGCGAACTTGCGGCCGGCATAGGTGCCCACGGCCAGGTCGTGCTCGATGATCTGACGCAAAAAATTGCTGGGTTTTGCTGTGTTTTTGTCGGCGGATGAACTCATTCGTTGATTTTAGGCGGGCGGGCGCCGTTGTTACCTTGTGCCACCGTTACGTCTGGCAACCTCTTTCTTGGGCTTGGCTGTCGCCGCAGCGCCAAGCCATGCGTTTAATACGAGCCGGGGTGCGTTTCGCGCCGCGCGATTAATAAGGAGAAGTAATGAAGATCCACCGTTCTATTTACTCCAAGGCAGCTGCTGCCGCGCTGGCAGTGGTCGCGCTGGGCATGGGCGCTGCCGCTCAGGCGGGAGACGTGTTCTGGTCGATTGGCTTGGCTTCGCCCGGCGTGAGTGTGGGGGTGGCCAATGCAGCGCCGGTCTATGTGGCACCACAGCCGGTCTATGTGCAACCACAGCCTGTGTATGTGCAGCCGCAGAGCTACTACGTGCAACCCCAGCCGGTCTATGTGCAGCCGCGCCCCATTTATTACCGCCAGCCCGTGGTGGTGCAGCCGTCGCCGGTCTACCAGGCGGGCTGGGTGCAGCCGGGCTATGGCCACCGCTGGCACAAGAAGCATGGCCACCATGGCCACCACGGTCGTGGCTGGGACCGTGACGACGACTAAAGCCTGAAATTCTTGACTGGGGGCGCAGGCCCACAAGCCGCTGACCCCTAGCCAGGACCGCAGGAAAAACGGCCCGCTGGCGTGAGCTGCGGGCTTTCGCTTTGTGGAGGCAGCGCGGGCTTACCAGGCGTCGGAGCGCAGCTGAGACTCCCATAGCCGGCCGCGCGTGGCGTAGACGCTGATCACGCCGTAGCGCTGCTCACCCTTGGCGTCGAACTTCATCGAGCCGGTCACCGGCGCATAGCCGTCGATCTTGTGCAGCGCCTCGGTGATGGCGCTGGGTTTGGCCGACTCGGCGCGCTTGATGGCGCCGGCCAGCACATGCATGGCGTCGTAGCTGTAGTGGCCGCCGTAAGCCGGCTCAACCTTGAACGCGGCCCGGTAGGCTTCCAGGAACTTGTTGCCGGCCGGGAATTCGCGCGCTTCCAGAATGGGCGAGGTGGCGTAGAGGCCCTGCACGATGCCCGAGCCCTTGAGCATGGTGGTGGTCTTGATGGTGTCGCCGCCCAGGATGCTGAGCTTGGTGTAGTCGGCCTTCTTCAGCGCCTCCAGCAGGGCCAGTACCTGGAAGTCGCTGAGGGTGGTTACCACGGCGTCCACACCATTGACCTTGAGCTTGGCCGCCAGTTCGTCGAACGCGGTGGTCTTGTCGTCAAACGACTGGCGCAGCGCGATGTCTTTCTTGGCGTTCTTCAACTGCTCGGCAGCGCCGTCGGCCAAGCCCTTGCCGTAGGGCGTGCCGTCGTCGACCACGGCAAACCTGGCCGCATTGAGCTGGGTGGCCGCAAACGAGCCGATCGCGCGGGCCTGCAGCTGGTCATTGGCGACCAGGCGGAAGGTGGTGGCCAGGCCGAGCTCGGTGTACCTGGGGTGGGTCGAGATCGCCAGCTGCGCAATGCCCTTGTCGGCATAAATGGGTGCGGCCTCGATGCTCACGCCCGAGTTCAGGTGGCCGATCACGGCGACCACGCCGGCGTCCACCAGCTGCTGGGCCGCTTCCTTGCCGCTCTGGGCGTTGGCGCGGTCGTCCACGGCGACGATTTCGATGGCAAGCGGCTTGCCCTTGATCTTGAAGCCCTGATTGTTGAGTTCGTCCACGGCGAGTTTCACGCCGTTGTGCATGTCCTGCCCGAGGGCGGCCAGGTTGCCCGACAGGGGCTGGGCCACACCGATCCTGATGGTGGAAGGCGCGCTGTCGCAGCCGCCCAGCAAGGCGGCGGCCGTGACAACGCTGAAGGCCAGCGCGCTTGTGACGGCTTGACGGCGGGTGGTTTTGTACAAGTGGTGCTCCAGGTTTTTGGGTGTCATCGAATGTAGGAAAAGAGCGCCCAGGCAGCTCGCGGGTTTGTACCGAACTTGACTAAAACTAAATGCTTATTAGCCACGCTGATGGTGCGGCGCAGAAAAAAGCCCGCAAGTGCGAAGCTGCGGGCTGTCAAGCCGGTTGCGGGCAATGGAAAATGTCCGGCCGGTTTCTCCCTGGGGGATGCAATCGCGACACGGCAGCGGCCTCTGAAGCCCCTTACGCGGGGACGGCCCCAACGGGTTCAGCCATCGCTACATCGCGCGAAACAGGTGGGCGTAAAGCCGGCTCACGGCCAGCTTGTCGGCGCGTCCGCGCAAGCTCAGGCTGAGTTTGCCGCTGTCGTCGCGCGTGACGCTGTCGATGGCGCTGGCGCGCACCACGGTGCCGCGGTGGATTTGCCAGAAACTCTGGGCGTCAAGCTGGGGCAGCAGCTCCTTGAGCGGGGTGCGGATCAGGTACTCGTGGCTGGCGGTCAGCACGCGCACGTATTTGTCGGCGGCCTCGAAATACAGCACCTCGTCCAACGGCACCATGCGGATGCTGCTGCCCACGCTGACCTGGATCACCTTGAGCGGTGCGGCAGCCGCGGCCGGTTGGCCCGCGCCCAGCAGGCTGCGGAGCTGGCCCAGCGTGCTTTCCAGATTTGCTTCCAAATTGATAGCGCCTTGCGACCGGTTGGCGAGGGCTTGCTGTAGTTTGACCACGGTTTTTTGCAGGCGCGCGGCCTGCACGGGCTTGAGCACATAGTCGACCGCCTGGGTCTCGAAGGCCTGGACCGCGTACTGGTCGTAGGCGGTCACGAACACGAGGGCGGGGAAGGGAGCGGCCTGCGGCCAGTCCTCGGCCAGTTCGGCCGCCGCTTCCAGCCCGCTCAGGCCCGGCATGCGGATGTCGAAGAACAGCACATCGGGCTTAAGGGCCAGCGCCTGCGCCACGGCCGAGGCGCCGTCGCCGACGGTGGCCAGCAGCTTGAGCTCGGGCCAGGCGCGTGCCAGTTCGGCCCGCAGGGCTTGGGCCAGCAGGGGTTCGTCTTCGGCAATCAGGGCCGTGGGGGCAGTGGCAACGGGCGTCGGGCTCATCTCTGCAAGGGAAATCGAATGCTAGCCCGCGAGCCGCCTGCCTGATCCGCTATGAATTCAATAGTGCCCCGAGGGCCGTAGGCGGTGGCCAGCCGTTCGCGCACCTGGGCCAGGCCAAAACCGCTGTCGGTCGGCAGCGCGCCGTTGAAGCCGGCGCCGGTGTCGATGACCTCCAGGGTCAGCCACTCGCCCTCGCGCCGCGCACTCACCGTGATGCTGCCGCCCTGCACCTGGGGCTCGAGCCCGTGCTTGATGCTGTTTTCCACCAGCGGCTGCAGCAGCAGGGCCGGCACGGGCTGCGCCGCCAGCTCGGGCGGCAGCTCCAGCGTGTAGGCCAGGCGCGGACCCATGCGGATCGCCATCAGTTCCAGATAGTCGCGCAGGCGGTCGAACTCGGCCTGCAGGCTGTGGCTGGTGGCACGCGAGGCGCCGAGCGTGGCGCGCAGGTAGGCAATCATGTGGTCCAGCATCTGCTGCGCGCGCGCCGGGTCGGCGTCGATCAAGGCGCGCAAGTTGGCCAGCGTGTTGAACAGCATGTGGGGTTCGAGCTGGGTTTCGAGCAGCCTCAGCCTTGCCTCGCTGGCATGCTGGCGCGCTTCGGTCATCTTGCGTTCGAGGTAGGCGCTCTTGCCTTTGCTGTAGAAGTAGTAGGTGCCGGCGATGCCGGCCAGCGTCGTGATCAGGATGGAGTTGCGCAGCTCGGTGTCGCGGTTCACGGGCGGCCCGCCGGCATACCAGCCGAAGGCGCGGCAGGCCATGTCGGCCAGCGCGTTGCCCAGCAGGTAGCCCGCGGCGATGCCGCCCACCACCAGCAGCAGGCCGCTGGCGCCTGCGGGCCAGCCGGTTTCGCGCGCCGAGGGGAACAGCTCGCGTCCCAGGTCGATGATGGCCCAGGTGATGGTGCCGATGGCCAGCGAATACGCCACGGGTGGCGCATAGGGCCGCTCGGGCAAAAACGCGTACTGGATGGTGGCGATCGCCAGGCAGAAGGCCATGGTCTGCAGCAAATGCTGCAGCTTGGCGATCCAGTCGATCTTCATGGGGAAGCTTCGCGCAGCGCGCTGCGGTACTTGCTCTTGGGGCGGCCCGGCGTGCTCATGGCCGGCCGGCGCGGTTGTGCTGCCGCTGCAGCCGCTCGCGCTCTTTCTGGACCATGCGCTCACGCAGGCTGCCGCCCGCGCCCAGCACAAACACCGAAACGCCGTGCAGCGCCAGGCCCAGGCCCCAGCCCAGCAGCGGGAACACCGACCAGGGCCGGTGGCCGAAACCGTACTGCGAGATGGCGAAGATGAACAGGTTGACCACCACGTACAAGGCCGCATGGCCGTACCAACCCAGCTTGGCGCCGGCGCGCTTGCGCGCGAGGCGCTCGATTTCTTCGGGACTGAGTGGCTGGGACGGGGGCGAGGTCATGCTGCGTTCTGCGTTCATTCTAGGGGAGCAGGTGTTGGCGAAAGAAGGCCGTGATCCTGCGGTCCACCTCGGGCAGCACGCTGCGGTCGAAGCCGGGCGGATCGCCCAGCAGGTCGGCGGCAATCTCGCCCAGCCGGTCCAGCGGTGGCGGCGGCGAGAGCAGGGCGCCATGGCCGGCCGTGGGCAGCTCGGCGATGTGCTCGCAGGGCGTGCAAGCCTGCTGGATCGGACCGCTGTGAAAACGTGGCGCGAGCCATTTGTCCTGTCCCGCGGTGACCAGGCCCAGCGGCACGCGCGGCACGGCCAGCGATGCCACGTCGAAGTCGGCGGCAGCCGGCACACCGGCGACCACGGCCTGAATGCGCGGGTCGTGGTGGGTGTACCAGGTGGCGTCGTCGAAGCGCTGGCGGATCACGCCCAGGGCCACGGTCTTTTTGAGGCCGTCGAGGAAGTTGTCGCGCAGCCGCGTGATCAGGCCCACGCAGGCGGGAAAGTCCTCGGCGATGTGGGCCTCGCAATGCTGCTTGAAGCGGGCCGGCGACCAGCGCCCGCCGGCCAGGCTCAGCGCCGTGTGGCCCCCGGCCGACATGCCGTACATGCCGACCTTGTCCAGCGACAGCAACGGCGCGAAGCGGGCGTCCTGCGCCAGCGCATCGATCGCTCGCGACACCTTGGCGGGGCGCAGCTTCCAGCTCTCGGGCCCGGGCGTGGAAGGGTCCCTGTAGTTGTCGGCGTGGTGCTCGGGCATGGCCACGATAAAGCCCGCTTCGACCAGGCTGCGCGCGAGGTCGGCATGGACCCAGGGGGCGCCGCCCGAGCCGTGCGAGATGACGATGAGGCGCCCGTTGCCGCGCACGGCCTGGCCCTGCCAGGCCAGGTTCAGGGTGAAGCGTCCGCGCGCGAGCGGCTTGTCATCGGCGCTCGAGGGGTAGTACACGGTGACCGGGCCGTCGCCCTTGAGGCCGGGCAACTCGGTGAGACCCACGCCGGCCTGGGCGCAAGCAGCGGCCAGCGACACGAGGCAGCTGAGAAGGTATTTCTTCATTGAATGGCTCCTCAGGTTCACCACGGGTCGCGTTGCAGCGTGAGCCGCGTGCGCTCTCGCTGCACCAGCCGCTCGTAGAACCCGCTGCCGGGCATGACGAGGTAGACCACCAGGCCGTGGATCAGCAAACCCAGGCCCCAGCCGAAGGCCGGGAAGAGGGCCCAGTGGCGCCCGCTCAGGGCGGCCAGGCCGGCCAGCAGGAGGTTGACGGTCACGAACACCAGGGCATGGATGAGCCAGCCCATGCGCAAGGCGGCGCGCTTTCGGGCCAGGCGTTCGAGCTCGGCTTCTTGCAGATTCGTCAGGGAGTTCATGCTGATTCCTTTCAGGTGATGAAGGTGAAGGGGAGCGGGCAGTGGGGCTCAGATCAGGCCCAGCGCCTGGTGCCACAGCAGCTGGCCCAGGTAGCGACTGGGCAGCAGGGTGAAGGCCCCGGCCACGACGCAGGCGCTGATGTAGGTGGCTTGCATGGCGATGCGGTGGCTGGCGATGTTGCCGTGGGCCAGGGCCCAGAACGCGCGAAACAGGCCGGCGAAGGTGGCCGGCACCAGCAGGTGAATGGGTGTGTAGCCCGCGATATTGGGCAGCGAGAAGTCGCGGATGAACAGGGCCGAGACGGCGGTGATCACCATCAGCGTGACCCAGGCGTAGCCGAAGGCGCGGTGCAGTCCGGGGCGCTGGGTGCGGCCCTTTCGGGCCCACAGCGCGATCGGGCCGATGAGCAGGGCCGAGGCGGCGGCGCTCAGGTGGATGGCGATGACGGGCGTGAGTTGCATGGCGGGCTCCGTGTTGCGGTGGAGCGAACTGTGCTCGCTGGCCCGGCCAGCGACCAGCGGGATGCGACGAAACGCGCAAAAGCCGGAGCGAACTGCGCCATGCGGGGCGCAAAATAGGTATGGACCGCACATCCTCGCGGGCGTTGCCGCCTGCGCTTCGAGCAAACCGTCAAGCTGCTGGGCATCACCCAGCGCGACATGTTCGAGCGCCGCTGGCTGGCCGACGGCGGTATTCGCGACACCTCGGTCGAGGGTTTCAACAAAGGCGGCTCGCTGCATTTCAGCTTTGCCGAGGTCGCGCAGGGCGGGCAGCCGGGCACCGACGTGGGCATCACCATCCGCCTGCCCCTGCCGCCGCTGCTGGGCTGGCTGGCGCCGGTGCTCAGGGCTCAGGGGCGCAAGGAAGTGAGAGCCGCGGCGCTGGAAGACAAGCGCGACATCGAGCAGCGCGGCTACCTGCCCCGGCCGAGCCCTCGGCCTGAGCCGGGCCCGATCCCGGGGGCCGCGTCGCCCGGGCCAGGCCTGCCGCGCGGGTTCAGCGTGCGGCTGGGAGGGGCTCCTTCACGCCGGCGCCCTTGAGCACGAAGGCGGTGACCTCGCCGATCAGGTGCTTGCGTTCGTCCGCGCCGATCTGCGCGAGCTCGCGAAAATACAGGACCTGCTCCGCATGGTCGGCATAGAACTGGGTCATGGCCCAGATGTGGAACAGCAGGGCCAGCGGGTCGAGCGCGTCCATCAGCCCGCGGTTGATCCAGTTCTGGATCACTGCCACGGCCTGCTGGGTGCGCCGCTTGCTGGTGCCGAGCGTGGGGCGCAGCACCGGCGCGCCGCGCATCATCTCGGCGGTGAAAATGCGCGAGCGCAGCGGCTGTTCGAATGAGAACTCCATCTTGCGGCGTATCAGGTCGCTGAGCACCTTGCGCGGCCCGAAGGCCTCGTCGCTGAAGCCGAACACGCCGATCCAGTCGTCCACGATGTCCTGCAGCACCTGGCGGTACAGGTCTTCCTTGCTGTCGATGTAGTAGTGCAGCTGGGCCTTGGACAGGCCGGCATTGTCGGCAATCGCCTGGGTCGAGGCGCCGCTCAGGCCTTCGGCGGCGAACACTTCGATCGCGGCCTGGTGGATCGCGGCCAGGGTCTGGGCCCTGCGGCGCGACGGCCGCCGCGTGGCCTGGGCCGGCGTGTCGTCGCTGCGCGCAGGCTCGCTCAGGATGGCGGTGTCAGGGTCGGTCGTGGGCATGGCCGGCATGGTGGTGGAAGCGGTCATCGTCAGAGATCGAGCACCAGCGGCCCGCCCTTGGCGCGCGAGCAGCACAGGGCCAGCTTGTGCTGGCGCTCGGTCGACGTCAGGCAGAAGTCGCGGTGCTCGACCTCGCCTTCGAGGCAGCCCACCACGCAGCTGCCGCAGATCCCCTGCTCGCACGAGGTCGGGATGTCGATGCCCATGTCGTGCAGCGCGGCGACAGCGGTCTGGTCGGCTGCCACCGGCACCGTGATGCCGCGGCGCGCCAGCACCAGCTCGAACGGGCTGTCATTGCCGCTGCCGGCATCGGCCTCGGGCGGTGCGAAGTATTCGGTATGGATGGCGTCCTCGGGCCAGTGCGCGGCGGCAGAGCGCACCGCCTGCATGAAGCCGGTCGGCCCGCAGATGTAGAGGTGGGTGTCCGCAGCGGCTTCGGACAACAATTGCTTGAGATCGACTTTTTCAGCGGCGGCAGCATCGTCGAAGTGCAGGCGCACATGCGGCGCCAACGCCGGCTCGCGCAGCACGTCGGCAAACGCCAGATGCGCGCGGCTGCGCGCGAAACAGCAGAACTCGAAATCGGCGCCCTGGCGCGCCAGCGCCTGGGCCATGGCCAGCAGCGGCGTCATGCCGATGCCGCCGGCCAGCAGCAGGTGCCGTCGGGCCTGCGGCGCCAGAGGAAAGGTGTTGCGCGGCCCGCTGACCGGCAGCAGGTCGCCTTCGCGCACGCGTTCGTGCATGGAGGCGGAGCCGCCGCGGCTTGCAGGTTCGCGCTTGACGGCGATCACGTAGGGCGGGGCCGACCCTTCATCCGTGCCGGGGGCGCGGGCAATCGAGTACTGGCGCATGAAGCCGCCCGGCATGTGGACGTCAAGATGCGCGCCGGCGCTGTAGGCCGGCAGCGGCCGGCCCCAGGGATGGGAC
>JBOHHM010000110.1:0-6238 GCA_050725495.1 Burkholderiaceae bacterium | reverse complement strand
CCCGAAGGCGATACGCCACAAACCGCACGGAAACCGAGATCACCCCGAACCCAGCCCCCTGGGGGCGTCCAGGCCGCACGCTGGCCCGCCCCTGCCAGGCCGCAGGCCGCGCGCCCGCCCCGCAGCCACCCGGTGCTCGAGCAGCTGGCGGCCCTTTACCCGCGCCTGTTCGGCGACATGGCCGTGCCGCTCAAGCGCGGCATCTTCCAAGACCTGCTGGCCGCCCACCCGGAGGCCTTCGAGCGCGAAGCCCTCAAGGCGGCGCTGGCCCTGCACACGCGCTCCACGTGCTACCTCACGGGCGTTGCCGCCGGCCAGCAGCGCCACGACCTGCAAGGTCAGGCGGTGGAGGACATGGCGCCCGAGCATGTGCACCACGCCCTGCTCGAGGTGTTTCGCCGCCGCCAGGCTCGCGCCGCTGAAGACCTGGGACCCAAGCTGCGCAACCGCATCGTCGAGGCCTTCGATGCGTCGGGCCTGTCTCGCGAGGCCTATGCCGACCTCGTGCGCAGCCGCGACGAGGCCGCCAATGCCGTGCTGGACGAAGCCCTGGCCGTGGCTGCGGCGCGCAGCGCGAAAGACGAAGCCCTGCTGCGCGCGTTCGAGGCCAGCGGCCAGGCCGTCGAGGCCTTCGCCGCCATGTACGGCATGGACCCGCGCGCCACGGCCCGGACGCTGGAGCGTGCCCGGCGCCGCCGCCCGGGCGCGGCGGCCTGAGCCACTTCGTTGCGCTCACTGAATTCATGTCCAATAGGGGGCATGGAACACCCGCACGACATCGAGCAACGCCTGACCGAGCTGGAGATCAAGGCCAGCTTCACCGAAGACCTGCTGGACCAGCTCAACCAGATCGTCTTTCGCCAGCAGCAGCAAATCGACGCAATGGTTCGCGAGATCGGCCAGCTCAGGCAGCAGGTGCCGGACGGCGGCGCCGGCGCGCTGCGCAACCTGCGGGAAGAATTGCCGCCGCATTACTGACGCAAACTGCTCGCCACGCAGCCGCCGCCAGCGGTGAGCGTGGACCTACTCGCTGCCCGACACCCGCCCGCGCAGCCGCTTCACATCCCCCCTGGCGGCCTTGCCGTCCAGGCGCTTGCGCTGCGAGCTTCGGGTGGGCCGGGTGGCTTTCCTGCCTTTGGGCAGCACGGCCACGCTGTCGACCAGCGCCTGCAGGCGCGCCATCGCCTCGGCCTTGTTCTGCTCCTGGCTGCGGTGGATCTGCGCCTTGATCACCACCACGCCTTCGGCCGTGATGCGCTGGTCGCTCAGGGCCAGCAGCCTCTCCTTGATGGCCTCCGGCAGCGACGAGGCGCGGATGACAAAGCGCAGGTGAACCGCGCTGGACACCTTGTTGACGTTCTGTCCGCCCGCGCCCTGGGCGCGGATCGCGCTGAACTCGACCTCGTCCTCGCGCACCGACAGCGGCGGCCGGTTCATGCGCGGCGCGGCTCCAGGCAGCCGCAAGCGCCCGGTCGGCAAGCTGCGCCACGGCGAGAGAAGCCAGGGATCATGGGGTCGAACATAAGCCTGGGATGATACGGGCCGGCGGCGGTCCACGGCCATCGGGCCCTGGCCGCGTATGGGCTCCCGGCAGCCGCCGCGCTCACCGCCTACCGCACCGCCTGTCCCGACGCGAGTCCCGGCGATCTGCGTCAAGCCACCACCCAAACGACCGAACAGCTTCCAGCTCAGCGCAGCACGGCGTCCAGCAGGTCCACCGAATAGAACACCCTGCGCAATTCGGGCTCATTCGAGGCCACGGCAGCACGCACCTGCTCGAGGAAATGGGCGATGAAGCGGGCGGCCGCGGGGGATGGGGTCTCCTGGGCCCGGCGCACGATGCCCACGGTATGGGTGCGAAACCGCTCGCGCAGCGCAAGCGCCACCATGCTGCTGCGCAGGCTGTCGGTCTCCACCAGCGGCCATGGGCAGAAGGTCAGCATGTCCGTCTGACGCACCAGCGTCAGCATCAGGGACACCGACTGCGCGACGTGAATGCGCTGACGCGGCGGCTCGGCCCCGTGCTGGCGGAACAGGTTGTCCATCAGCGCCGCGCTCTCGCCGGGCGCGAAATTCAGCACCCAGTCGCTGTCCAGCAGTTCATGAATGGACTTCGCCTGCGCGCGCGGATGGCCCAGCCGGGCGACCACCGTCATCTCGTAGCTGAACAGCGGGGTCGCGTGCAGGCCCTGCATGGACTCGTCGCTGCCGATGCGACCGATCATCAGGTCCAGACTGCCCTCGCGCAGTTTGGGATAGGCCAGCGCCGACAGGCCGTCGTACACCTCCAACTGCACATGCGGCAACTCCGCCCGAAACGGCTGCAGCACCCGCGCCATCAGCGTTTGCGCCACCCAGGGCGTGATCCCTATGGACAGGCGCTGCTGGGGGCCGGTGTTGCGGTAGTGGGCCAGCTTGTCCTCGGCCTGGCGCAGCTGGGCGAGCGCCCGCTGGGCATGCTCGAGCACGTCCCGGCCGGCTGCCGTGAAGCTGACGCCGCCGCTGCTGCGCGTGACCAGCGTGACCTGGCAGTGTGCTTCCAACTCGCGCAGGCCCTGTGTGACCGTCGCCTGCGTCACACCCAGCGAACGGGCGGCGGCCCGGATGCTGCCCTCGGACGCCACGCTGACCAGATAGCGCAGTTGGTGCAATTTCATGCCGTGATTATCGAACGGGCATTCGCCCCCTCCCGCAAGACGAGCGGCAACCCATGCCGATTGGCAATGCCTGTCTGTCCTGCCCTTCGCCCACCTCCTAGACTAAGGCGCATCAAGAGTCACCAAAGGATTCCACCTTCCATGTCGTTCGTCATCGAGCAAGCTGCCGCCGCGCAGCACATCCTGCCAGAGGTCCGGGAGATCGCGTCGGACATGGTGGCCCTGCGCCACCAGATCCACGCCCATCCCGAACTGGCCTACGAGGAGTTCGCCACCTCTGCACTCGTGGCCGAGCGGCTGGCCTCCTGGGGCTACGACGTGCACCGGGGCCTGGCCGGCACCGGCGTGGTGGGCACGCTCAAGCTCGGCAACGGGCGCCGCCGCCTGGGCCTCCGGGCCGACATGGACGCGCTGCCCATACAGGAAGACAGCGGCGCGCCCTATTCCAGCCAGATCGCCGGCAAGATGCACGCCTGCGGCCATGACGGCCACACCGCCATCCTGCTGGCGGCGGCCAGATGCATTGCCCAGGCGCGAGACTTCGACGGCACGCTGCACCTGATCTTCCAGCCGGCCGAGGAAGGGCTGGGCGGCGCACGTCGCATGGTCGAGGAAGGACTGTTCGAGCAATTCCCCTGCGACGCCATCTTCGCCCTGCACAACATGCCCGGCTTCCCGGTCGGCAAGTTCGGCTTCAAGGAAGGGCCGTTCATGGCCTCTTCCGACTCCGTCACGGTGACCGTGGTCGGTCGCGGCGGACATGGTTCCGCACCGCATCTGGCAGCCGATCCGGTCGTGGCCGTGGCACACATTGTCGTGGCGCTGCAGACCATCGTCTCGCGCAACGTCGATCCGCGCGACATGGCCGTGGTCTCGGTTGGCGCCATCCACGGCGGAGATGCACCCAACGTGATTCCCGGCTCGGTGGTGATGCGGCTGACGGTGCGCGCCTACCGGCCCGAGATTCGCGCCATGCTGCGCGAGCGCATCACCGAACTGGTGCAGGCCCAGGCCGCCACGCTGGGCGTGAGTGCAGAGGTCGACTATCACTGGCGCTACCCGGCACTGGTCAACGACGAGGCCTCGACCGCCTTCGCGCGCCAGGTGGCGCTGGACTGGCTCGGCGAAGATGGCCTGCTGCCCCCTCTGCAGCCGCTCACGGGCAGCGAGGACTTCTCCTTCATGCTGGCACACTGCCCGGGCAGCTACCTCATCGTGGGCAATGGCGTGGGCGACGAACATGGCAGCGGCGGCTGCATGGTCCACAACCCAGGCTACGACTTCAACGACGCCATGCTGCCCATCGCGGCAAGTTACTGGGTTCAGCTGGTGCGCCGCTTCCTGCGCACACCGGCCTGAGCGCCACGCCTCGCTCGCTTGTGCAAGCTTTCTCCACCCCTAAGCTCAAATCGCCTCATGTTGCACCGCAAAGCCCCCCTACGCTCCTTGTCCCGCCGCAGCGCCGTCGCCGCCATGTGTGCGGCAGCGCTGGCTCTGGCCGTGCCGGCGCTGGCAGACACGCCCTACCCCTCCAAGCCGATCAAGCTGGTCGTGGGCTATGCGCCTGGAGGCTCCGTGGACATGGCGGCGCGCGTCGTCGCCGATGTGCTGGCCGCCAAGCTCGGCGCCAGCGTGGTCGTGGACAACCAGGCCGGCGCGGCCGGCGCCGTCGCAGCACAGCGCGTGGTCAATAGTCCTGCCGACGGCTACACGCTGCTGGCAGGCTCGAGCAACGAAATGGCCGCCACGGCACTGGTGAACCCGGCACAGAAGTACGACCCGCAGAAGGACCTGACCCCCATCGGCCTGATCGCCACGGCGCCTGTCCTGCTGGCCGCCAGCCCCAAGACCCAGGTGAAGACCCTGGCGGAATTCATCGACACGGTCAAGCGCAACCCCGGCAAACACAGCTACGGCAGTTCGGGCGTAGGCTCCACCTTGCACTTCGCGGGCGAACTGATCAAGCAACGCGCCGGGCTTTTCATGACCCACATCCCGTACCGCGGCACCGCGCCGCTGACCACGGAACTGGTGGCCGGCACGCTGGACTTCGCCATCATCTCGCCGACGGCGGCCGCACCCTTCATCCAGAGCGGACGCATCGTGCCGCTGGGCATCTCTTCGGCGAAGCGAAGCCCCGCCCTGCCCCATGTTCCGGCCCTCGGGGAGCACCCGTTGCTCAAGGGTTACGACCTCACGGGCTGGTTCGCCCTGGCCGCGCCGCGCAACCTGCCGCCCGAGATCGCGCAACGCCTGCGCGTCGCGCTGCAGGCAGGCCTGCAGGACCCTGCCGTGCGCCGCCGTCTCGAGGATGGCGGCGCCGTCCCGGCGACCGGCAATGAGGACCTGGCGCGCGTGATTCGCGAAGATGCGGGCAAGTACGCCACGCTGGTCAAGTTCGCCAACATGCGCGACTGAGTGCGCCCAACCGGCGCGCGGAACTGCCGCCGCATGACTGACGCCCTCCGCTCCCGCGCCCGCCGCCGCTCCTGAATGGCCTCCGGCAGCGACGGGGCGCGGATGGCAAAGCGCAGGTGCACCGCAGTGGCATGCCCGCCCGGTCTTTGATGATCGTCATGAAAATGTCCCCCGCGCGGCGCCGGCTGCATGGGACAATGCCCGCATGACCGAGCGTCCACAGAGCCTGGGCGAGGAAATCGCCAACAGCGTGAGCCACGGCGTCGCCCTGCTGGCTGCTATCGTGGCCGTGCCGTTCCTGATCGATGCGGCGCGCCACCTGGGTGCCGCCAGCCTGGTCGGCGCCGCCGTGTTTGCGGCAACCATGGTGCTGCTGTACCTGACTTCGACGCTCTACCACGCCCTGCCGGCGGGCCGCGCCAAGCGCGTTTTCCTGAAGCTCGACCACGGCGCCATCTACCTGTTCATCGCGGGCAGCTACACGCCGTTCGCGCTGGGCGCCCTGGGGGGCCCATGGGGCTGGACGCTGTTCGGGCTGGTGTGGTCGCTGGCGGCCGCAGGCGTCACGCTCAAGGTCTTCGACCGCCTGTCGCACCCCTGGCTGTCGACCGGCCTGTACCTCGTCATGGGCTGGCTCGTGCTGATCGCGGCCGTGCCGCTCGTCGAGCGCGTGCCTCAGCCCGGCCTCAGCTTGCTCGTGGCCGGCGGGCTCGCCTACACGGCGGGAGTCGTGTTCTTCCTGCTGGACTCCCGGCTGCGCTACGCGCACGCGGTATGGCACGGCTTCGTCGTGGCCGGCACCGGCTGCCACTTCTTCGCGGTGCTGGGTTACGCGGCGTGACACCGCGCGGAGGTCGGCAATCCGGCAACGATGCGCGTGGTGCTCGTCTGCTGGCCGGGTGAGCGTGGCCCAGGATGGGTGCGGTCCGGGGTCATCCGAGGAGCCATCGGTGGCTGGCTTGCTGCGACGTCGATGGTCGAGGCTCAGGCAGTTGCGGTTCGACAGGGCTGCGACACTTTGATGGCCGGTTCTGTTTAGGCTGAAGTTCCTCCCCCTCCCAAGCGAGTTTTCCCATATCCATCAAGCACTTAGCTTGAACTCGGGGTTCCGGCTGCTGCCTACGCCTTGATTTGCTGGATCAGTGCGAGGGCACGCTGCTGAA
>JBOHHM010000109.1:0-4753 GCA_050725495.1 Burkholderiaceae bacterium | reverse complement strand
AAAAGAACCAGGGACGTCACGGGCCCGGTTCCCCTTGAATTGCGACCGACGGAACAAGCGGCTTTGCAGACAAAGAATGTGCCCTTGAGGTTGATCGCCAGCACCCGGTCCCAGTCGGCTTCGCTGTTGTTGGTGAACGGCATGCCAGGCGCCGAGGTCACGCCGGCACTGTTGACCACCACATCGATTCCCGCCCATTGCGTCACGACCTCTGACACAGCCTTCTGCACCTGCGTCTCATAGGCGATATCGCAGGCGTGCGCCTTGGCGTTGCCACCCTGGCCGACGATCTCGTCGGCCAGCGACTGTGCGGCCGCCTGGTGACGATCCAACAGGGCGACGCGCGCCCCCTGTTGTGCCAAGTACGACGCGATGGCACGCCCCAAGCCGGCGCCAGCCCCCGTGACCAAGGCCACGCGTCCATCCAGCCGCATCAAATCCACCAGCGTGGCCTTCGCTGTGCCGCAAGGCGGAACCATATGTGCATCCATTGACAGGCCTCGGCTCAGAAAAAGATGCCCAAGTTTTTCTGCGTCACAACCGACTGGTCGAGAATGATGGTGCGCTTTGCGATCTGCCAGCTATCGCCGTGTGGTCGCAGCACGTCGTCACGCCTGCCGGCAAACAGCTCGTTGTCGTACTCCAGGTGCGAGCGATAGATCAGGAAGTTCGAGCGTACCATGAGCGAACCGTCACCCAGCACGCCCATCACTTCCACATTGCTCACCAAGTGCCGCGTCCGCGAAGGCGGTGTTTCAGCCCAGGCCATACCCGTGTCCAGACGTTTGACACGGTTGATCAGACTGGTCTTGTTGTCGTCAAAGTGGGCGAGTTCGCCATAGACGCCACGCTCCTTGCCGATGTCTCGGCCCGTGCGGTTGGTGATCACGGGCATCCAGTAGCGCACATCGTCGCTGAACAGGCTCACCCAATCGTGCAGCTGCTGGTCGTCCATCAGGCGCGCTTCCATTACCATGAACGATTGAACCTTGAACCACAGCGCCAGGTCGTTGTCTGCAGAAAACTTGGTCATGGCATAGGCCCTCAGGAGCTGCAGGCGTGGCTGGGCTGGTTGACGCACGGCGGCTGCGGGTCATCCATCAGTTGTGCCCAGCGCTGGTAGAAACCGCGCTGGTTGATTTCGGACTGGAACTTTCCCAAGCGGCCGCGAATATCAGGATGAATCTCCTTGGGGTCGCCGATCTCGTCGCCCAGGCCCATCTCCAGGTTCTGCGGGAAACGTCTCGCCACGTAACCGTGGCTGGCCGTGGTGCATTGCACCCAGTTGTCGACGTCATCGGCTTCCCAGGTGCCACTGGTGCCATGACGTTGTAACTGGTGAACGCGCATCTCGGCCTTGTGTTCTTCGGGAGCTGCCTTGTCGACGAAGCACCAGCCCCATGCCTCCGTCAGGCTGGGCCCCTTAGGGTGCCAAACACGCATGGCACCGCCTTGCCAAAGAAGCGACATGTTGGGGAAGATCGTCGCGTGCATCGGCGAGAAGTTCACGCCACGCAATGTGCCCAGGCGGCGCTCGGCCTCATCGATACGGGAGCGCTCATAGGCCTGAAACTCTGGCAATGCCATTTCGACGTAAACGTCCTTGTTCTCGGCCCACCGCACGCCGAAACCGTGGCCACCGC
This sequence comes from Burkholderiaceae bacterium, assembly GCA_050725495.1. Taxonomy (GTDB): domain Bacteria; phylum Pseudomonadota; class Gammaproteobacteria; order Burkholderiales; family Burkholderiaceae_C; genus JBOHHM01. Next base: position 3,110 of record JBOHHM010000109.1, on the reverse strand, counting down.
CCGGACTGACCTGGAAGCCCTCGTAGCCATAACCACTCTTGCGGCGTGGCATGCCCTCGAATCCCGACGTCCAGGCCGACTTGTGGCTGACCGGTCCGTGGTAGCTGTCGCCGATGAAGTTGTCAGCCGGAAACTTCCAGTTGCTGTGCACCAGCCACTTGTGCGCGCCGCCAATGAATTCAATCCCGCCTTCGCGTCGGTCCAGGATCATGTCGAGATACCAGGCCATGTCGCCCAGATAGTCCGGCAGCGGCAGCGCTTTGGCGTCGAACGTGGCGAACAGCAGGCCCTTGTAGCTGTCTATCTGCGCCACCGAAGCCAGGCCGTGCGCATCCAGGTCCAGGCGCTCCAGATAGATTTCCTTGAAACCAGGCACATTGCTCAGGCGACCGTCGTTGCTGAATGTCCAGCCGTGGAAGGGGCAGGTGAAGGCACGCGCATTTCCCGCGTCGGCACGGCACACCCGGTTGCCGCGATGACGGCACATGTTGAGGTAGCAGCCAATCGTGCCATCGGGCTTGCGGGTCACGATCACCGGGTCCTGGCCCATGTAGGTGGTGAAGAAGTCATTCACCTTCGGCAACATGGACTCGTGCCCGAGGAACAGCCAACAGCGCGCGAAGATACGCTCAAGCTCCAGTTCATACACCTGGCGGTCGGTGAAGATCGACCGGTTGATCTCGCCCTTGGTCAAATTGACGAGGTGTTCAAAGTGAGGGGTCATGAGAACTTTCTTTCAGTAAAAAATCAGAGATCAAGCACCAGGGATGCACCCCGTGCCCTTGAAACACACACCATCAGGCTTTTGCCGCTGTCACGTTCGACCTGCGTCAGAACCTGGTCGCGATGCTCCACATCGCCTTCGAGCACCGCGCATTCGCAGGTTCCGCATATGCCGTCCTTGCAAACCGACGGCACAATCACACCGTTTTCTTCCAGCACGTCGAGAATCGTTCGGTCCACGGGGACGTTGAAGCTCATGTCCTGGCGTGCCAGGGTGACGAGAAACGCGCGGCCGGTGGCTGGGTCCGCGCCAGCGGGGGCACGAAACCATTCGAAATGAACCTGCTCTGGTTTCCGACCGGCACACAGTTCACGCACGCGCGTCATCAACGGCGCCGGGCCACAACAGTAGATGTGAGCCGCATCTGGCGCCCTGCCGAGCACCGCTGCCACATCCAAGGGTTTCCCCTGGTGTTCGTCGTCGAAATGGAACTGCACGCGCTCGCCATATGCGGCCAACTCATCGGCAAAGGCTGCGTGCGCATGGCTTCGCGCGGCGTAAACCAGACGCCAGTCCCGCCCCTCCTGTTCGCACTGCCGCAGCATGGCGCGGATGGGCGTCACCCCGATGCCGCCCGCGATAAACCACACAGGTTGCTCGGTGGCGACCAGGGGAAAATTGTTACGAGGTCGCCCGATGCGCAGGGCGTCGGCGACGCGCAGGCTGTCATGGATGTAGCGCGACCCGCCTTCGCTGGTGGCGCTCAGGCCCACCGCGACTTCGTAGAACAAGGCTCCGTCCGCCCTGCTCTCGTTGATCAGCGAGTACTGCCGCGTGACGCCGTTGGGCAGGTACAGGTCAACGTGTGCGCCCGGCTCAAAAGCCGGCAACAAGACGGCATTCGCAGGTGCCAGGCGCAGGACGAGGATGCCTCTGGCGGCTTCGCGAATTTCAGCAACGATGACGGAAAGTGTGTCCAAGGGGTCCTTGTCCTGCGCTAGAGGCGCCATTGAGTGATAAATAGAGTGATGGTGAGAATAGGCGCTGACCAATGGCGTAACAAGCTACAATTTTCTTTTTAGTGATAACTGAAGGTTTTCAGTGAAGCTGCATCAAATTCGCGCTCTGGTCGCCATTGCCGAGACTGGCAGCATCCGCGCAGCTGCCCGCGAACTGGCGCAAACCCAACCCGCCCTGAGCAAGGGCCTGCAACAACTCGAAGAAGAGTTCAGCGTTCCCCTGGTTCACCGCACAGCACGCGGGGTATCGCTCACCCCCTACGGACGCGCCGTGGTCACGAGAGCCAAGAGCATCGTTCTGGAGCTTGGGCGCATGCGCGAGGAAATCGACCAGATGCGCGGCACGCAGGAGGGCACTGTCTCGATCGTGATCTCGCCCAGCCCCGCCATACTGCTGCTCCCAGGCGCCCTGCGCCGCTTTCACCAGGCTTTGCCGCGTGTGCAGATCCGGGTCCGCGAGGGCATTTATCCCGACACACTGAAGATGTTGCGGGATGGGCAGGTCGACATTGCGATTGGCGCGCAGCCTCTGATCCGCAAGTCGGCAGGAGCCGAGTTCCGCAGCGAGCACCTGTACACCAATGCGCTGGTGGTGACTTGCCGGACAGGCCATCCCAAAGCAAAGTCCCGGTCGCTGAAAGAACTGCTTGACGCTGAATGGTTGCAACACGGCCCGGCCGAGGGGCCGGGGTCACTCTACGCCCCGGCCTTCAAGGCCAATGGACTGCCTCCCCCCGTGCCACGCATTCAATCGGACTCATTCACCGCCACGATCAACTTGTTGGAACATACCGATGCGCTCAGCCTGCTTCCCGAGCGATTGATCAGGCATTTGACGCAGGCCGGACGGCTGCAAGCCCTGCGCCTGATAGAGCCCATGCCTGACTGGGACGTGGCCATGATCACGCGAGCGAATTCGCCACTGACCCCAGCAGCACAGAAGCTGGTCGAATCGTTCCGCCGAACGCCACTCTCGTAGAAACCCGAATTAGATTTGGAGTGTGTCTTAGGCCCACCCCTTTCAAGGATGCGGCCATACCTCTTTCCACGTCCTCCTTGCTTCCTGTCATTCGCTCCGACAGGGGGGAACTGAAACGGGGCTGACTTGAAGACCTTGAAAGCGGTGGCCAGAGAGGCCAGGATGTGGCAGGCCCGCCCAGCCGTCGGCACACCGAAGGACCGGCCGCCGCTCGCCAGACATTCAGCCGCGCCAGCAGATCGCCGCCAGCACTAGTAGTTCGTTCCATCAATATAGTTACGAAATGATCGATAATTGCCATGGTTCATTGGCAACTCCTGATGGAGGCGATCATGGCAAGGAAATCCAAACGTGCTGCGCTGGTGCTGACGCTGGCCCAGAAGACGAC
>JBOHHM010000108.1:0-3966 GCA_050725495.1 Burkholderiaceae bacterium | reverse complement strand
GCCTCCTGGTCGGTGATGCCCACATACTCGGCGCGGCCGATGTCCTTGAGCCAGGCATGTTCGGGGCCGACACCGGGGTAGTCGAGGCCGGCGCTCACGCTATGCGTCTCGGTGATCTGGCCATTGTCGTCCTGCAGGACGTAGGTGCGGTTGCCATGCAGCACGCCCGGGCTGCCACGCTGCAGCGAGGCCGAATGCTTGCCGCTGTCCAGCCCCTCGCCGGCCGCTTCCACGCCGATCAGACGCGTGGCTTCATGCGGGATATAGGGGTAGAAGATACCCATGGCATTGCTGCCGCCGCCCACGCAGGCGACCACCACGTCGGGCTGGCGCTCGCCGCTGCCCAGGCCTTGCGCGGCCAGCATGGCGGGCATCTGCTGCAGGCATTCCTCGCCGATCACACTCTGGAAGTCGCGCACCATCATCGGGTAGGGGTGGGGGCCGGCGACGGTGCCGATGATGTAGAAGGTGTTGTCCACGTTGGCGACCCAGTCGCGCATGGCCTCGTTGAGCGCGTCTTTCAGCGTCTTGCTGCCGCTCTCCACGGGCACGACGGTCGCGCCCAGCAGGTTCATGCGGTAGACGTTGGGGCTTTGGCGCTTGACGTCTTCGCTGCCCATGTAGACCACGCATTCCAGCCCGTAGCGCGCGCAGATCGTGGCCGTGGCCACGCCGTGCTGGCCGGCGCCGGTTTCGGCGATCACGCGCGGCTTGCCCATGCGCCTGGCCAGCATGGCCTGGCCGATCACGTTGTTGATCTTGTGCGCACCCGTGTGGTTGAGGTCTTCGCGCTTGAGGTAGATCTGGGCGCCGCCCTGTTCGCGGCTCATGCGCGCCGCATGGTAGACCGGCGAGGGCCGGCCCACAAAGTGCGCGAGTTCGTCGCGGAACTCAGCCAGGAACTCGGCGTCGTGCTGGTATTTGGCGTAGGCCTCGCGCAGCTCGTTGATGGCGTGGGTCAGGGTTTCGCTGACGAAGCTGCCACCGTATTTCCCGAAGTGTCCTGTCGGGTCAGGTTGTTGGTACTGGAACATGTCTGATCAGTTGGGGACAGAGCTCGCACTGCGTGCTGCGGTCTGTCCCGCAAGGTCATAAAGCTGTGCATCGGCAGCCCGCACGGCTGCGACAAACTGATTGATCTTTTCGGCGTCCTTGATGCCTTTGGAAATTTCGACGCCGGAGCTCACATCAACGGCCAGCGTGAGACAGCGCGGCCGCACTTGCACGATGCCATCGGTCACGTTTGCAGGCGTGAGTCCACCAGACAAAACGAGGTGAGCGTTGACGCTTGGAGGCAGAAGTGACCAATTGAATGCCTTGCCGCCGCCGCCATAACCCTCGACATGGGCGTCGAGCAGGATGGCTTGGGCGCTGGAGTAGTCCTGGGCGTATTTTACGAGGTCGAAGCCGGCTGCGGCCGGGCCCAGCGGAATCCGCGCCGCGCGCATGAACGGCCGGGCGCCCTGGAGCGTGGCCGCCAGGCACTGCTCAGGCGTCTCATCGCCATGAAACTGCACGACAGCCCCCGCAATACGGTCGCAGGCTGCTATGATTTTGGTAGCATCCTCGTTGACGAACAGCAGCACCGGCGTGACAAACGGCGGCAGGCGGCGGGCCAGTTCGGCGGCGCGCTCTACGCTGACATGGCGCGGGCTCTTGTCGTAGAGCACAAAGCCCACGGCATCGGCGCCGGCGCTGACGGCTGCATCGACATCCTGTTCGCGGGTCAGGCCGCAAATCTTGATGCGGGTGCGTGCTGGAGGGGCAGAAAAGAAGCTCATGGTAGCCAATCATAGGCCGCCGTGCAGGTCGGCAGGCCCCAGCGGACGTCATAGACCGGTCCCAGGAAGTACAGGCCGTGAGGCGAGAAGGTGGGCGCCGCCACATCGCGGTTGCGTGCGGCCAGCACCTCGTGCATCCAGTCGGGGGGATGGCTGCCCTGGCCTATGGCCACCAGGCAGCCCATGATGTTGCGGATCATGTGATGCAAAAACGCAGTGGCTTCGAATTCGAAGCGCCAGTAGGCCGTGGGGCCGGTGCCGCGCCGGGTGATCTCGATGCGCTGCATGATTTTGACTGGCGACTTCGCCTGGCAGGCCGAGGCGCGGAAGGATGTGAAATCGTGCTCGCCCAGCAGATGACTCGCCGCCTGGCGCATGGCCGCGCCATCGAGCGGGCGAAACACCCAGCCAACGCGTCCGGTTTCGACGCTGGGCCGCACGGGAGATTCGAGCAGCACATAGGCGTAACGACGAGCGATCGCGCTGGCGCGGGCGTGGAACTCGTCGGGCACGGGCTGCGCCCACTGCACGGCAATGTCCGGGGGTAGGAAGGCATTGGTGCCGCGCACCCAGGAGAAGGGCGCGCGCTCCAGCTCGGTGTCGAAATGCACCACCTGCATCAGGCCGTGCACCCCGGCATCGGTGCGGCCGGCGCACAGGGTCGAGACTTGTTGGGTGGTGAACTGGGCGAGCGCCGCTTCGAGCCGATCCTGCACCGTGCGACCCGAGGGCTGGCTTTGCCAGCCCTCATAGGCCTGCCCGTTGTAGCTGATGCCTAGCGCCAACCGCACAACAGGGCGACCAACAGCGCAAGCCCGGACGGCGAATCAGCCGAGGTCGGCGATCAGCCGCTGGGCCCGGGTTTTCAGGTTGCCCGATGCCTGCGCCACAACCTCGTCCGCCAAAGCCCGCGCGCCGTCGGCGTCGCCCAGGGTGCGAAACTCCTCGGCGAGCGCGAGCTTGGTGGCCAGCGGGTCGTCGCTGTCCACCGCTTCATCGGCTGGGAACGGCGCCGCGGCATCAGCAGGCGCATCGAGGTCCAGAGACAGGGCGCCCAGGTCGAATTCGATCATCCCGGAATCCGCCGGTGCCGCGCTGGCCTTGGGCTCGGCGTCGTCCATCGGCATTTCGGGAATCAACAGGTCGACCGACAGGTCGATGGGCTGCGAGCCCGGCACAGGCAGCTCGGCCGCCGCGCCATTGAGGCTCAGCGTGCCGACGCTGAAGTCCATGTCCAGCGCTGAATGGTCTGAGGCTGCGCCATTGAGGGAGGCCGGGGGGGCGACAGGCGCAGGCGAGGCGGTCGCCATGGGGCTGGACTGAGCCGGCGCCGCCGTGGCCTGCTCGTCACCGATCGAAAAGTCGAGGTCCAGGTCCAGATCGACCGTCAGCGGGGACGATGACAGTTCCGCGTGGGCAGAATGCGGCACCGTGCTGGCCGCATAGCCTGCCGTGGCCGCGCCGCTCCAGCCGGCGCCGGCGCGCGGGGCGGGCTGTCCACCGGGGTGGTAGAGCGGGTTGTCAGGGTCGAGATCCCGGCCCAGTTCGCAGATCTTCTCCCATTCGAAACCCTCGCCCGAGCTCAGGTCGTAGGCCTCGGTGGCAATCATCTCGAAGGCCCTGGCATCACGTCGCTTGGCGTAGATTTCCAGCAGCTTGGCATGGATGGCCACGCGCGAGGGATTGGTTCGCATCGCCTCCTTGAGGATTTCCTCCGCCTGCAAATCACGGCCATAGGCCAGGTAGACATCGGCCTCGGCCACCGGGTCGACGTCACCAGCGGCATCGAGCTGGCTGGGGGAGTACACCATGGAGGAGCCCGTGGCGGCTGCTTCATTGGTGTCCACATGCTGTCCACCGCTGGAGCCAAAGAAGGAGTCTGGCTGCAGACGGCTTTCGAGGAAGGAGCTGTCGACCTGGGCTGATTTCTTGCGCTGCCGGACCCGGTAAAAGCCGAAGCCGGCCAGCAGGGCAATCAGCCCGCCAGCGGCTGCCGGGATCATCGGGTTGTCCAGCAGTTCGCTGAGCAGGTCGGGTTCTGCTGCAGGGGGCGCGGCAGCCGGTTTGGCTGCGGCTGGCGTCGAGGCCTGGGAAGCCTTGGCCACCGGCGCGACGGCGGTTTCTGCGGTGCTGGCCGAGGCAGCTGGCGCCGCGACGGCGGCAGGGGCGGCCGGCGGGGCCGCGC
>JBOHHM010000107.1:0-14673 GCA_050725495.1 Burkholderiaceae bacterium | reverse complement strand
TCAACGCTTCGCCCACACCCTCACGAATGTGCACGCATGACTCGGGGCCGCCGTAGCTGGCTAAGCCTTCAACGTATGACTCTTTCATTCACAACACTTTGCCGGTTTTGACCGGCGCACGGAGACCCCATGGACGCGCTTGCTTCAATCCACCCCGTGCCGGTCAACTGCGATGAGTCTGCTTCAGTGCGGCGTGGGACCAAGCGAGATTGCACTGTGGCTCGGACACGAGAGTCCATCGACCACCCACATGTACGTGGAGGCGGACCTCGCTATGAAGGAGCGCGCCCTCGCGCGTCTGAAGCCGCCTGACGTGAAACCAGCTCGGTATCGGCCACCGGAGGCGCTGATGAGATTCTTGCAGTCGCTTTGATTATGCGAACCGGGCGGACCCATGCAGATTGCTTCCACCGAGCGACTGCTGGACGCCTGAGTCGTTCTACTTCGCATAAAAGCGCAGTTCGCATTATTCCTGTCATGCACATATTTCCATGACAGGAAGAATTGGTTATTCTGCTGGACCGAGGTCGGCGCCAAGCATGCGGGCATCGTGCAGAGCTTGATCGTGACCTGCCGGCTACACGGCATCGACCCGTACACCTATCTGGTGGACGTGCTGCAGCGCGTGGCAGAACATCCAGCGGCCCGCGTGGTCGATCTCACGCCGCGGCTGTGGAAGCACAACTTCGCCGACAAGCCGCTGCGCTCGGATTTGCACAAGACCGCTGCGTAAGCAAGGACGCCGTCGGCTTACCGCTTACGACGCGGAGATCATGGCTCGCGTGGACAAGGCGCTACGCGACGGTGCCGAGTCGGTCATGATCAGCGGGATTGCTCATCCCATGAGCAAGTTCGATGGCGTGGTCAAGCGCGTGCTGCAGGACGTGATCGAGCAGATGCGCAAGTCCGTCGGTTCGCTGGACAACATCGACCAGATCCTGGTCACTGGCGGTGGCGCCAAGCTGATGCACAAGGCGTTGTCCGAGGCCCTGCCCAAGTACCTGCACCTACTGGAAATCGACCCTGAACCGGTTGCCTCAAATGTTCGCGGCTTTCGTGTTCTGGGCGAGTTTCAGGCCCGCCGTCAGTGAGGCACGAGATGGCAGCGCCCGGCAATCTGATCATCCGACCCCGGCTGAAGTTTCTGCGTGTCGCCCATCCGGAGGTGGTGTCCTACCTTGAGTCGTTTGACCCCAAGGATCTCGCCTCGGTCCTAACTGCCCTGGTGGTACGTGGCGTATGGGATGTCACGGGACAAACCGGCAATGCCCAAGGATCGGGGCATGTCCCAAACCAAACTCAAACCATGACGGTGCTCGCCCCGGCTACAGACAACGCAGGGCACCCACACAACGATCCTGCCGATCCAGTCGAAGGAGGATTGGCCGCGTTCGGCATCGGCGTTGGGGATATGGATGCTTTTGAATACAACTGAAGCTCGCTCGATATGGGCTTGACAAGCAACGTTCTCATGAGAAGGTGGTTTTCATGAAAAACGAAACCTACTCCACCCATTCGTCGCCGGCCACTCAATTCGAGGGCCCGGCGCTTTTCTCAACCACGCCCGACTGGCGCTGCGGCTTTCGGCTGTCGGCGCTGGATCTCAACCCAGACCTGCGGCATGCTGGCCGAGACGGCGCCCGCGATGAGGGCGAGTCCGACGCGACGCACTGGATCATGCAAGACTCGCTGCTGTCGCGCATGGTCCTGTCGCTTCAGTCCGATGCCCAAACCCTCGGCCACTGGCAGGCGCTCGATGACGGCGCGGTGCCGGCGTGCACCAGCGTGGACGTCATCCGTCAGCTTGGATTTGAAAACACTCCCGAGCCGACTGGTGCGCTCGACCAGGTGCGCTTCATGGTGCGCTCTACTTTGGCCTGCCTGGCTCATAGCAAGAACAGCCACTGGCAGACGGCGACCCTCATGCACTCATTGCGTTTCCGGCCTGCTTGAAGCCGCTCGCGGCGACCTCAGAAAGCACATAGGGATGGTTTCGTCTAAGTAGCCCTTGCCGCGCTATTCCCGCGTCCTGGACATTGTGCCAACAAGCCGGCGGCGCAGCCGTTCACAACGGAATCGCACTGCCGTTGACTGACCAGCCGACTTGGCGAGGATGATGCGGGCCCCAGATGCCGTGCCGAGATAGGCATCCAAACTCTGCCCAGTCCCCCAAAAGTCCCCAAGAACAAAAAAAAAGAACTTACGCCATTTCTGGCGCAAGTCCTTGATTCATATGGCGCGGCTGGCAGGAATCGAACCCACGACCCCTTGGTTCGTAGCCAAGTACTCTATCCAGCTGAGCTACAGCCGCTAAGCTTTGCATTGTAGCACGCTATTGGCAGCCAATTGGCCAGCGTCGGCAAAACTCGCAATTGATTTCCAAAATCATCTGGTAGGGCGTGTTGGACTTGAACCAACGACCAAAGGATTATGAGTCCTCTGCTCTAACCAACTGAGCTAACGCCCCAACCGAAGCCCTGATTGTAAGAGGCTACTTGTGGTGACTCAGCGCATTGCTCACCAGCTTGGAGGTGATATCCACGATCTGGATCATGCGGTCGTAGGGCATGCGGGTCGGGCCGATGACGCCCAGGGTGCCCACGATCTGGCCGTCGACCTCGTAGGGGGCACTCACGATCGACAGGTCTTCAAAGGGCACGACCTGGCTTTCACCGCCGATGTAGATGCGCACGCCCTCGGCCTGGCTGGAGATGTCGAGCAGGCGCATGAGCTGGGTTTTCTGCTCGAACAGCTCGAAGGCCCGGCGCAGGTGGCTCATGTCGCTGGAAAAATCACTGACGGCCAGCAGGTTGCGCTCACCGGAGATCACGACCTCGTCCTGCGCCTCGGACAGCGCCTCGGAGCTGACGTTGACCGCGGCCTGCATCAGCGTGGCGATCTCGCCGCGCAGCGTTTCCACCTCGTGCTTGAGCCGCTCGCGCACCTGCTCGATGGCCAGGCCGGCGTAGTGCGCATTCAGGAAGTTGGCCGCCTCGATCAGTTGCGACTGCGAGTAATCGGCCTCGGTGAACATCACACGGTTTTGCACGTCGCCATCGGGCGAGACGATGATGACCAGAAAACGCCGGTCGGACAGCCGCAGGAACTCGATGTGGCGAAACACGGAAGTACGGCGCGGCGCCATCACCACCCCGACAAACTGCGAGAGGCTGGACAGCAGGTGGGCCGCGTTCGCGATGACCTTCTGGGGCTGCTCGGGTGCCAGGCTCGGCGTGGGCAGCTGCTCGCGCTGCGCGGTGAGCATGGTGTCCACGAACAGGCGGTAGCCGCGCGCGGTGGGAATGCGCCCGGCCGAGGTGTGGGGGCTGGCGATCAAGCCCAGCTCTTCCAGGTCGGACATCACGTTGCGAATGGTCGCGGGCGACACGTCCAGTCCCGAGGCCCTGGACAAGGTGCGCGAGCCCACGGGCTGGCCTTCGGCGATGTAGCGCTCGACCAGCGCTTTCAACAACAACTTCGCACGATCATCGAGCATGAAACCATTTTAATGATGTAATTTGTCCATGAAATCGAAATTCCGCCATGTGGCGCTGATCGGCAAGTACCAGACGCCCGTGTCTGGCACCCGGGCTGATTCGTCGCGCCAGGTGCTGGACGATATCGCCCATTTTCTGGGCCAGCAGGGCTGCGATGTGGCGCTGGAGCGGGAAACGGCGGCCAATACCGGCCTGAGCCACTACCAGGCGCTCGATGTGGCCGCCATCGGTGCCCAATGCGACCTCGGCCTGGTGGTCGGCGGTGACGGCACGATGCTGGGCATAGGACGGCAACTGGCCCGCCATGGCGTGCCGCTGATCGGCATCAACCAGGGCCGGCTGGGCTTCGTCACCGACATTCCGCTGGAGAACTACCGCGCCACGCTCACCCCCATGCTGCGCGGCGAGTACGAGGAAGACCACCGCAGGCTGATGCACGCCAAGGTGATGCGCGACGGCCATTGCGTGTTCGATGCCCTGGCCATGAACGACGTGGTGGTCAACCGTGGCGCCACCTCGGGCATGGTGGAGTTGCGCGTGGAGGTCGACGGTCATTTCGTCGCCAACCAGCGCGCCGACGGCCTGATCATTGCCTCGCCGACCGGCTCCACGGCCTATGCGCTGTCGGCCGGCGGGCCGCTGCTGCACCCCTCGATTCCGGGCTGGGTGCTGGTGCCCATCGCCCCTCACACCTTGTCGAACCGCCCCATTGTCCTTGCAGATGTTGCGGAGATTGCTATCGAAATGGTAGCGGGCCGTGATGCCAGCGCTAATTTCGACATGCAGTCGCTGGCCTCGCTGCTGCATGGTGACCGCATCATCGTGCGGCGCTCGCAGCACGGCGTGCGCTTTCTGCATCCCAAGGGCTGGAGCTACTTCGACACGCTGCGCAAAAAGCTGCACTGGTACGAAGGAGGCTCCTGAACGTGGCCCTCAAACGCATGAGCTTGCGCGATTTCGTGATCGTGCACGAACTCGAGCTCGATCTGTCGTCGGGCTTCACCGTCCTCACGGGCGAGACCGGAGCGGGCAAATCCATCCTGATTGACGCCCTGCAGCTCGCACTGGGCGCCCGCGCCGACGCGGCCGTGGTGCGCGAAGGCGCCGCGCGCACCGAGGTCAGCGCCGAATTCGACTGCGCCCCTGGGCTGCACGACTGGCTGCAGGACGGCGGCTTTGAGCTGTCCGAGACGCTGCTGCTGCGCCGCACGGTCGACGCCCAGGGCAAGAGCCGCGGCTGGATCAATGGCAGCCCGGCCACAGCCAGCCAGCTGCGCGAGCTCGGCGACCAGCTGCTCGACATCCATGGCCAGCATGCCTGGCAAAGCCTCACACGCCCCGACGCCGTGCGCGGCCTGCTCGATGCCTATGCCGGTGTCAGCGGCGCCGCGCTTGGCAGACTCTGGCAGGCATGGCGCGAGGCCCAGAAAACCCTGGCCGAGGCGCGCTCAGCACAGGATTCGCTGCAGCGCGAGCGTGAACGCCTGAGCTGGCAAATCGGCGAGATCGACAAGCTGGCACCCGGCGAGCAAGAATGGGATGAGCTCAATGCCGACCACACGCGGCTGTCCCACGCCCAGGCCTTGCTGGACGCGGCCCAGGCGGCCCTCAGCGCCCTCGAAGACGATGAAGCCGGGGCCCTGCCCGGACTGTCTCGGGCCCAGGAATCGCTGCAAAATCAGGAGCACCTTGAACCCGATTTTCAAGGATTGAGCGAGGTTTTGGCATCCAGCCTGGCGCAGGCCGGCGACGCCGTGCATTCGCTTCACGCCTACCTGCGCAAGACCGAGCTGGACCCGCAGCGCCTGGCCGAGCTCGACGAGCGCATGTCGCTGTGGCTGTCGCTGTCGCGGCGCTACAAGCGCACCCCGGCGGAGCTGCCGGGCCTGCTGGCGGCCTGGCGGGAAGAGTTGGCAAGGCTGGATGCTGCCGCCGACCTGGCCGCCCTGGAAGCCGCCGAGCAGCAGGCCGGCAAGGCCTACCTGGCCGAGGCCCGCAGCCTGAGCCAGGCCCGCGGCCGGGCCGCCCCCCGGCTGGCCAAGGCGATCACCCAGGCCATGCAGGGCCTGGGCATGCAAGGCGGAGCGTTCGAGGTGACGCTACAGAAAACAGAGCACCCCACGCAAAGCGGGCTTGAGGAGGTAAGCTTTCTGGTCGCGGGACATGGCGGCAGCACGCCGCGCCCGGTGGCCAAGGTCGCCTCCGGCGGTGAGCTCTCGCGCATCGCGCTGGCGATCGCGGTCACGACCAGCCAGCTGGGCACGGCGCAGACCCTGATTTTTGACGAGGTGGACTCCGGCGTCGGCGGCGCCGTGGCGCAAACCGTGGGCCGCCTGATGAAGCAGTTGGGCCGCGACCGCCAGGTGCTGGCCGTCACCCATCTGCCCCAGGTGGCCGCCTGTGCCGACCACCACCTGGTCGTTTCCAAGCAGCGCAACCGCGCGGGCACGGCAAGCACCGTGACCTTGGTCCAGGACGAGACACGGGTGGGCGAAGTCGCGCGCATGCTCGGCGGCGAGCGCTTGTCGGGCGCCACGCTGGCCCACGCCAAGGAAATGCTCGCCGACAGCCGGGCCCGAAGCGGGATCCAGCCGTGAGCATCGCACGGGAGCACTCATGACCCTGGAGCTGGTGCTCATTACCGGCATGTCGGGCTCGGGCAAGTCCGTGGCCTTGCACGCGCTGGAAGACGCGGGTTACTACTGCGTGGACAACCTGCCGCCCGAGCTGCTGCAGCCCTTTGTGGCCCTGCTCAAACAACAAAACCGCGCCAAGCGCGTGGCGATCGCCATGGATGTGCGCAGCGCCACCTCGCTGCCCCTGGTGCCCGAGCAGTTGAGCGGGCTGCGCCAGCAGGGGATCAGGGTCCAGCCGCTGTTTCTGGACGCCACCACCGACACCCTGGTGCGCCGCTACTCGGAGACCCGGCGCATGCATCCCTTGTCACGCAGCGACGCCCAAGACCAGCACCGCGCGCTGGTGGAAGCGATCGAGCTCGAACGCGAACTGCTGGCTGATCTGCGCGAGCAGGCCCATGTCATCGACACCAGCTTCACCCGTTCGTCCCAATTGCTGGCCTATGTGAAGTCGCTGGTTTCAGCGCCAGCGAGTCAGCTGACCCTGGTGTTTGAATCGTTCGCCTTCAAGCGCGGCATTCCGCTGGACGCAGACTATGTGTTTGACGTGCGCATGCTGCCCAACCCCCACTATGAGCCGGAACTGCGGCCCCTGAGCGGGCGCGATGAACCCGTGGCCGCCTATCTGCGCCAGCACGGCGAAGTCGGCCAGATGTTTGGCCACATCGAACGGTTTCTGCTGCACTGGCTGCCGGCGCTGGCGCGCGACCACCGCAGCTACGTCACCGTGGCCATTGGCTGCACGGGCGGCCAGCACCGCTCGGTGTTCCTGGTGGAGGAGCTGGCGCGCAGCTTTGAACAGCAATGGGTGACGCTCAAGCGCCACCGCGAACTCGACGCGGGTTGACGGCGCCTCAGCCCTGAGCCAGCAGCTTTCTGATGGGTGCGGGCAGGCCCAACTCAGGCCATTGCTCGGCTGCAAACCAGCCCCCCTGCGTTTCGGTCCAGGCACTGGCCGGCAGCTGCACGGCCACTGGGTGCAAATGCAGGTCCTTGTGCGTCAGCACATGGGTGAACACCTCGGCCGGCTGCAGGCGGGCGCGGTACCGGGCGGGCACCAGCGCCTCCAGCGCCTCGCGGCTTTCGAGCACGGGCAGGCAGTACAGACCGGCCCAGACGCCGGGCGTGGGCCGCTTGGACAGCCAGACCGAGCCATTTCCGGTGTGTGCCCGCAGCAACCACAGCGACTGCGCGCTGCGCTTGAGCTTGCGGGTCTTGACGGGGTAGCGCTCGGGCCTGCCCTGCTGGCGCGCCGCACAGAGCGGGCTCAAAGGGCAGCTCGTGCAGGCCGGATTGCGCGCCAGGCAGACCGTGGCCCCCAGGTCCATCAAGCCCTGGGTGTAGCGCGGCATCGACTGATCCAGCGACTGGCGCGGCAGCAGCGCCTGCGCCTGATCCCACAGGGCTCGCTCATGGGTCGCCACGGCCAGGTCGGCGTCGTAACCCAGAACCCGCGTCAGCACCCGCTTCACGTTGCCGTCCAGGATGGCCACCCGCTCGTCAAAGCAGAATGAGGCAATCGCCGCGGCCGTCGAGCGCCCTATGCCGGGCAGGGTTTGCAGCAGGGCTGCGCTGCGCGGAAACTCCCCGCCATGCCGGCTCACGACCTCGGCCGCGCAACGATGCAGGTTGCGCGCGCGGCTGTAGTAACCCAGCCCGCTCCACAAGGCCAGCACCTCGTCCAGGCTCGCGGCCGCCAGCGCCCGCACGTCGGGAAAGCGCTGGACGAACCGCGCGAAGTAGTCGAGCACGGTCGCCACCTGGGTTTGCTGGAGCATGATTTCCGACAGCCAGACGCGATAGGGATCGCGCGTGTTCTGCCACGGCAGGCCGTGGCGGCCATGCGTCTTCTGCCAGCGCACCACCAGGCTGGCCAGATCGGGCGGTACAACGCTCATGCCGCTTGGAGGGCAACCTCCGGCCGGGCGTGGCCGGATGGCGGCGTGGCCGTCAAATGGGTCGTCAGCTCCAGCAGCTTGGCGTCCAGCTGGTCCAGCGCCCCTTCCTGGAGTTCGATTTCGGTGATGCGGTCGTCCAGACCGCCAGCGGCCTTCTGGATCCGCTCGATGGCCTCCAGGCGGCGGCCAAAATTGCGACGGCGCTCACGCAGCTGCACATCGAGCTGGGCTGCGGCCGACTTGTTCCAGAGCTCCACCTCGCCCAGGGCGGACTCATACACGACCCTCAAACGCGTGGCCAGGGCCCGCACCAGCCGGTCCGTGAACTCGGGCTGGATCAGCCTGAGCACATTGCCCACCCCCAGGTATTGCGTGTGACTGCGCTCGACCAGATCGAGATCGCGCTCGAAACGAGCCACGTCCGGTTCCTTGGGCGGCTGCAGCGAGAAGCCGTGCTCCGCATTCAGCTGGCGGAAGATCGCATTGAACATGGCCTGAATTTCCAGGCTGGCCGCCTGGGCCTTGCGCAGCACCTCGCGCAGGCGCTCGAAGGTCTGGCCATAGGCTTTTTTCACCCCCAGCTTGATGCCCGGCTGGCGCAGCGCGTGGTTGAGCTGGGCCAATTCGGCCTTGAGCGAAGCCGAGCCCAGCATGTGGATCACGTCACGCAGCAGCTTCGTGTGGACCGAGCGGATCGCGTGGATCTTGGCCCCGCTGACGTCGAACTCGACCTGTTCCTGCTCGACGCGCGAACGCATGTGGCGGATCACGGCCGTGTTCTTGCCGCGCAAGCCCTTGAGCTCCAGCATCTGCTCGGCCAGGTCGCGGCGCCGGACCTGGATCACGCGGGCGGCTTCCGCTCGCAGTTCGGCAATTCCGCCCGCGACGGCCGAGCGCAGGATGTGCTGGCGCTGGCCCAGCATGCCCTGTCCCAGCGCTGTTTCCAGCGCGGGCAGGCAGCTGGCCTGCAGCAGATCCGCATCGTCGGTGACCTTGGCCAGCAGGCCCTTTTGGGCCGACACCGGCAGGACCTGAGCGGCTGGCAGCCCCAGAATTTCTGCCGAGGTGGCACGCTGGCGTTCGATCTGGGCCTGGACCTGCTCGGGCGTGCTTAACGCGTCCCAAAGGGTGTCGATCTTGTTGAGCACAACCACCCGCGCATCCGAACTCTCGCCCTCGGTGACCAGATGCTCGCGCCAGATCGACAGGTCCGACTTGGTCACGCCGGTGTCGGCCGCCAGGATGAAGACCACGGCATGGGCCTGGGGGATCAGGCTCATGGTCAGTTCCGGCTCGGCGCCTATCGCATTGAGCCCTGGCGTGTCCAGAATCACCAGCCCCTGCTTGAGCAGCGGGTGGGCGATGTTGATCAGGGCGTGACGCCACCTGGGCACCTCGACCATCCCGCTGGCGTCGGCCAGGGGGTTGTCCTGCGGCACTTCATCGTGCCAAAAGCCCAGGGCCCGCGCCTCGTCCACCGTCACCCGGCGCACCTCGGCCACCTTTTCCAGGGCCTGGGCGAGCTGTGCGGGATTGTTCACGTCCAGGTCGATGCGCGTCCATTTCTCGGGTGTCAGTCGCCACTCCATCAGCGCCTGGGGCTGCAAGCGTGTTTCGATCGGCAGTAGGCGCAGGCAGGGAGGCACATCGGCGTCGTAACCGAGCTCGGTCGGACACATGGTGGTCCGCCCGGCGCTGGCCGGCATGATGCGGCGCCCATAGCCGGCAAAGAAAATCGCGTTGATCAGCTCCGACTTGCCGCGCGAGAACTCGGCCACAAAGGCCACCATCACTTTGTCGGAGCGCATCTGGCCTTCGAGCCGGCGCAAGCGCTCTTCGACAGCCGCATCCAGCAGCTCATGGTCCTTCATCCATTCGGCCAGAAGTTTCAAACGCAGGGCGAATTCGCGTCGCCAGTTGCCATGATGGTCAAATTGTTCGTTGAAGGATTTGCCCACTGTGTCTCCAGACCTAGAGGGTCAAGTTATAGCATCGTCTCGCGGGCCCGCCCTCAGGATTTCTGGCAGCGTGGGCAGAAGTAGGTGGAGCGCTGGCCTTGGCGCAACAGCTTGATGGGCGTTCCGCAGATTCTGCAGGGCTGGCCCGCCCGGTCGTAGACCATGGCTTCGAGCTGGAAGTAGCCGCTCTCCCCCCGGGCATTGGAGAAGTCGCGCAGGGTGCTGCCGCCCTTTTGCACGGCCCGCGCCAGCACATCCTGAATCGCCCCATGCAGGCGGGCCGCGCGCGGACGACTCAGGCGCGAGGCCGCCAAGGTAGGACGAATGCCGGCCAGAAACAGGGCTTCGCAGGCGTAGATGTTGCCCACACCCACCACCACATCCCCGCCCAGCAGCACCTGCTTGACGGCCGCATGGCGGCGCTTGAGGCCCGCATGGAAGGCCTGCAGCTCAAACTCCGCAGCCAGCGGCTCCATGCCCAGCTTGCCCAGCAGCTTGCGCGCCACGGGCGCGGCCTCGTCTTCGGCATAGACCACGGCGCCGAAGCGGCGCGGGTCGTTCAGGCGCAGCACGCCCTGGCTGGTCACGAGGTCGAAATGGTCGTGCAGGCCGGCAGCGGGCGCGCGGCTGCCAAAGCTCAGGCTGCCCGACATGCCCAGGTGCAGCAGCAGCAGGCCTTGATCCAGGTCGAGCAACAGGTATTTGCCGCGACGGCGCACACCCAGCACGGTACGCCCCGCCAGCCGCACCGGATCGCAGCCCAGTGGCCAACGCAGGGGCTTGCCCAGGCGCACGGACGCAATGCTCGCGCCAGCGATGCGCTGGGCAAAACTCAGGCGGGTGACTTCGACCTCGGGCAGTTCAGGCATGGATGCGAGGGGGTTAACGGGCTTGGATTATTATGGTTCGGATGAAGCGATTTCCCCGTCTTGCCATTGCCGCGCTCGCGGCAAGCCTGCTGGCAGCCCATGCCCAGGCACCGATCGACAGCGCACCGGCCGCCCCGCCCGTCAGTTCCGAGATGGATGCCGAGCTGTTCTATCAGCTGCTGCTGGGCGAGCTCAATGCCAGCGGCGGCGAGCCCGGCGCAGGCTACGCCCTGATCCTGGATGCCGCGCGCAAGACCGGCGAGAGCGGCCTGTACCAACGCGCGGTGGACATCGCCCTGCAGGGCCGCTCCGGCGAAGCCGCCTTGCAGGCCGCCCGCGCCTGGACGCAGGCCCTGCCGGCTTCGCGCGAGGCCAACCGCTATGTGCTGCAAATCCTCATCGCACTGAACCGCATCAGCGACACGGTGGAGCCCCTGCGCAACGAGCTGGCGCTGACCAGCCCCAAGGATCGCAACCTGGCCCTTTCGGCCATTCCACGCGTCTATGCGCGAGCGACCGACAAGCGCATGGCAGCCAGCGTGGTGGAGCAGGCCCTGGCGCAAGAACTGGACAACCCGGCGACCGGCGCGGCCGCCTGGACCACGGTGGGGCGCATGCGGCTGGCGGCGGCGGACACCGCCGGTGCGCTGGAGGCGGCACGCCGGGCGCAGGCCCAGGACCCGCGGGCTGAAGGCCCAGCCCTGCTCGCGCTGGAATTGATGGACCCCAAGGTCCCGCTGGCCGAGCCCATGGTGCGCAAGTACCTCGAAGACCGGCCCGTTCCCGAGCTGCGCCTGGGCTATGCGCGCGCCCTGATCGATGCGCAGCGCTATGAGGAAGCGGGCCGTCAATTGCAGACCCTGACCCGCGAGAAGCCCGACTTCGCCGAAGCCTGGCTGGTCCTGGGCACCTTGCAAGTGCAGGGCAATCAGCACGACAGCGCCGAAGCCTCGCTCAAACGCTATGTCGAACAGGCCCAGGCCCAGCCGCCGGAGGAGCGCAGCCGGGGCCTGGCCCAGGCCTATTTGTCGCTGGCCCAGATCGCCGAGAAGCGCGGGAACTATGGCGCGGCCGAAGCCTGGCTCAACCGCATCGAGGACGCGCAGGCCCTGGTCAGCGCCCAGAGCCGCCGCGCCTCGCTGCTGGCCAGGCAGGGCAAGCTGGACCAGGGCCGTCAGCTGATCCGCAGCCTGCCCGAACGCAGTCCCGCCGACGCCAGAATGAAACTGATGGCCGAGGTCCAGCTGCTGCGCGAGCACAAGCAGTACCAAAGCGCCTACGACCTGCTGACCGAGGCCATAGCGCGCGACACCAAGGACACGGACCTGGTCTACGACCAGGCCATGCTGGCCGAGAAACTCGGCAAGCCGGGCGAGATGGAGCGCCTGCTGCGCCAGCTGATCACGGTCAAGCCCGACTACCACCATGCCTACAACGCCCTGGGCTACTCTCTGGCCGATCGCAACATCCGCCTGAGCGAGGCCAAACTGCTGATCCAGAAGGCCCTGGAGTTCGCCCCCGGCGACCCCTTCATCTCCGACAGCCTGGGCTGGGTCGAGTTCCGGCTGGGCAACAAGGCCGAAGCCCTGCGCATACTGGACGACGCCTACAAATCCAGGCCCGACGCCGAAATCGCAGCCCACCTCGGTGAAGTCCTGTGGAGCCTGGGCCAGCGCGATCGCGCGATCGCCATCTGGAAGGAGGGCCTGCTGCTCAATGCCGACAACGAAACCCTGCAGGACACCCTCAAGCGCCTGCGCGTGAAACCGTGAGGCTGCTGCGGCCGGCTTGCTGGCTGCTCGCGTTAGCTATTTTTTTGATAGCAGGATGCACCCATCCCACGAGGGCCACAGGCCAAACTGATTCAAGGAATGCATTCTGGAGCGGTCGCCTGGCGCTCACGGTCCAGTCCGAGCAGCCGCAATCCTTTGCGGCGGGCTTCGAGCTCAAGGGCCATGCCGGCGCGGGTGAGTTGGCGCTGTTCACGCCCTTGGGCAGCACCCTGGCCGTGCTGGCCTGGACGCCGGACTCAGCCACCCTGCAGGCCAACGGCGAAACCCGCGGCTTCGACTCGCTCGACGCCCTGGCCAGCCATGTGACCGGCACCGCGATTCCCGTCGCGGCACTGTTCGACTGGCTGGCCGGTACCCCCAGCACCGTGCCCGGCTGGCAGGCCGATTTGTCGCAGCTGGGTAGCGGCAGGCTGGTGGCCCGGCGCAGCGATCCGCCGCCCGCAGCTGAACTGCGGCTGGCCTTTGAACGCTAAGCGCCGCGCGAGAATAAGGCCATGAAAGCGCTGTACGACGTTCCGGCCCCGGCCAAGCTCAATCTTTTTCTGCATGTGACCGGCCGCCGCGAGGATGGCTACCACCTGCTGCAGTCGGCCTTCATGCTGATCGACTGGTGCGACACCCTGCACTTCGAAACACGGGCCGACGGCCAGATCAGTCGCGAGGATCTGGGCCCGGCCCTGCCAGCCGATGATCTGATTGTCCGCGCCGCGCGTGCACTGCAAAGCGCAGCAGGCAGCGCCCTGGGCGCGCATATCGCCGTGGACAAACGCATTGCGGCCCAGGCCGGCATGGGCGGCGGCTCCTCCGACGCGGCATCCTGCCTGCTCGCCCTCAACCGCCTGTGGCGCCTCGATCTTGCGCTCTCCACACTCGAGCAGATCGGCCTGCAACTGGGAGCCGACGTGCCCTTTTTCCTGCGCGGACGCAATGCCTGGGTCGAAGGCATTGGAGAAAAAATCACACCCCTGAGCGGCGAGTTCGAACTGCCCGCTGCCCGGTTTTGCGTGGTCAAACCGGCAGCCGGTCTGGACACCCGCATGATCTTTGCAGCCAACGAGCTCAAACGCGACACTAAAACTGCTACAATTTCAGACTTTGCTGCAAACCCCTACGGGTTCGGTCTCAACGACTTGCAGCCGGTTGCCCAGAGGCTCTGCCCCGAAGTGACCCAGGCCCTCCAGTGGCTTGAGTCGCAGGGAATGCAGGCCCGGATGACAGGCTCGGGAAGTGCGGTGTTTGCGCAAATGCTGCAGCCGGCGGAGTTGGCCAGCGCTCCGGGCGCGTGGACGATTCGGCAATGCAGCAATTTGGATGCTCATCCTCTGTTGGGGTGGGCACCCAGCGACAATTCATCGGTGGGTGTCTGATTTCAGGCATCAACCTGTGTAGGGGAGTCGCCAAGCTGGTCAAGGCACCGGATTTTGATTCCGGCATGCGAGGGTTCGAATCCTTCCTCCCCTGCCAAATACGTTACGCGTACAGGCACAATTTCTAAATCGCTGGGACACTCATGCAGGCTCCTCATCCTGACTTCATGCTTTTCACGGGCAATGCCAACCCCGGCCTGGCTGCCGAGATTGCCCGGCACCTGGGCACCTCGCTGGGTGCGGCCAGCGTGGGCCGTTTTTCCGACGGCGAGGTCACTGTCGAGATCAACCAGAACGTGCGCGCCCGCGATGTGTTCGTCGTGCAGTCCACCTGCGCGCCGACCAACGAAAGCCTGATGGAATTGCTGATCATGGTCGATGCGCTCAAGCGCGCCTCGGCCGAACGCATCAGCGCCGTGATTCCGTATTTCGGCTATGCCCGGCAGGACCGCCGTCCGCGTTCCACCCGGGTGCCGATCTCAGCCAAGGTGGTGGCCGACCTGCTGCAAACCGTGGGTGTCGCCCGGGTGCTGACCATGGACCTGCACGCCGACCAGATTCAGGGCTTTTTCGACATTCCGGTGGACAACATTTACGCGTCCCCGGTGCTGCTGGGTGACCTGCGCCAGAAGAATTACGAAGACCTGATCGTGGT
>JBOHHM010000106.1:0-5524 GCA_050725495.1 Burkholderiaceae bacterium | reverse complement strand
GCCTGGTCGACGAGCTTGCCGCGAAAGACCGCCGAGACAATGCCGCAGGGCACGCCAATGCCGGCGGCAATCAGCATGGACAGCAGGGCCAGCAAGGTGGTGGGCTCGGCCCGCTCCCACAGCGCCTGCGTCACCGGGCGTTGCAGGAAGATGGACTGGCCCAGGTTGCCCTGCGACAGCTCCTTGAGCCAGTAGCCAAACTGCACCGGCAGCGGCTTGTCCAGGCCATACTCTTTTTGCACGCGGGCAATGTCTTCAGCCGTCGCCTGGTCGCCCAGCAGCACCGTGACGGGGTCGCCCGACGCGGCGCGCGTGAGCACAAACACGATGACCGCCACGAGGGACATGACCACCAGCATGCCCATGAGACGTGACAACAGATAGCGGGTCATGACAATTTCTCTTTAACCATAAACAAAGGATGACATGCGCCGCGCAGGGCCGCCCCAAGGCGAAACAGCCCCTCTTCGTGGTGGAAGAGGCAGCGCAACGCCGAAGGCACGCGAAGCGACAAGCGTGGGGGCATTAGTTTTTCAGGCCGGTATTCCAGAAGAAGGGCCAGGTGGAAGGCACATAGCCCTGCAGCGCAGGCGACTTGGCCGACAGGCTGTTGAATTTGCCGACGTTGATATAGGGCACTTCGTCGTAGACCAGCTGCTGCACCCTGCCCCACAGCGCTGCACGCTTGGCCGGGTTGGTTTCCTGATTGAGCGCCGTCAGTGCGGCCTGCTTGGCCGGCGAGCTCCACCAGCCGGGCGCGCCCTCGCCGAGCTGCGGGGGCGACAGCATGGGCTCGGGGAACTGGCCCGAATGCGTGATGTAGATGTCCCAGAGCTTGGCGTCGTTGCGCCGCTGCACCAGCGTGGCCCAGTCGACCACGTTGAGGTCGGCCTTGAACCCGGCGCGCTTGAGCTGCTCGGCCATGATCAGCGCCATGTTGTAGTGGAAATCGTACTGGCGGCTGGTCAGGATGCGGATAGTCTCGCCCTTGTAGCCGGCCTGCGCGGCCTGGGTCTTGGCCTTGGCGGCATCCCGCTCGTTGTAGCTCTCGGCGCCCGCGGCAGAGTAAAACGGCGTGCCCTTGGGAAAGTGGTTCGGCTCAGCGACAAAAAAGCGCGTGTCGCCAAAGCCCGCAGCCAGCATTTCGCCCTGGCCCAGCGCGGCCTGCACCGCCTTGCGCGCGGGCTGCGAGGCCATCACGCCTTCCTTGGTGTTGAAGACCAGATAGGGGAAGCCAAACGAGGAGGTCATGATGGGCACGACCTTGCCCGTGGCCTTTTCGAGCCGGGGCAAGGCTTCGATCGGCAGCAGGTCGGCAAAGTGGAACTGCCCGGCCAGCGCGCCCTCGACCCGGGTATTGGCATTGGGAACCGGCACAAAGCGCAGTTCCTCGGCGAGCGCGGTCTTGCGCCCGCCGTAGCCGCTGGGCGCTTCCTTGCGGGCCGAATAGGCCTCGAACCGCGTCAGCAGCACATACTGGTCGGGCCTGCGCTCCTTGAACCTGTAGGGACCGGTTCCGACAAATTCCTTGAGCGGCTGGGCGATCGACTCCTTGGCCATGATCGCGGCCATGCCCGTGGGCAGGGCCAGCTGCGGCAGCAGCGGCGCGTAAGGATTTTTCAGCGTGATCTCGACCTGGCCCGCGCCCTTGGCCGACAGCTCGGCCACTTCCTTGGCCACGGCCTTGCCGCGCGGCGACACCTCCATCCAGCGCCTGAGGCTGGCCACCACGTCGTCGGCCGTCAGTTCGCGCCCGCTGTGCAGGGCCACACCTTTGCGCAGCGTGATGCTGTAGTGCTTGCCGTCGGCCGAGACCTTGGGCAGGCTTTCGGCGAGCATGGGCACGATGTTCCATTTGGCGTCGAAGGTGTACAGCGGCTCATAGACATGCTGCATGATGGTGCCGACCAGATCGGCCGTGGTCGCCATCGGGTCCAGCGTCTGCGGCTCGGCCACCATGGCGAGGTTCAGGGCCGATTTCGCAGATTGCGCCTGCACCGCCGACGGCGCCGCAATGGCGGCCGCAGCGGCCAGGGCGAGGACTGCTGCCGAGCGACGGTTCATCCACTGAAATAGCATCATGCCGATCTCCTAAGTTGAAAATAAATTTCAGTATTTTAAGAATAGACAAAAAATATCGCGATTAAACTAGGGTTAACCCTAGGAAATTCAAACTTATCTGAAAATACATTTCACTCTACGGGCTCGCAAGATCTCGTCAACGATTGTTTTTGATTCAAAAGAGGAGTTCTTCATGTCGCTGGAATATTTGGGCAATCCCCCGCTCGCGTCCGACCGCCAACCCCGGCCGTTTTCACCGGCTGTGCGGGCCGGTGACTTTGTCTATGTCTCGGGCCAGGTCCCGGCCAACGAGAACGGGGAAATCGTGCAAGGCGGCATCGAAGTGCAAACCCACCAGGTCATGAGCAACCTGTCCAAGGTGCTGGCGCTTGCCGGTTGCACCCTGGACGACGTCTGCAAGACGACGGTCTGGCTGCAGGATGCGCGCGACTTCGGCGCCTTCAACCGCATCTACATGGGCTATTTCGGCGACGGCAAGCCGGCGCGCTCGACCACCGAAGCGCGCCTGATGGTCGATGCGCGGGTCGAGATCGACGTCGTCGCCTACAGGCCGCGCGGCTGAGCTTCGCGGCCGCCACCACGCCAGCGACTGTCCACCATGGGCCGCAGCTTCGCCGCAGCGGCCGACAGCTTCAACACAAGGGCCACACCACGCCGTTGTCGTTGAGGATGGCGTCCAGCGGCAGGTCGTGGTCTTCGGGCTCGAAGTCGTCGAGAAAGCCGTGGGTGTAACCCAGCCCCACCGTGAACGGCTTGGGTTGCAGTTGGCTCAGCGTGCGGTCGTAAAAGCCGCCGCCGTAGCCCAGCCGGTAGCCACCGGCGCTGTAGCCCAGGCAGGGCACGAACAGCAGCCGCGGCACGATGATTTCCGTGTCCTTGGGCTTGGGAATGCCGTAGGCGTCCTCCTCCATCGGGCAGCCGGGGTACCAGGCGTGAAAGCTCAGGGTCTTGTTGAGCTTGTCCACCACCGGCAGACCGATGCGCCGCGGCTGGGGCTCGTCCAGCAGTTCACCGTCTTCCTTCCAGCGGTGCAATGCGGGCAGCGGGTCGAACTCGCCCTTGATCGGCCAGTAGGCGCCGATCACCGTCTCGGGCCGCCCCACGAGCCAGATCCGCATGACGCGCTGCAGCAGCTCAGCGCGCTCTAGACGGTCAGGCAGGCTCAGGCGTTGCTCGACCAAGGCGCGGCGCACAGCTGACTTGTCCATAATTCCCCTTATGAATTCCACAAACATTTTGACACCGCTTCTGGCCACGGCCTTGATCGCCTGCGCCGCGGCCCCTGTGCGGGCGCAGAACAAGGGCGACGACGTGCTCGTGGACATGAGCCAGGCGTTCCGCCAAGGCAACAAGAAAAGGCTCACGGCGCTGCTGCCGCAAGCCCGCGGCCATGTGCTGGAGGCCTGGGCCGCCTACTGGGAGCTCAAGGCGCGGCTCGACGATGCCAGCGCGCAAGAGGTGCAGGAATTCCTGGCCCGCTACGCCGGCACCTACCAGGAAGACCGCCTGCGCAACGACTGGCTGCTGCTGTTGGGCCAGCGGCGCGACTGGAGCGGCTTTGCGGCCGAGCATCCCAGCTACCGCATGGGCGACGACCGCGAGGTGCGCTGTTACGCGCTGTTGCTCGACCATCTGAAAAACGGCAATGGCACGGCCGCCCCTGCCAACGGGGCCGAGGAGGTTCGCAAGCACTGGTTCGCGCTGCGCGACCCCGATGACGGCTGCACCCTCGCGGCCGAGCGGCTGATTGCCACCAAGAAGCTGCCCGCGCTCGATGCCTGGCGCAAGGCGCGCCTGGCGATCGAGGCCAACCGCCCGCGCGCGGCGCGCAACGCGGTCGAAATCGTGGCCCCCGAATCCGCGCACCTGATCAACGCCCTCAACGACAGCCCCGCGAGACTGCTGGCCGGCAAGATCAACGGCACCTCCAAAGTGCGCAAAGAGCTGGCGGTGCTGGCCCTGATCAAAATTGCCACCAGCGACGCCGACGCCGCCGCCACGCTGCTGGACGAGCCCTGGGGCGCCAGGCTCAGCGCCGAGGAGCGCAACTGGACCTGGGGCGTCATTGGCAAACAGGCGGCCTTGCGCCTGGCCGACAACGCTGCCGACCACTTCGCCAAGGTCGGCAAGGACAGCGACCTCAGCGACGAGCTGCTCGCCTGGAAAGTGCGCGCCGCCCTGCGCGCCGGCCGATGGAAACAGGTGCTCGAGGCGATCAACGCGATGAGCGACGAGGCCCGGCAGGACAGCGCCTGGGTCTACTGGAAGGCCCGCGCCCTGCTGGCGGGCGTATCCAATGGCCAGCGCCTGTCGCTGCTCAACGCGGTCGTGCCCGGCGCCGCCGTCCCGGCTGCATGGCCGATCGAGCGCGACACAGTGGCGGAGGCCAGACGACTGCTGGAATCGATCGCCTCACCGCGCGGCTTTTACGAACAGCTGGCCCTCGAAGAGCTGGGCCAGCGCATCACGGTGCCGGCCAAGCCGCCCGCCCCCACGCCGGAAGAAAAAGAAGCGGCGCGCCAGAACCCCGGCCTGATCCGCGCCCTGTACGCGATCCAGCTGGGCCTGCGCAGCGAAGGCAACCGTGAATGGATCTACAGCGCCAACCTGCACAACCGCGGCGGCATGAGCGACCGCGAACTGCTGGCCGCGGCCGAGCTGGCCTGCCAGCGCGAGGTCTGGGACCGCTGCATCAACACCAGCGAACGCACCAAATCCCTCATCGACTTCGAACAGCGCTTTCCCATGCCGTTTCGCGAGGCCGTGGTCAAACGCAGCCGCGAAATCAACCTCGACCCCGCCTATGTCTACGGCCTGATCCGCCAGGAAAGCCGCTTCGTCATGGACGCGCGCTCCGGCGTCGGCGCCTCAGGCCTGATGCAGGTCATGCCCGCGACCGCCCGCTGGACCGCGCGCAAGATCGGCCTGAACGGCTTCACGGCCGACCAGATCACCGACCGCGACACCAACATCCACATCGGCACCGGCTACCTCAAGCTCGTGCTCGACGATTTCGGCGGCTCCATGCCGCTGGCCGCGGCCGCCTACAACGCCGGCCCCGGCCGCCCGCGCAGCTGGCGCAACGGCCCCGTGCTCGAAGCCGCGATCTGGGCCGAGAACGTGCCTTTCAGCGAAACCCGCGACTATGTGAAGAAGGTGCTGGCCAACACCACCAACTACGCCGCGGTTTTGACGGGGCAGCCGCAGTCGCTCAAGGCGAGGCTGGGGATGGTGGGGCCCAGGGATGCGAGCTTGCCGGAGGTGAATCCGGATTTGCCTTGATCTTTGGGAGCTGGGCCCCGCCTCGAGGGGAGGTAGCGGTTCATAAGCAAGCCGGGACTCGCCCCGGCGGGCGACTCACTTTCTCTTGCTTCGCCAAGAGAAAGTAAGCAAAGAGAAGGCGAGCCGGATTCGTCGGCCCGCTGCCCAGGCAAGCTGCGTT
>JBOHHM010000105.1:0-3745 GCA_050725495.1 Burkholderiaceae bacterium | reverse complement strand
GCTGCAGGAGTTCTCGCGCAAGCTGCGCGCGGCCCACGCCTGAGCGCTGTCACTGCGAACTTTCTGTCATCCTGAGCAGCGCGAAGGATCTCCACCGCCCGGGATTCTTCGTTGCGGCCGGAATGACAAAACAAAAAAAGCCGCCGGAGTTCAGCGGCTTTTTTGCTGGATCCCCGCCTTCGCGGGGATGACAGATTCTGGCGGGCGGGGCACGGCCACGCGCAGCATCTGGACCCCCGCCTTCGTGGGGATGACAGATTCTGGCGGGCGGGGCACGGCCACGGGCAGCATCTGGACCCCCGCCTTCGCGGGGGATGACAGGTCCGGTGGCCCGTCGCTTCACTGTCATCCCGCACCCCATGTCGTCGCGCACTGCATGTCATCCTGAGCAGCGCGAAGGATCTTGGCCCCGGATTCTTCTTGGAGCCTGTCCAGGGCGCGGTCGAAGGGCCCAGGATCATACAAACAAAAAAGCCGCTGGAGTCCAGCGGCTTTCTTTCTGAATCCCCGCCTTCGCGAGGATGACAGGCCCGGCGGGGCCCGTCACTTCAGCTTGATTTCCTTGTACTGGACATGCTTGCGAGCCTTGGGATCAAACTTGCTGATCGCCATTTTCTCGGGCATGGTTTTCTTGTTCTTGGTCGTGGTGTAGAAGTGACCGGTGCCGGCCGTGGATTCCAGCTTGATTTTCTCGCGTCCGCCTTTTGTTGCCATGATGCAGCTCCAGTAATGGGGGTTTAGGCCTGGCCGCGTGCGCGCAGGTCAGCGAGCACGGCGTCGATGCCGTTCTTGTCGATCAGGCGCAGGGCGGCGCTGGAAACACGCAGGCGCACCCAGCGGTTTTCGCTCTCGACCCAGAAGCGACGGTATTGCAGGTTCGGCATGAACCGGCGCTTGGTTTTGTTGTTGGCGTGGGAGACGTTGTTCCCGACCATCGGGCCTTTGCCCGTGACTTCACATACGCGTGCCATGAGGACACTCCGATATTTTCAAACGGCCGTCACTGGCGTACAGGCGCTTGGCGCCTGTCCTCGCTTCGACCTCACCTCGCCAGAAAAGGGTGGCGGTAACCCGAGATGCAAAACCAGCCGCGCAAAGCCCAGCCAAATTCAGCAAAGCCTCGCATTATAACGGTAGTTGGACAAGCGTTCGGCGTGACTTGCGGCTGCCCACCAGTCACCGCTGAACGCTCAACGCTGCTCCAGAAACCGCTGCGCATCCAGCGCCGCCATGCAGCCGGTGCCGGCGCTGGTGATGGCCTGGCGGTACACATGGTCCTGCACGTCGCCGGCGGCAAACACGCCGGGCACGCTGCTCATGGTCGCAAAGCCCTGCAGGCCGGCGCGGGTGAGGATGTAGCCATCCTTCATCTCCAGCTGGCCGCGGAAGATGTCGGTATTGGGTTGGTGGCCGATGGCGATGAAGCAGCCCGTGACCGCCACCTCCTGGGTGGAGCCACTGTTGACATCCTTCAGGCGCACGCCGGTCACGCCGGAGGCGTCGCCCAGCACTTCGTCGAGCACGTTGAACAGCTTGAGTTCGATCTTGCCGGTGGACGCCTTTTCCATGAGCTTGTCCACCAGAATGGGTTCGGCCCTGAACTTGTCTCGGCGGTGCACCAGGGTCACCTTGCTGGCAATATTGGACAGATACAACGCGTCCTCGACCGCCGTGTTGCCGCCGCCCACCACGCAGACTTCCTGGTCGCGGTAGAAGAAGCCGTCGCAGGTAGCGCAGCCCGAGACGCCGCGGCCCATGAAGCTGGCCTCCGATGCCAGCCCGTGGTATTTGGCGGAGGCGCCGGTGGCGATGATCAGGGTGTCGCAGGTGTAGACGCCGCTGTCGCCCTTGAGGGTGAAGGGGTGCCGGCTGAAATCGACCGCATTGATGTGGTCGAACACGATCTCGGTCTTGAAGCGCTCGGCATGTTCCAGAAAGCGCTGCATCAGCTCCGGGCCCTGCACGCCGTGCACGTCGGCCGGCCAGTTGTCGACATCGGTGGTGGTCATCAGCTGTCCGCCCTGCGCCATGCCGGTGACCAGCACCGGGTTGAGGTTGGCTCGCGCGGCGTAAACCGCGGCGGTGTAGCCTGCCGGGCCGGAACCCAGGATGAGGACTTTGGCGTGTTTGGTGTTGGGCATGGTGGAAGTCTGCATGGGAAAGGCCCTGGGACCGTGTACAGTTTGGGCCGAAGGACCGAGTATCAAGCCTGCAAAACCGGTTTGCAGGTTCCGTTTTCAATCAGTGCGATTGTAAGAAACCATCGCGCAGTTTTGAGTCTGGAGGTTTTTGAGATGTCGATGTTGTCCAATCTGGATTTGCTTCGCAGGGTCCCCCTGTTTGCCCAGCTGACGGCGGTGCAAGCCGAGTCCGTGGCCGATGCCATCGTCAAGCGCCGGTTCAAGCGCGGCGAACGTATCGTCGAGCAGGGCAAGAAGTCCAACGCACTCTACATTGTCCTGACCGGCCGGGCGCGCGTCATGTCCGCCGACAACCGGGGCCGCGAGGTCATTCTGGCCACCATGCAGCCCGGCGACTACATCGGCGAGATGAGCCTGATCGACAACGAGCCGCATTCGGCCTCGGTCCGTGCCGAGGTGCAGACCGATGTGCTGATGCTGGGCCGCGCCGAATTTGCCCGCTGCCTGCCGGAAAACTCCTCCATGGCCTATGCCGTGATGAAGGGCCTGGTGCAGCGCCTGCGCCATGCCGACCGCAAGATCGAATCGCTGGCCTTGATGGATGTGTATGGCCGCGTGGCGCGCGCCCTGCTGGAGTTCGCCGCGCCGGACGGCGGGGGCCGGATGCTGATCCGCGACAAGGTCTCGCGCCAGGACATCGCCAAAATGGTCGGGGCCTCGCGCGAGATGGTCAGCCGCGTGATGAAAGACCTCGAAACACGCGGCTATATCGAGACCCTGGACAACAGCTCGATGCTGATCAAGGAGCGGCTTGATGTTCTGGGCTGATTGACGTGGCGCCTGGAGTAAGCTTGGCGCAGTTGCCTGGCCTATGACTTACTCGCTTCATACCCTGACTTCCTCTTCCTCCGCATCGGCGCCGGCACGTCCCGGTGCGAGCCGTTTCGCCCATGAGATCGGCCTGATCCTGGGGCTGCTGGCGCTGCTGTTCTGGCTGCTGGCCCTGCTCAGCTACTCGGCCCAGGATGCCGCCTGGTCCACCTCGGGCAGGGGCGGGGCGATTGCCAACTGGGGCGGGCGGCTCGGCGCCTGGCTGGCCGATGCCAGCTATTTCCTGCTGGGGTTTTCGGTCTGGTGGTGTTTTGTGGCCGGTGTGCGGGCCTGGCTGGCGTCGCTAGCCCGCTGGATGCGCGGCCATGAGCTGGCGCGCCCCGAGGCCTCTGCGGCAAGCCGGCTGGCCGGCAGCCGCGGCGCTTTCTGGTGGGGCCTGGCGCTGCTGCTGTACGCCAGCACGGCGCTCGAATGGGCGCGCATGTACCGCTTCGAGCCCCGGCTGCCGGGTCATGGCGGCGGGGTGCTCGGCTATCTGGTCGGACCGGCCAGCGTCAAATGGCTGGGCTTCAACGGCTCGGGCCTGGTCTGCATCGCGCTGGGCGTGATCGGCGCGGCCCTGGTGTTCCGCTTTTCCTGGGGCCATGTGGCCGAGCGCCTGGGCGCCTGGATCGACTCGCTGATCGAGTCGCGCCGCGAGAAGCGTGAAATGGCCGAGGACCTGGCCCTGGGCAAGCAGGCCGCGCGCGAACGCGAGGAAGTGGTGTTCGAGG
>JBOHHM010000104.1:0-9395 GCA_050725495.1 Burkholderiaceae bacterium | reverse complement strand
ACCACCATCGTGTCGGTCAAGTATGTGGTGCTGGTGCTGCGCGCCGACAACCACGGCGAAGGCGGGCTCGTGGCCATGCTGGCGCTGGCCTCGCAGTCGGTCAAAGACCGGCCCGAGCTGCGGCGCGTGCTGCTGCTGGTCGGCATTTTTGGCACCTGCCTGTTCTACGGCGATGGCGTGATCACGCCGGCGATTTCGGTGCTCTCGGCGGTCGAGGGGCTGGAGGTCGTGTCGCCGGCCTTCAAACAATATGTGATCCCGCTGACCCTGGTGGTCCTGTTCGGCCTGTTTGCCGTGCAAAAGCGCGGCACCAGCGGCATTGGCAAGTTTTTCGGGCCCATCACTCTGGTCTGGTTTGCGGCAATCTCGGTGCTGGGGGCGGGGCAGATCGCAGACAGCCCGGCCATCCTGTGGGCGCTGAGCCCGCACTACGCACTGCTGTTCATGTGGGCCCACCCGGGCACCACCTTCATCATGCTGGGGGCGGTCGTGCTGTGCGTGACCGGGGCCGAAGCCTTGTACGCCGACATGGGCCACTTCGGCAAGAGGCCGATACGCCTGGCCTGGTTTTCGATCGTGATGCCGGCGCTGACGCTCAACTACTTTGGCCAGGGCGCGCTGCTGCTGCGCAACCCGGAGGCGGTCAAGAACCCGTTTTACATGATGGCCCCGGACTGGGCCCAGCTGCCGCTGGTGGGCCTGGCCACCATGGCCACCGTGATCGCATCGCAAGCCCTGATCTCCGGGGCCTTTAGCGTGACCAAGCAGGTGGTTCAGCTCGGCTACCTGCCGCGCCTGCAAATCCAGCACACGAGCGTCAAAGACACAGGGCAGATCTACATCCCCTTCGTCAACTGGAGTCTGTTCGTCGCCATCGTGCTCGCGGTCGTGATGTTCAAGTCCTCGAGCAACCTGGCTGCGGCCTACGGCATGGCCGTGACCACCGACATGCTGATCACGACCATCCTGACCTTTTATGTGATCCGCTACGGATGGAAATACCCTTTGTGGCTGTGCATTGGGGCGACGGGCTTCTTTTTCATCGTGGACTTCGCGTTCTGGGCCTCCAACCTGCTCAAACTATTCGAGGGCGGCTGGTTCCCGCTGATGATAGGCGGCGCCGTCTTTGCGCTGATGCTGACCTGGAAGGAAGGCCGCCACCTGCTCAACGAGAAACTGCGCTCCGACGCGATCGACCTCGAGAGCTTTCTGGAGGCCGTGTTCGTGAACCCG
Source organism: Burkholderiaceae bacterium (assembly GCA_050725495.1). GTDB lineage: Bacteria > Pseudomonadota > Gammaproteobacteria > Burkholderiales > Burkholderiaceae_C > JBOHHM01. Next base: position 8,162 of record JBOHHM010000104.1, on the reverse strand, counting down.
CCGGCGCGTGTGGAAGGCACGGCCGTGTTCCTGACCGCCGACCCCAGCACCGTTCCCAACGCGATGATGCACAACCTCAAGCACAACAAGGTGCTGCATGACCACAACCTGTTCGTGACGGTGCGCAACCACGAGGTGCCATGGATCGGCCTGGACAAGCGGCTCGATATCGAGTCGCTGGGCCACGACTGCTGGCGCGTCATCATCCACTACGGCTTCAAGAACGACCCCGACGTGCCCAGCGCGCTGCAGCAGATCAAGGGCCGCGGCTGCGAGATCGAGGCCATGACCACCAGCTACTTCCTGTCGCGCGACAGCGTGATCCCGACGATCGGCGGCGGCATGGCGCCGTGGCGCGAAAAGCTGTTCGCGCAGATGCACCACAACGCGAGCGCGGCGGCGGATTTCCTCAATTTGCCGAACAACTCGGTCGTCGAGCTCGGCTCGAAGATCGAGATCTGACCCCCGGGTCTTGGCCGGGGGCGAGGCAGGGGCCCGTGCCAGAATCCGGCGATGCGTTTTCTCAAGGACCTCAGCCCCTCGGCCCTGACCGCCGGCTTCGTCGCCGTTCTGGTCGGCTTCACCAGCTCGGTGGCCATCGTGTTCCAGGCCGCCCAGGCCTTCGGCGCCACGCCGGCGCAGATCAGCTCGTGGATGTGGGCGCTGGGCCTGGGCATGGGCCTGTGCTCGGCCATACCCTCGCTGATCCTGCGCCAGCCCGTCATGGTGGCCTGGTCCACGCCCGGCGCCGCCGTGCTGGCCACCGCCGGGCTGGCCGGCGGCTTCTCGATGGCCGAGGCCGTGGGGGCCTTCATGGTCTGTGCCTTGCTCATCATCCTGTCCGGCGTGACGGGCTGGTTTGCCCGGCTCATGAACCGCATTCCGATGGCGATCGCCTCGGCCCTGCTGGCCGGCGTGCTGGCGCGCTTTGGCCTGCAGGCCTTTGCCGCCGCGCAGACCGCCCTGCCCCTGGTGCTGCTGATGCTGGGCGGCTACCTGGGCGCCAGGCGGCTGCTGCCGCGCTATGCGGTGGTCATCACGCTGCTCGTTGCTATTGTTTTTGTAGCTTCAAATGGCAAGATGGCGTGGGCTGAAGTCACTTTTGATCTTGCACGACCGGTGTTCACCGCACCGCGTTTCACGCTGGGCGCCATCGTCAGCCTGGCCCTGCCGCTGTTTGTCGTGACCATGGCCTCGCAGAACCTGCCGGGCGCGGCGGCGATCCGCGCGGCCGGCTACCAGATGCCGATTTCGCGCATCATCACCCTGACCGGCCTGGCCACCCTGGTGCTCGCGCCGTTTGGCGCGTTTGCGCTGAACCTCAGCGCCATCACGGCCGCCATCTGCATGGGCCGCGAAGCCCATGAAGACCCGGCCAGGCGCTATACCGCGGCCGTGTGCTGCGGCGCGATCTACCTGGTGCTGGGCATCTTCGGCGCCGCCATCACCGGCCTGCTCACGGCCTTTCCCAAGGAGCTGGTGGTCGCGATCGCCGGGCTGGCGCTGCTGGGCACGATTGCCAACGGGCTGGCCCTGGCGGTCAAGGACGAGACCCACCGCGAAGCGGCGCTCATCACCTTTCTGGTCACACTCAGCGGGGTCGTGATTGCCGGGGTCGGATCGGCCTTTTGGGGCGTGGTCGCGGGCGCGTTGGTGCTTTTTGTGCAACAGTATGGCAAGCCAGCTTCGTCCGGGCGTGATCCAGAACGCCGCACAGATTCCTCGCGGAGCCTGTCCTGAGCGAAGTCGAAGGACTCAGACTGACACGACCCCACCATGCATATCCTCTTCATCGCCGACCCGCTCGAATCGTTCAAGACCTACAAGGACACCAGCTTCGCCATGATGCGCGAGCTGCAGCGGCGCGGCCACAGGCTCTCGGCCTGCGAGCCGCAGGACATCGGCTGGCAGCGCGGCGCGCCGGTGACGGCCCGGGTGCGCGACATCACGCTCACCGGCGACGAACACAGCTGGTTTCGCGCCGAGCAGGACCGCGCCCAGGCGCTGAAAGACTTCGACGCCGTGCTGATGCGCAAGGATCCGCCGTTCGATCCTGAATATTTTTACGCCACCCATTTGCTGGAGCAGGCCGAGCGCGAAGGCGCGAAGGTGTTCAACAAGCCGCGCGCCCTGCGCGACCACCCCGAAAAGCTCGCGATCCTGGAGTTCCCGCAGTTCATCGGCCCCACCCTGGTCACGCGCGACGCGCAGCAGATCCGGCGCTTTCATGCCGAGCACCGGGACATCATCCTCAAGCCGCTGGACGGCATGGGCGGCATGGGCATCTTCCGCGTGATGGCCGACGGCCTGAACATCGGCGCCATCATCGAGACGCTCAACAAGCATGGCGCGCAGACCGTGATGGTGCAGAAGTTCCTGCCCGAGATCGCCCAGGGCGACAAGCGCGTGCTGCTCATCGGCGGGCGGCCCGTGCCCTATTGCCTGGCGCGCATCCCGCAGGGCGGCGAGGTGCGCGGCAATCTGGCCGCTGGCGGCAAGGGCGTGGCCCAGCCGCTGTCGGCGCGCGACCGCGAGATCGGCGAGGCCCTGGGTCCGGTCCTGGCCGCGCGTGGTCTGCTGCTCGTGGGGCTGGACGTGATCGGCGACTGCCTGACCGAGGTCAACGTGACCAGTCCGACCTGCTTCCAGGAAATCATGCAGCAGACCGGCTTTGACGTGGCGGCGATGTTCGTCGATGCGCTGGAGGCCGCCTTGCCTGCCGCATGACGAACGGCGGCCCTGTCATCTGCCTCGGCGGCGTGGTCTGGAAGTCGATCTTCCAGGTCGACCGCATCTGACCTTGCCCGCGAACGACGAATCCCTTGCTGAGTAGTTCACCAACCCCCATGTCGAAAACCCCGCTTGTCTCTACCACCGCCGCCATAGTCGTCCTCGTTCTGGCCTTCATGCTCAATCCGTCCCCCGACAAGCATCGAGCCGCCATCAGGGACGTCATCGCCGAGCGCAGTCCGATCGCGGGCGCGCTGGGCGTTGGGGCGCTGACAGCCTTTGTTTCGACCTACCACTCGCTGGGCATCGCGTCCTACACCACGGTGGGTGACCGCACGGCCTCCATCGGCGTGTTCGGCATGGTCTTCGTCATGCAGCCGTCCGGCGGCAAATAAGGCGTCAGCCCCGGATCGCCGGCCTGCCCAAGCTCGGGCCGAAGTCCCAGGCGGCGCGGCGCTCGCTTTCAGGTCATTCCCGCCTTACCATCGCGATGCTGGCGCCCCGCGGCGCAGTGGCTTGCCCATCAACGCGGCGCGTCTGGCCGCCGGAGGATGCACCATGAACGCCTTGGCCGTGCTGGAAACCCACATCGCTGACACCTACCTGCGCCTGCGTCGCGGCATGGGACTGCTGGCGCTGCTGTTTCCGCCAGTGCTCTGGCTCGGCGGCGCCATGTGGTTCGGCCGGCCCCTCCAAACCTCGATGAGCGCCTACTACCACACCGGGATGCGCGATGTGTTCGTGGGCGTGCTGTGCGCCATCGGCAGCTTTCTGTTCCTGTACAAGGGCTTCACAAGAAAGGAGGACCTGGCGCTGAACATTGCCGGCGCATGCGCTGCGGGAATCGCCTTCTTCGCGATGGATGCCAGGGGCGACTGCCAGGCGTCCGGCGGCGGCTTCTCGCTGCACGGGGCCTTTGCGGTCGCCTTCTTCATGGCCATTGCCTATGTCTGCATCTTCCTGTCCGGTGACGGGCCGGAGGTCGGCATTGCGGCCGCCACGCGGGCGCGCTACGTCGCCGTTCAAAAGGCCTGTGGCGCGGTCATGACCGCCTGCATGGCCGCCGGCCTGGTCTACGCCTTCTTGCTGCCGAAGCCGGTCAGGGCCGGGCTGTGCGCCCGGAACATGGTGTTCTGGCTGGAGGCGCTCGCGGTCTGGGCGTTCAGCATCTACTGGATCGTCAAGAGCCTCGAATACGACTACGCCGTTTCCTGGCTGCCGTGGCGGCGGCCCGTCCGCGTCCACGGCCCAGCCACGAGCGACGCATCTTCACTGCCGGAGAAAAGCCATGCCGAAACTCCATAGGATCACCCCCTGCCTCTGGTTCGACAGCGAGGCCGAGCAGGCCGCGCGGTTCTACACCGCCATCTTCGACAACTCCCGCATCGTGACCATCTCGCGCTATGGCGAGGTCGGGCAGGAGATCCACGGACGGGCAGCGGGGTCGGTGATGACCGTGGCGTTCGAACTGGACGGCCAGGCCTTCACCGCGCTCAACGGCGGGCCGGTGTTCAGGTTCAACGAGGCGATTTCGTTCCAGATCGGCTGCGAGACGCAGGACGAGGTGGACCATTACTGGAGCCGGCTCGGCGAGGGCGGCGACGCGCAGGCGCAGCAATGCGGCTGGCTCAAGGACAGGTTCGGCGTGTCGTGGCAGGTCGTGCCCAACATGCTGATCGCGATGCTGACCGACCCTGACCCGGCCAAGTCGCAGCGCGCGATGGCCGCCATGCTACAGATGAAGAAGCTCGATATCGCCGCGCTGCAGCGGGCCTACGCGGGGTAGCCGCTCGCCCGCCGGGCGACCGGGGGCATGCTGGGTTCAGGCCTTGGCCCCGTCGACAAACACCTGGAGCTCGCCGGGCGCAAACGCGGTCCAGGCCTCATCGGTGGTCAGCGGCGCCGTGACGACCACGGCCACGCGGTCGCTGGGGCGGGTGTGCTCGGCGAAGTTGATGCTCAGGTCCTCGTCGCTGAGTGTCGCATGCGCAAACGGGTGCTGGCGCACGACATACCACAGCTGGGTCGACGCATGGGCCCACAGCGCCTGGCCGTTGGAGAGCATGAAGTTGAAGGTGCCGTGGCGCGCGATCTGGGGCACGAGCTCGCGCAGCGTGAGCGTGAGCTCGGCCACGCTGGGCACGCCCGCATGCGACTTGGCCAGCTCCTGCATCAGCCAGCAGAAAGCGAGTTCGCTGTCGGTCGTGCCCACGGGGTGGAAGCTCGCGTGCAGGCGCGGGTGGAAGTTCTTCAAGTCGCCGTTATGGGCAAACACCCAGTAGCGACCCCAGAGCTCGCGCACGAACGGGTGGCAGTTCTCCAGCGTCACCTCGCCCTGCGTGGCCTTGCGGATATGGGCGATCACGTTGCGGCTCTTGATCGGATAGCGCCGGATCAGCGCGGCCACCGGCGACTCGCAGGCCGACTGGTGGTCGACAAAATGGCGCAGGCCCGCGCCCTCGAAGAACGCGATGCCCCAGCCGTCGCCATGGTGGTCGGTATGGCCGCCGCGCTCGGCAAAGCCCGTGAAGCTGAACATCACGTCGGTCGGCGTGTTGCAGTTCATTCCGAGCAGCTGGCACATGGCTTTATTGTCCCCGTTCCGCGTGGCCTTCGCGCAGCTGCCATGCCGCCGCCAGGGCCAGGGCGCAGAGCCCGGCCAGCATCAGGAACGACTCGTTGAACGCTGCCAGCCGCGCCGGGCTGCTGGCCGGGTTGGCCAGCGAGTCGCCATGCGCCGCCAGCCGCCATTCGAGCACGATGCCGCACAGGCTCACGCCGGCTGCGCCGCCGAGCATGCGCACGAAGTTGATCGCGCTCGAGCCCTGCGGAATCAGCTCCCTGGCCACGCCGCGCATCGCGCCCAGGTTCAGCGAGGGCAGGATGAAGCCCAGGCCGATGCGGCCCAGAATGGCCCAGGCCACCAGCAGCCAGACCGAGCTGCCCAGGCCCACGGTGAGCATCAGCGCGAACGAGGCCGCCAGCAGGGCCAGGCCGGTGCTGACCAGCAGATAGGTCGGCTGGCGGTCGGCCAGGCGCCCGACGATGGCAATGGTGGCGGCCAGCACGACGCCGGCCGGCAGCAAGATCGTGCCGACATAGGACGGCGACAGGTTCAGGGCCAGCTGCAGGTAGACCGGCAGCAGGTAGGTCGAGCCGAACAGCGCCGTGCCGTAGATGAAGGCCACGACGCTGCCCATGGCGAACTGCCGGTAGTCGAACAGGGCCAGGTTCATCAGCGGCTCGCCGCCGCCGCGGGCCAGGCGCCCTTGCCACCAGACAAAGACCACCAGGGCTGCGAGCGCACCACCCAGCAGCAAGCCGGCTTCCAGCGGCGTGCCGCCATGCAGCTCGACCAGACCGTTGAGCAGGCACAGCGTGCCCGCACTGCCCAGCAGCAGGCCGCGCCAGTCCAGCGCCTCGTTGTTCGGGTTGGCCGCCACGCCGCCCGGCGCCGTCACCGGCACGAACTTGTAGGCCAGCCACAGCGAGGCCAGGCAAAACGGCACGACCATGAAGAAGATCGAGCGCCAGCCGAACCAGTCGACCAGCACCCCGCCTATGCTGGGGCCTATGGCGGGGGCCAGCACCACGCCCATGCCGAAGATGCCGCTGGCGCGGCCCTGCTCATGGGGCTCGAAGGCGCGCAGGATGATGATGGCCGGAATCGGCTGCACCACGCCGGCCGCCAGGCCCTCGGCCACGCGCGCGGCCAGCACTAGGCCGAATTGGTTGGACAGGCCGCCCGCCATGCCGCCGGCCATCAGCAGCCACATGGTGCCCACATAGGTGCGCCGGTAGCCGTGGCGCGCGAGCAGCCAGGGCGTGGTCAGCATCGACACCGTCATCGCGACCATGAAGCCCGAGGTCACCCACTGCGCGCGCTCCTGGCCGACCGTGAAATGATGGCTCATGTCGGGAATGGCCACATTGATGATGGTCGACGACATGATCGAGGCCATGGTGCCGACCATCAGGGCCAGCAACAGCAGCCAGCGGTAGCGCTCGCCGTAGCGCTCGCGCAGGGCGCTGAGATGGGCGCTCTGGCTCAAGATGCGCCCACCGGCGTCGAGGGCTCGACGCGACACAGGGCGGGGTGAGGCGTGGCGGGGTCAAGCAGGGGCATGGTTTTCCTTGAATCGCATCCCAGGCAATTTGAGCATGATAGAAGCTCTTGCGAGGAGGCCGTCTTGCAGCACAACGTGAATGAACAACGGGGCCGGGGCAGCCGCCCCAACAAGGTGGTGAGCGCCGCCGAGGCCGTGCGCCTGATCCACGATGGCGACACCGTGGCCACCGGCGGCTTCGTCGGCATCGGCTTTGCCGAGGAAATCGCCGTGGCACTGGAAGCGCGCTTTCTGGCCGCTGAGGCCGAGACCGGCACAGGATCGCCGCGCGACCTGACCCTGGTCTATGCCGCGGGTCAGGGCGACGGCAAGAGCCGCGGGCTCAACCACCTGGGGCACCGCGGCCTGGTCAAGCGGGCCGTGGGCGGCCACTGGGGCCTGGTGCCCGCGCTGCAACAGCTGGCCGTCAACAACGAGATCGAAGCCTACAACCTGCCCCAGGGCGTGCTCGCCCACCTGTTTCGCGACATCGCAGCCGGCAAGCCCGGCACGCTCACGCATGTGGGGCTGGACACCTTTGTCGACCCGCGCCACGGCGGCGGCAAGCTCAACGCCTGCACCATCGAGGATCTGGTGCGGCTCATCGAGATCGATGGCAAGGAGTACCTGTTCTACAAGGCGTTCCCGATCTCGGTGAGCATCATCCGAGCGACCACGGCCGACCCCGACGGCAACCTCAGCATGGAGCGCGAGGCGCTGACGCTGGAGGCGCTGGCCCTGGCCACGGCGGCGCGCAACTCGGGCGGCATCGTGATTGCGCAGGTCGAGCGCCTGGCCGAGCGCGGCACGCTGCACCCGCGCGGGGTCAAGGTGCCGGGCGTGCTGGTCGATGCGGTGGTCGTGGCGAGCGACCCGGCCAACCACATGCAGACCTTCGCCGAGCAATACAACCCCGCCTATTCGGGCGAGATCCGCGTGCCCCTGGACACGCTGCCCACGCTGGCCCTGTCGGCGCGCAAGCTGATCGCGCGCCGCGCCGCGCTCGAGCTGCGGCCCAACAGCGTGGTCAACCTGGGCATAGGCATGCCCGAGGGCGTGGCCAGCGTGGCGGCCGAGGAAAACATCATCGACCTGCTGACCCTGACGGCCGAGCCCGGCGTGATCGGCGGCATCCCGGCCAGCGGCCCGAGTTTTGGCGCGGCCGTCAACACCCAGGCCGTGATCGACCAGCCGAATCAGTTCGACTTCTACGATGGCGGCGGGCTTGACCTTGCGGTGCTAGTGTTTAATTGCAATATATATAGTTAATATTATGATGGACCCATCGTATGTTTTGCGGGGGTCTTATGCCACGAGTAGCAGTCG
>JBOHHM010000103.1:0-9284 GCA_050725495.1 Burkholderiaceae bacterium | reverse complement strand
CAACGCGACCCTGAACAGCACGCCAGGCTGACCGACGAGGCCGCCAAGTCCTGCGCCGTGCATGTGCAGGCCATGCTGGATTTCCAGTCCATGGGCATCCCCACGGTCGACTACGGCAACAACATCCGCCAGGTCGCCTTCGACATGGGCGTGAAGAACGCCTTCGACTTCCCCGGCTTCGTGCCCGCCTATATCCGCCCGCTGTTCTGCGAAGGCAAGGGGCCGTTCCGCTGGGTGGCGCTGTCGGGCGACCCGCAAGACATCTACAAGACCGACGCCAAGATCAAGGAACTATTTCCCGAGAACAAGGCCACCCACCGCTGGCTCGACATGGCGCGCGAGCGCATCGCCTTCCAGGGCCTGCCCGCCCGCATCTGCTGGCTGGGCCTGGGCGAGCGCCACCGCGCGGGCCTGGCCTTCAACGAGATGGTGAAAAACGGCGAGCTCAAGGCCCCGATCGTGATCGGGCGCGACCACCTGGACACCGGCTCGGTGGCCAGCCCCAACCGCGAGACCGAGTCCATGAAGGACGGCACCGACGCCGTCTCCGACTGGCCGCTGCTCAACGCGCTGCTCAACACCGCGGGCGGCGCCACCTGGGTCAGCCTGCACCACGGCGGCGGCGTGGGCATGGGCTACTCGCAGCACTCGGGCATGGTGATCGTGGCCGACGGCACCGACGCGGCCGCCGAGCGCCTGGCCCGCGTGCTGGTCAACGACTGCGGCTCGGGCGTGATGCGCCATGCCGATGCGGGTTATGAAGCTGCCGTGGCCTGCGCCAAGCGCAACGGCCTGAACCTGCCGATGGTGAAGTAGGCCGCGGTCCCATTGAACCGATGGAGATTTCGAAGATGAACAATGTGAGCGCCGAGGTTTTTCGGCGCCGCGTGCAGGAGCGCCTCAGCGATGAGCTGGTGGCCGACTTCGAGCGCGACGGCGCCATCTGCATCCGGCAGTTGCTGAGCCCTGAAGAACTGGCCGTATTGCGAGAAGGCATCGAGGCCAATCTTGCTGCGCCCAGCGAGCGCGCCAAGATCGCGAGCCGGCCTGACGACCCGGGCCGTTTCTTCGAGGACTTCTGCAACTGGCAGGACAACCCGCGTTACCGCCGCTTCATCTTCGACTCCCCGCTGGCCCATGTCGCGCAACGCCTGATGGGCTCCCAAACGGTACGGCTGTTCCATGACCATGTGCTGGTCAAGGAACCGGGAACGCGCCAGCGCACGCCTTGGCACCAGGACCAGCCCTACTACAACATCGAGGGGCAGCAAAACTGCAGCATGTGGATTCCGGTCGATCCGGTATCGCGTGCCTCGACGCTCGAATTCGTCGCGGGTTCGCACAAGGGGCCCTGGCTGATGCCGCGCACCTTCATGGACAACCAGGCCCAATGGTTTCCCGAGGGCAGTCTGGCCGACCTGCCCGACATCGAAGCCGCGCGCGACCAGTTTCCCATCGTCGGCTGGGACATCGGGCCCGGCGACTTCGTGTGCTTTCACATGCTGACCCTGCACGCCGCGGGCGGGGTCGATGGAGCGAATCGGCGCCGGGTGTTTTCGGTACGCTTTTTGGGCGACGACATCCGCCACGCGCCGCGGCGCTGGACGACGTCGCCCGACTTCCCCGGTCTGGCTGAGCAACTGCCCGCTGGCGCTCCGATGGACCACCCGCTGTTTCCCCTGATGCTTGCCTGAACAAAGTCCACCGCCATGCCTGAGTTCTTTGAGCTGTCCCAACTGTCACCCACGCCCTGGAAAAACGGCGGCGGTGTGACCTGCGAAATCGTCTGCGTTCCGCCGGGCGCGGGCATCGGCGACTTCGACTGGCGCGTGAGCATCGCCAGCATCGCCGCCGACGGTCCGTTCTCGGCGTTCCCCGGCGTCGACCGCGTGATCGTGCTGCTCGACGGCTCGGGCGTGCGCCTGCGTTCGCGCGATGGGAAGGTGGACCACAGGCTGGATACGCCGCTCGCGCCCTTTGCCTTCGCGGGGGAGTTGCCGATCGACTGCAGCCTGCTTGCAGGCCCCTCGAGCGACTTCAATGTGATGACGCGGCGCGGCTTGCTGCATGCCGAGCTGCGTGTGCTGCGCCAAGCCACCGAGCTGCCGGCATGCACTCAGGGCCTGCTGTTCGCAGCCCGCGGGGCCTGGCAGGCGAGGACCTCAACGCCCGCGGGCGACGCCGCCTTCCCGGCCGACGCAACCCTGCAGGCGGACGCCGGGCTGTGGTGGAACGAAGCGGCAAGCGCCTGGAATCTGACGCCCACGACGCCTGACGCAGCCCTGATTGCCGTGCAACTCTGGCCAGGACCCCCATGAATGCAACACAACTTCCTTCTGCCGACGGTGTCTGGCAGCATTTGAACCTGGCGCCCGGCGCTCTGGCCGATGCCGCGCAGCCGCTGCCCGACGCCGCCATCGTTGTCGAGCGCGGGCATATCGGCTGGACAGGTCCAGCTGCCCAGCTGCCTGCCACCTATGCCGCCTTGCCGCGTTTCGATGGCCGCGGCGCGCTCGTGACGCCTGGCCTGGTCGACTGCCATACCCATCTGGTCTATGGTGGGCAGCGGGCCAACGAATTCGCCATGCGGCTCGCCGGGGCCGGCTACGAAGAGATCGCCCGAGCTGGTGGCGGTATTGTCTCCTCGGTGCGTGCCACGCGCGAGGCCGATGAAGAAACCCTGTTCGCACTGGCCGCGCCGCGCCTGGAAAGCCTGCTGGCCGAAGGCGTCTGCGCGATCGAGATCAAGTCGGGCTACGGCCTGGCGCTCGAACATGAACGCAAGCAGCTGCGCGTGGCGCGCCGCCTGGGGGAGGTCTACGGGGTCACGGTGCGCACCACCTTTTTGGGCGCCCATGCCTTGCCGCCTGAATATACGGGGCGCAGCGGCGACTACATCGATCTGGTGTGCCGCGAGATGCTGCCCGCGCTGGCGGCTGAGGGCCTGGTCGATGCGGTGGATGTGTTTTGCGAGCGCATAGGCTTTTCGCTGGCCGAGACCGAGCAGGTGTTCAAGGCTGCCAAGGCCCTGGGCCTGGCGGTCAAGCTCCATGCCGAGCAGCTGTCGGACATGGGCGGCGCGGCGCTCGCGGCGCGCCATGGCGCGCTCTCGTGCGACCATATCGAACATCTCTCGCCCGAGGGCATCGCGGCGATGCGCGCTGCAGGCACGGTCGCCGTATTGCTGCCAGGCGCCTATTACACGCTGCGCGACACGCATTTGCCGCCGATCGCCGCGCTGCGGGATGCGAGCGTGCCCATGGCGATTTCGACCGATCACAACCCCGGCACCTCGCCCGCGCTGAGCCTGCTGCTGATGATGAACATGGCGTGCACGCTGTTCCGGTTGACCGTGCCCGAGGTGCTCGCAGGCGTCACGCGCCATGCGGCGAAGGCTCTGGGGCTTGAGGCCACGCATGGCGCTTTGGGCGCCGGTCGACCCGCCAATTTCGTGCTCTGGGACCTGAAGGACCCGGCCGAGCTGGCCTACTGGCTCGGGCAGCGTCCGACCTGCACCATCGTGAGGCAGGGACGCGTGGCCGGCGACGGCCTCGGCCTTGCGCTGCTCAAGGGAGCGAGCCATGACTGATGTCATTACTTCAAACGCCGTGTTTGCCACCGACGCGCTGCTACCGACCGGCTGGGCGCGCAACGTGCTGCTGCAGTGGAGTCCGCATGGGCAGCTGACCCACGTCACAGCCGGCAGTGCTGCGCCGCCCGGTGTTTCGCAAGCGCTTGGCCCCGTCGTCCCTGGCATGCCCAACTTGCATTCGCACGCGTTCCAGCGCGCCTTCGGCGGCCTGACCGAATACCGCGGCGAGCAGCAGGACAGCTTCTGGAGCTGGCGCACGCTGATGTACCGCTTCGCCTCGTGCATCACGCCCGAACAGCTCGAAGCGATCGCGACCTGGCTCTACGTCGAGATGCTCGAGGCAGGCTACACCTCGGTCTGCGAGTTCCATTATGTCCACCACGATCTGGACGGCAGGCACTATGCGGACGATGCGACGCTGGCCCTGTGTCTGCTGCGCGCCGCACAGCGCGCGGGCATAGGCTTCACGCTGCTGCCCGTGCTCTACCAGACGGGCGGCTTTGGCGGTCTGCCCGCGGGGAAGGGGCAGCGACGCTTCATCCGCTCCACCGATTCCATGCTCAAGCTGCTGCAGCGCCTCAAACCTGAATGCGAGGCGGTGGGGGCCCGCCTGGGCCTGGCCCCGCATTCGCTGCGGGCCGTGCCGCCACACAGCCTGCGCGAAGCCCTGGCCGGGCTGGAGGCGCTCGATGCCAGCGCTCCCATCCACATCCACATTGCCGAGCAGACCAAGGAAGTCGGCGACTGCCTGGCCTGGAGCGGCCAGCGCCCTGTGCAATGGTTGCTCGACCATGCCCAGGTCGACGCCCGCTGGTGCCTGGTCCATGCCACGCACATGAACGCCGATGAAACCACGCGGGCCGCGCGCAGCCGAGCCGTTGCTGGCCTGTGCCCGACCACCGAGGCCAACCTGGGCGATGGCATTTTCGATCTGCCGGCCTGGCTGGCTGACGGCGGCCTCTGGGGCCTGGGCTCGGACAGCCACGCCTGCGTGAACGCCGCCGAGGAACTGATGCTGCTCGAATACAGCCAGCGCCTGCAGCGCCGCCAGCGCAATGTGCTGGCCACAGCCAACCAACCCCAGGTGGCGACCGCGATGCTGCTGCAGGCCACAGCAGGCGGCGCCCAAGCCGCGGGCCGGGCCGTGAGCGGCTTGGCCGTGGGCCAGCAGGCCGACTTCGCGGTGCTCGATGCGCAGCATCTCGCGCTGGCCGGCCTGTCCGCGCCCGAGATGCTGTCAGCCCATGTGTTTGCGAGCCACCGCAGCTCGGCGCTGGACGCTGTGTGGGTGGCGGGCCACCAGCGCGTGGCCGCAGGCCGGCATGCGCTGCACGCCGGTGCCGCACAGGCTTTTGTCGAGGCGCGCCGCCGCATCATTTCCGAATCGTCGACCTGACCATCCAAGCCATTGAACGCGGGGCAGACTTATGAATCCGATCACCACCGAAGCGCCGTTCGCCTTTCACCAGGGCACGCGGGCGCTGCTCATCTCCATGCCCCATGGGGGCAGCTATGTGCCGCCCGCGATCGCCGTGCGCCTGACCAACGAAGCGCGCCAGGTGCCTGACACCGACTGGCATCTCGGCCGGCTCTATGACTTCGCTGTCGCAATGGGGGCCTCGGTGCTGCAGGCCACCCATTCGCGCTATGTGGTCGACCTCAATCGCCCGCCCGACAACGCCAACCTCTATCCGGGACAGGACACGACGGGCCTGTGCCCGATCGACACGTTCGACTCGACGCCAGTCTACCGGCCCGGCGGCGCACCGGAAGAGGCCGAGATCGCGGCGCGCCGCGAAGCCATCTGGCGCCCCTATCACGACAAGCTCGCCAGCGAGCTCGAGCGCATCAAGTCCGTGCACGGCGTCGCCGTGCTCTGGGACGCGCATTCGATCCGCTCGGTGCTGCCGCGCTTCTTCGAGGGCAGGCTGCCGGACCTGAACCTCGGCACGGCCGACGGCGTGAGCTGCGACCCCGCGCTGGCCCAGACCCTGCTCGATATCGCCAAGGCCGCGCCCGGCTACACGGCCGTGCTCAATGGCCGCTTCAAGGGCGGCCACATCACGCGCCGCTACGGCCAGCCCGGGCGGGGCGTGCACGCGATCCAGCTCGAGATGGCGCAATGCACCTACATGCAGGAGCAACTGCCGTTCGACTACCTGCCCGAGCTCGCTGCGCGCGTGCAGCCGCACCTGCGCGCCATGCTCGAAGCGGTGCTCAAGTTCGCCGAAAAGCCTGCGCATTGACATGGGCATCCAGTCAAGCGCGGCCGCCGGCCTGATCGACGAACTCGTCGCCGCGCTCGGCGCCGGGGCCGTAAGCTGGGGCGACGCCATCGATGCGCGCTACCAGGCCGACTGGAGCGGCGCCGCACCGGTCCGTCCGCTTGCACTGGTGCGCCCGGCGAGCACCGCTGATGTGGCCGCGGCCATGCGCATCTGCCATGCGCGCCGCGTGAGCGTGGTGCCGCAAGGCGGCCTGACGGGTCTGGCCGGCGGCGCGATGCCGCAGGCGGACGCGGTGGCGCTGTCGCTGGAGCGCCTGAACGCCATTGAACAGGTCGACGCCAAGGCGGCCACCATGACCGTGCAGGCCGGCGCGACCCTGCAAGCCGTGCAGGAGGCGGCGCTCGCTGCGGGCCTCATGTTCGGCGTTGATCTCGGTGCGCGCGGCTCCTGCCAGGTCGGCGGCAATCTTGCGACCAATGCCGGCGGCAACGGCGTGGTGCAGTTCGGCATGATGCGCGAGCAGACGCTGGGGCTCGAAGTGGTTTTGGCCCACCGTGCTGCCGATGCTGAGTCCCATGCTCAAGAACAACACCGGCTACGACCTCAAGCAGTGGTTCATCGGCTCCGAGGGAACGCTGGGCATCATCACCCGCGCCGTCCTGTCCCTGCACCCGGCGCCGCGCGCCAGGGTGAGCACGCTCGTCGCGCTGCCCGATTACGCCAGCGCGATCGAGCTGCTGCGCCTGCTGCGGTCGCATTTCCCCGGCGCACTGGCCGCGTTCGAGCTGATGTGGGAAGACTTCTTCAGTACGTCACTGCGCTGGAGCCATGCTGCCTCGCCGCTGGCGCAGGCGTATCCGTTCACGGTGCTGGCCGAAGTCACCGGCCACGAGGCGGCGGCGCTGGCCGACAGCCTGCAGGCTGCATTGACCCAAGCCATGGAGGATGGCACGGTGCTCGACGCCGTGGTCGCCCAGTCGCAGGCGCAGGCCCGCGCGCTGTGGGGCATTCGCGAGGCGACGGCGGAGTTTCCCACGCAGCTCGTGCCGATCAACTTCGATATCAGCCTGCCCATAGCCCAGATCGGTGAATTTGCCGAGCAGTGCGTGCGGGCGCTGTCGCAACGCTGGCCCGGGCAGCGCACGCTGCGCTTTGGCCATCTGGGCGACGGCAACCTGCACCTGACTACGGACGCGCGTTCGCTCGGAAGCGATATCCCTGCGGCGCAGGCCGCACAGGAGGTGGAGCAAATCGTCTACGCCCTGCTGGAACAGCGTGGCGGCAGCGTGTCCGCCGAACACGGCATCGGCCTGCACAAGAAGCCGTATCTGGGCGCGAGCCGGTCGCCGGCTGAGCTCGCCGCGATGCGCGCCATCAAGCAGGCGCTCGACCCCTTGAACCTGCTCAATCCGGGCAAGGTGTTTGACCTCAACCCTCAAGACGCGAAGACCAAGCCATGAACAATGCCAGCGCCGATCTGCTGACCCGCCTTGCCCGCCCTGAAGTGAGGGAATTGCCTGCCTACAACGCGGGCCTGTCGTCCGAAGTCGTTCGCCAACGCTACGGCGTTGCCCATGTCGCGCGCCTCGCGAGCAACGAGAACCCGTTTGGCCCCAGCCCGGCGGTGGCGAGCGCGCTGACGGGGCTCGCGCTGTCTGTCTACCCCGACGCCCGATGAAAAACTCGTGCAGATGCTCGATCGCGTGCGCACGCCGTTCAATGTGAACCTGGCCGCGCAGACGGCCGCGCTCGCCGCGTTGGGCGACCCGGCCCACATGGAGATGAGCGTGCGCGAAACGGTGGCGCAGCGCGACGCGCTCGCGGCGCAGCTGCGTGCAATGGGCGTGGTGATGGCGCCGTCGGCCGCCAACTTCCTGTTCCTGAACCTGCAGCGCCCCAATGGCCCTGTCGCCGAGGCGCTGCTGGCACGCGGTGTCATCGTCAAGCCTTGGAAGGAAGCTGGCTACGAGCATTTCATCCGCGTCTCGATCGGCAGTGTCGAGGACAACGCGCTGTTCCTGAAGGCCTTCAAGGACGTGCTGCCCCCGGCCGCATAGGAGCGCCTCGTCCGGGGCCATGGCTGGTGGCGCGCCCTCAGGGACAAGGGGCCCGCCCTATTTCTGGAGGTTTCCACCCGAATTGATGATCGTCAGATCGACGCCGCCCCAGCCCTTGCGTGCCTCGGGGCCGTAGTTCACATAGATCCCGCCCAGATTGAATTCGCCCATCCCACGCAAGACAGCCAATACCCGTTCCCGGGTGGGATTGGCGCCGGCTCGGCGCACGGCTTCCGTGGCGATTTTGGCGCCCAAAAAACCTTCGAGGCTGGAAAATGACAAGGACTCTGCAGGAGCATGCTTTCTCATCGCGGTCTGGTATTCGGTGATGACCGCTTTGGAGGGGGTGAACGGATAGGGAATGGCCTGGCTCAACACAATGCCCCGGGCCTTGTCGACGCCAACAGCGCCGACCAGTTCCGTGTGCAGAAGCACCGACAGACCGTAGATCTGAGCCGAGCCGCCTTGGGCTGAGCGCACGGTTTTCACGAATTCCGTGGCAGGCTTGCCGGCTGCCAGCAGCAAAATCGCTTTGGGCTCGGCGGAGCCGATGGCCTGGACGGCGGCGTCGACGCTGGTTGACAGTTTTTCCGGATTCGTGTCGAGCACCGAACGAGTGACGATCTTGAGGCCCATCTGGCCAGCCATCTGCTGCGCGAGTTCGGCGAGCGGCGGGCCGAACGCGACATTCATGTTGATGATCGCAATGCTGTCCTTGCCCCATGTCTTGGCTTCGTTCAGCAAGGCTCTTACCTCGTCCGCGTAGCCGCTGCGCAACGGGAAAACGTTCTCGGCGCCGACCACGTTCTTGTCGCCTTGCAAGGGCGCAATCAGTGGGATGCCATGCTTGGCTGGAATTTCCCGCTTCGCGAGTTCGGCCAATCCCGCGCTGTTGAGATAGCCGAGCAAGCCGACAATCGACGGGTCGTTGGCGAATCGATTCGTGAGGTCCACCATGCGGTGTGCTTGAAGACCATCATCGCGGGTATCGAGTCGCAGCTGGCGGCCATTGACGCCGCCAGTAGCGTTGACCGAAGCAAAACAAGCTTGGATGCCGGTGACCAATCCCCTCGCATTGGTCGCGGAAGTGGGGTGCGTCGTCGACGCAATTTGCCCGAACACCACCTCCGAAGCGGCGTACGCCAAAGAGGGCCCCAGGGCCAGCGGCAGCCACAACATGCCGACCACCCTGCGAACCGATACCCATGGGCTCATTCCAAGTCTCCTTTGTTGTTGCTGTCAGGCCCTACACCCCCAGATACTGCTCCAGCAGCTGCGGTTGCGCGAGCAGCTCGGCCGAGCTGCCCTCGAACACGACCTGGCCCTTGACCAGGATCACGTTGCGGTCGGTGATCTGGGTCACATGGCGCCAGTTCTTGTCGACGATCACGCTGGAGATGCCGCCCT
>JBOHHM010000102.1:0-4035 GCA_050725495.1 Burkholderiaceae bacterium | reverse complement strand
TCGCCTTCGCCCTTGATGTACTCGTAGCCCCACTTCCACTGGTAGCCGACGGTCTTGATGGTCAGGTCGGCGTTGGTCGTGTCTTTCGAGGCGACCAGCACCTTGGTGGCCGGCAGGGCCATCAGGATCACGATGATGAAGGGAACGATGGTCCAGATGATTTCGACCGTGACCGACTCGTGAAAGTTCGCTGCCCTGTGACCAACCGACTTGCGGTGCTTCCACATCGAATAAAACATCACGCCGAACACCGCCACGAAAATCACCGTGCAGATGATCATCATGAACCAGTGCAGCCAGGCCTGCTCTTCAGCGATCTTGGTGACCGGCGGATGCAGGTTCAGCTGGCGCACCGCCGGACCGCCCGGCAGATCATTGACCGCGTAAGCGGCCGTGCTGACCCAAGCGCCTGCCATGAGCAGCAGTGAAGCCAACTTGTTGGAAATGCTCTTCATCGTGTTCACTTCTTCATTGCCTCAAATTAACCAATCGTTTCCGCCGCCCCGCCCATGCGCAAGGCCATCCTGATTTCACGGGCCAGCGCCGGGCGCAGTTCGGGGCGCACATAGCGCCCCACCTGCACCGAGCGCCCCTGGCCGGACACCTCGATCAGCGACCCGTCACCCGCCAGGGGCTCGACACGAACCCACTCGCGGCTGAACTCCGAGCGTTCCAGCCGACCCGCGCTCTCGAGCTCGACCACCAACCGGGTCCCCTCCAGCGAAATCCTCTCGCCATCGGTGGCATGACGGGCATAGACCACAAACGCAATCCCCACCGCCACCAGTTCCAGCCCGGCGAACGGCATGACCAGGGGGGCGCCCCTGAGCCAGAAGAAGGCCCCGATTCCAAGCGACACCAGGCACAACGAAGCGTACAGCCAGCCCAGCTGGGCCGGCGTCACCGAACAGTTGCGCTTCAAGAACCAGTGGACGTTCTGGCCCGAAACTGTGGCGAAACGAAATACGAGGCTCGACACCGACAACGCTCACAATCCGGCCCTCCCGGGCACAGACCTCACCGGCCTGCCGCCACTCGCTCACATCCAGCGCGGGAAGATACCCAAAATTTCAAAAACCCCGCATTGTAGCTCGGCTTGCTTGGCGGGCCGCCCGCTCACCACCCCGATTCTCAGAGGCGCAGGGCCTCAGGCCCCACCTGGCTTGCCACGGTGCAGCATGGCCCTCATGTCCTGCAGCGAGACCGCGCTTTGGGCGCTCACGGCGAGCCTGGGCCTGGGCTTGAGGGCATGGCCGTAGATGACTTCAAACGTCAGCGACAGCCGGCCCTGGGCATCGGCCAGCCGGCTGGTCAACTCGCGCTCGAGCTGCTCGCGCCAGCGCTTGCCGCGCAGGGCTGCAAAGCGCTGGGGGTGCAGGTTGCGGCCCAGCTCGCGCAGATCCTCAAGCAGCCGCGCCGGCGTTTCATAGGTCAGCGTGATGTGCTCCATGTCCATCACCGGTTCGGCAAAACCGGCGTGGACCAGCATGTCGCCCCAGTCGTGCATGTCGGTGAACTCGTGGCCGGGGGCCGGCCAGCCCAGGGCCTGGTACAGAGCCCGCAGTTCCTTGACGGTGTCGGGGCCGAGGCAGGAGAACATCAGAAAACCGTCGACCGCCAGCGCGCGATGCCACTGCGCCATCAGGGCTTGCGGATCGGCCGCCATGTGCAGGGCCATGTTGGCCCAGAGCATGTTGACGCCGCCGTCGGGTGGCGTTTCGAGCCGGATCGGCGCGGCCGCCCAGCGGGCCGGGTTCCACCACGGCTTTGCTACTATTTTGATAGCCACATCAGTACGCTTGCCCAGGGCTTCGACCACGAAGCAGGCCGCATCGGGATAGCGGCGGCCAAGCTGGGCATGGGCCTGCAGTCCGCCGCGCACAGCGCCCCAATGGGCCCAGGCGCGCGGCTGCAGCTTGATCCACTGCAGCCGCTCCTCCATGCGGCGCGCCACCTCTTCATGCAGCCAGGGCGAGACGGCGGGCGCCCTCTGCTCCCAGCGGCTGGCGGCGGTCGGGTCGATGGTGGGGGGACGCTCTTGGGGCATGGTCGTGATCGATGGCGTGGCGAGTATATTGGTCCGATGTTTCGCAAGCTGATAGAGAGGGCTTGTGCCCGACTGCCGAGCCAGTGCGCCGCCTGTCATGCCTGGCCCTCGCGTCCGGTCTGCGAGCCCTGCGTGGCGCGCTTCGCGCAACCTGTGCCGCGCTGCACCGGCTGCGCCCTGCCCGTGGCGGCCGGCGTCGAGCGATGCGGCGCCTGCCTCCGATCGGCCCCGCCGCTGGACGCCTGTTTCGCAGCCGTTTCCTATGGCTACCCCTGGTCTGACTGCATAGCCAGCTACAAATTCCATAGCAACCCGGGCTGGGCCGAAACGCTGGCGAGTTTGCTGCGCAGCACGCCCTGGGTGGAGCCGGCGCTGGAGCAGGCCGATTGGGTCCTGCCCATGCCGCTGTCACGAGAGCGCCTGCGCGAGCGCGGCTTCAACCAGGCGCTCGAGCTGGCCCGCCGCCTGGCCCCGGCCCAGACCGAAGCCTGCCTGCTGCTGCGCATCCGCGACACGCCGCCGCAAAGCGCGCTGCCACGCTCCGAGCGGCTGCGCAATGTGAGCCAGGCGTTCGCCGTGGCCCCGCTGCGCACGCCCGAGCTGCGCGGTCGTCGCGTCGTGCTGGTCGACGACGTGATGACCAGCGGCGCCTCGCTGTTCGCAGCGGCCGGCGTCCTGCGTGCCGCCGGGGCCGCGCACATCACGGCCCTGGTGGTGGCGCGCACGGAAGAGGGTGAGCGTTGAGCGTTGAGCGTTGGTATTCTCACGCTGAACGCTCAACACCGAACACTGTACCTCTTCCCACGCTGAACGCTCAGCGCTCAACGCTGAACCTCCCATGTTCCACATCGTCCTGGTCGAACCCGAAATTCCGCCCAACACCGGCAATATCATCCGGCTGGCGGCCAACACCGGCTGCAGCCTGCACCTGATCGAGCCGCTGGGCTTTTCGATGGACGACAAGCATATGCGCCGCGCCGGGCTGGACTACCACGAGTACGCCGAGGTCAAGCGCCATGCCCACTGGCAGGCGTTTCTGGACGCCGAGCGGCCCGATCCTTCGCGCATGTTCGCCCTGACCACGCGCGGCAGCCGCCTGGTGCACGAGGTGAGCTTTGCGCCCGGCGACTGGCTGGTGTTTGGCTGCGAAACGCGCGGCCTGGCGCCCGGGCTGCGGGAGTCGTTCGCACCCGCGCAGCGCCTGAAGCTGCCGATGCGTGCCGGCCAGCGCAGCCTCAACCTGTCGAACGCGGTGGCCGTCACGGTGTTTGAGGCCTGGCGTCAGAACGGCTTTGCCCTGCCTCCAGCAGACCTGCGCACTCTACGGGACCGATAGGGCCACAGGCCCCGCGCAGCACCTCGGCGATCATGGCGCGGGTCCGCTCGGCCAGGAATTCCAGAAAGGCCCGGGTGCGCGCCGGCATGAATTTGCGGCTGGGCAAGGCCGCATAGAGCGTGAACTGGCCCGTGATCCAGGGCGCCAGCACCCGCTGCAGCTGCCCGGTCTTGAGGTAGGACGCCACCAGGTCCAGGGGCTGGCTGCTGAGTCCGGCGCCTTCGAGCGTGGCGCGCAACAGCGTGTCGGTATGGTTGACCAGCAGGGCCGGCTCGACCTCCACTTCCGTCTCACGGTGATCTTCCATCGGGTTGAGCAAACGCCAATGCCGCGGCCGGCTGCCGGGCCCCTTGAGGCGCAGGCACAGATGGCCCGCCAGATCGGCCGGCGCCTGCGGCACGCCATGGCGGCCCAGGTACTGCGGCGAGGCGCAGACCACGCCCACGGTCGAACTGATGGGGCGCGCGATCACATTGGCGTTGAATTCGGTGCCCGCCCCCATCAGGGTCAGGTCATAGTCCTCGATCGGCGGCTCGGCCGGCGAATCGACCTCGATGTCGAGCAGGATGCGCGGATGCAGGCGGCGGAACTCGGCCACCAGGGGCGCGAGGATATGGACGGCCAGCACGGGCGGGGCCAGCACCCGCAGCAC
>JBOHHM010000101.1:0-3645 GCA_050725495.1 Burkholderiaceae bacterium | reverse complement strand
CCCAGGAGGCGGGGCGGGAGAGGTAGCGAAGGCACTGCGATGGAGCAATACCCGTTTCAATGCCGCCGCGAAGTAGCAAGCTTCCGGGGGCGTTCGGGTGTTTGGCCAGCGTTCAGTTTCTGCTTGAACGCCAGGGATCGGAGGGGGCGGGCTGTTGTGCGTCCAGTCCCATCAGCCCTGAGATGCCCATCACCTCGGACTCCCTGAATTCGGGGCGGAACTCGCTGTCGCGCCGGCTCAAATGCCGCTCGAGCCGCTTGCGCGTTTCACGGCTGGGCTCTTTGGGCTCGGCCAAGGCTGCCAGCGAGAGCTTCTGGCGGAACTCGTTGGGCGTCGGCAGCTGGCTGGACCGGCCCTTGATGTAGACCAAGCGAATGCCTGCCGATTTGAGAATGCGGTTTTTGACTTCTGCGTCGTTCTGAGCCGCCGCCTTGTCGCCTGTCCGGTAGGCTTCCACGTCAAAAGCGAACGCAGCCTTGCCGTTGTCAGCGCAAACCACGAAATCCACCTGAAATGAATCCAGCCTTTGCTTGGCACGCTGAAAATTGGCGGCCTGGCGGACCGAGACAATGTGGTGCAGCGGGACATTCGACAGAACCACCTGTCCCGGAAATGCCGTTTGCAGGTATTGAAGCAAGATGGTCTGGGCGGGCGTCAGCAGCGCTTCGGCAACGTATCTGTCATTGCGGCTTGGCGGTATTCGCACGAACTTCCAGAACGCCAGCACAGCGGCTACGACAACCAAGCCTAAAGCGACCCACATCCAGTTTGACTGCATAACCCCATCCCTGATCAAGTCATGGGGCGATTCTGCTGCGGACGCCTGGGCTTGGCAATGCGCAAATAGCCGGCGAAGCGGGCAAAGCGGGCTTGCTGGTTGGTTTTTTTCCACAGAATCCTGCATTCGTCGCCGCTCAAT
Organism: Burkholderiaceae bacterium; assembly: GCA_050725495.1. Taxonomy (GTDB): domain Bacteria; phylum Pseudomonadota; class Gammaproteobacteria; order Burkholderiales; family Burkholderiaceae_C; genus JBOHHM01. The sequence continues at coordinate 2,726 of JBOHHM010000101.1, read as the reverse complement.
TTCCCGGGGTAGCGGTCAACGGCACCTTGGGCTCGAACTTGCTGCGTTTGACGCTGAAGAAGGCCTTGACGTTGCGTACATTCGCATCGCTGGTGAACAGGCGTTGCGTGAGGGCCAGGTAGGCCGGCATGTCGGTCGCATAAACGATGAGCACAAAGTCCGGGCCGGGCGAGACGCGGTAGCACTGCTGCACGGCGTCGTCCGCCGACACACGCGCCTCGAACGCGTCGAGATGCTCCGAGCCCTGGTGGTCCAGCGTGACTTCCGCCACCGCCGTGAGTCCCTGGCCCAGCAGGGGCGCCAGCTTGCCGGCGTTCAGGATGGCGACCTGGCGCTCTATCAGTCCTGCCTCGTGCAGCCGTTTCACGCGCCGCAGGCAAGTGGGTGGCGACACATGGACGCGTTCGGCCAGCGCCTGGTTGCTCAGCGAGGCATCCCGTTGAAGCTGGTCCAGCAGACGCAGGTCAATGGCATCGATGACTATTTTTTCCATAAAACAATAAAAAATGGAATTTTTGTAAATTTCTGCAGTACTGTGAAATTAAATTCCAATTATTGACAATATTCAACTTTTTATTCAATGGCGTTCGCTTTACGATGCGGACCTGATTACTGGAGCATCACATGTGCGGCATCGTCGGCGCGGTTTCCACCCGCAATATCGTTCCCATTCTTGTGCAGGGCCTGCAACGGCTCGAATACCGGGGTTACGACTCCTGCGGCGTGGCGGTCCATGCGCAAGGTCTGAAGCGAGCGCGCAGCACTTCGCGCGTGGCCGAGCTGCTCAACCAGGTCAGCGCCGACCATTTGGAAGGAAGCACCGGCATCGCCCACACGCGCTGGGCCACCCATGGCGCACCGGCGGTGCACAACGCGCACCCGCATTTCAGCCATGGCCCTGGGGCGGAGGCGACTTCACGGGCCGGTCGCGTGGCCCTTGTGCACAACGGCATCATCGAGAACCACGACCAGCTGCGCGCCGCCCTGCAGGCCAAGGGCTATGCGTTTGCCAGCCAGACCGACACCGAGGTCATCGCCCATTTGATCGACAGCCTGTACGACGGTGACCTGTTCGAGGCCGTCAAGGCGGCACTTCCGCAGTTGCACGGCGCCTACGCGATCGCGGTGTTCTGCAAGGACGAGCCGCACCGTGTGATCGGCGCGCGCGCCGGCTCGCCGCTGATTCTGGGTGTGGGCAGAACCGACGGGCTAGCGGGCCAGGGTGGCGAGCACTTCCTGGCCAGTGACGCCATGGCCCTGGCCGGCGTGACCGACCAGATCGTCTACCTGGAAGAAGGCGATGTGGTTGATATGCAACTGGGCAAGTACTGGATCGTCGACAAGTCGCACAAGCCGGTCCAGCGCGAGGTCAAAACCGTACAGGCCCACAGTGGTGCGGCTGAGCTCGGGCCCTACCGCCACTACATGCAAAAGGAAATCTTCGAGCAGCCGCGCGCCATTGCCGACACCCTCGAAGGCGTGCAGGGCATCGTGCCCGAGCTGTTTGGCGATGGGGCTTACCGCGTGTTCAAGGAGGTCGACTCGGTGCTGATCCTGGCCTGCGGCACCAGCTACTACAGCGGTTGCGCCGCCAAATACTGGCTGGAGAGCATCGCCAAGCTGCCCACCCAGGTGGAGGTGGCCAGCGAGTACCGTTACCGCGATTCCGTGCCCCATCCCAACACGCTGGTGGTGACCATCACGCAGTCAGGCGAAACGGCCGACACGCTGGCCGCGCTGCGCCACGCGCAGTCCCTGGGCATGACCCATACGCTGACCATCTGCAATGTGGCAACTTCGGCCATGGTGCGCGAATGCAAACTCGCCTACATCACGCGTGCCGGGGTCGAGATCGGCGTGGCCTCGACCAAGGCCTTCACCACGCAGCTCGCAGGTCTGTTTTTGCTGACGCTGGCGCTGGCCCAGGTCAAGGATCGCCTCAGCGAGGACGACGAGGCCGCGCACCTCAAGGCCATGCGCCACCTGCCCGCGGCCCTGCAGGCCGTGCTGGCGCTGGAGCCGCAGGTCATCAGCTGGGCCGAGGATTTCGCCCGCATGGAAAACGCGCTGTTCCTGGGCCGTGGCCTGCACTACCCGATTGCGCTCGAAGGCGCTCTGAAGCTCAAGGAAATCAGCTACATCCACGCCGAGGCCTATCCAGCCGGTGAGCTCAAGCACGGCCCGCTGGCGCTGGTCACCAGCGAGATGCCGGTGGTCACGGTGGCGCCCAACGACGCGCTGCTGGAAAAGCTCAAGAGCAACATGCAGGAAGTGCGCGCCCGCGGCGGCGTGCTCTACGTGCTGGCTGACGCCGACACGAAGATCGAAAGCGGCGAAGGCCTGCACGTGATTCGCATGCCCGAGCATTACGGTGCGCTCTCGCCGTTGCTGCATGTGGTACCGCTGCAGCTGCTGGCCTATCACACGGCATGCGCAAGGGGCACGGATGTGGATAAACCGAGGAACCTTGCCAAGAGCGTGACGGTCGAATGACCGGCGTGCGCCTGCATCGCGCGAGGCCGGCCTGCCACCGGGACACGGTGGCGTCATCGCAGCACGACGCGCTCACACCCCCAGGTACTGCTCCAGCAGCTGCGGCTGCGCGAGCAGCTCGGCCGAGCTGCCCTCGAACACGACCTGGCCCTTGACCAGGATCACGTTGCGGTCGGTGATCTGGGTCACATGGCGCCAGTTCTTGTCGACGATCACGCTGGAGATGCCGCCCT
>JBOHHM010000100.1:0-10598 GCA_050725495.1 Burkholderiaceae bacterium | reverse complement strand
CAAGTTCTGTAGCGACTACCGCCCCGGCGACGGGGGCTGCAGCCCCGGTTGTGTACAAAGACGTGCAGAAGGTGCTGGAGCAGCGCTGCACCATGTGCCACGGCGCCCAGGTCCAGATGAAGAACGTTAGGCTGGATTCGCCGGCGCTGGCCAAGCAGCACGCGCAGGCGGTCTACCAGCAGGCCGTGGTCACCAAGGTCATGCCCATGAACAACAGCACGGGCATCACCGAGGCCGAGCGTGCGCTGATCGGCCAGTGGTTCCAGGCTGGCGCCAAGCTCGACTGAGCACCGTTCGCGTGAGCACGCTGCTGATCAGGAACGCGCAATGCGTTGCCACGCTCGATGATGAACGCCGCGAGCTGAAGAACGCCTCGATCTTCATTCGCGGCCATCGCATCGAGCTGATCGCGCCGCAGGCCGAGGCGCCGCAAACCACCGACGAGGTGGTCGACGCGCGTGGCCACCTGGTCACGCCCGGTCTGGTGAACACGCACCACCACATGTATCAGTCGCTTATCCGGGCGATTCCCGCGGTGCAGAACGCCGAACTGTTCTCCTGGCTGCGCGGCCTGTACCCGATCTGGGCCGGGCTCACGCCCGAGATGGTGCGCGTGTCCACCCAGGTCGCCATGGCCGAGCTGCTGCTGAGCGGTTGCACCACCAGCAGCGACCATCTCTACCTCTACCCCAACGGCGTGCGGCTGGACGACAGCATCGAAGCCGCGGCGCAGATCGGCATGCGCTTCACCGCCACGCGCGGCAGCATGAGCGTGGGTCAGAGCCAGGGCGGACTGCCGCCCGACCGCGTGGTGGAAGATGAAGACTTCATCCTGAAAGACACGCAGCGCCTGATCGAGGCCTACCACGACAGCGCGCATGGCGCCATGGTTCAGATCGGCGTGGCGCCGTGCTCGCCGTTCAGCGTGAGCCGCGACCTGATGCGCGAATCGGCCAAGCTCGCGCGGGCCTACAAGGTGCGGCTGCACACGCATCTGGCCGAAAACGACCACGACATCGCCTACAGCCGCGAGAAGTTCAACTGCATGCCGGCTGAATACGCGCAGGAGCTCGGCTGGCTGGGCCACGATGTCTGGCATGCGCACTGCGTCAAGCTCGATGCGGCCGGTGTCAACCTGTTTGCCAAAACCCAAACCGGCGTAGCGCACTGCCCCTGCAGCAATATGCGCCTGGCTTCGGGCATTGCGCCCGTCCGCAAGATGATCGATGCCGGCGTGCCCGTGGGCCTCGGTGTGGACGGCAGCGCCAGCAACGACGCGGCCCACATGGTCAACGAGGCGCGCCAGGCGATGCTGCTGGCCCGCGTCGGGCGTTCGCTGGAGCCCTTCGGCTGCGACCAGGGTCCGGCCGAGATGACGGCGCGCGACGTGCTGGCGCTGGCCACGCGCGGCGGCGCCCAGGTGCTGGGCCGCAGCGACATCGGGCAGATCGCGCCCGGCCTGTGCGCCGACCTCGCCCTGTTCGACCTGCGCAGCCTGGGCTTTGCCGGCGGCGCGGTGCACGACCCCGTGGGTTCGCTGCTGCTGTGCGCCAGCCCGCAGGCGGCCTACACCGTGGTCAACGGCCGCGTGGTGGTGCGCGAAGGGCGCCTGACCACGCTGGAGCTCGAGCGGCTGCTGGAGCGGCACAACGCGCTGGCGCTGGAGCTGTTGGGTCGCGCCAGGGCCTAGTCTGGCTGCACATGCTGGCGGCCCGATGGCGACTACCACGTGCCGCGGCGGATCCGCATAAGTGAAATACCTCATCGATTTTCCCGGCTGACCGTGCTTTCATCCCGTCGGCGGCAATCATCCCGTTGGCTTGGCGGCGTCGTTTCAGACGGCGATGCGGCCAGTGGTTTGCCCGTTGAGTTTGTTGAAAACCCGAGGAGACAAAAAAATAATGCAAGTTCACTCCCTCATTCGCGTGGCGGCGCTTGGTGCCGCGATGCTGGCGTCGCAGGTGGCGGGCGCCGCGCAGATCGTCATTGGGCAGGTCGCACCCCTGTCGGGGCTGGAAGCCAACCAGGGACGGGCGTATTCGACGGGCATCCAGCTCTACCTCAACAATGTCAACAAAGCCGGCGGTGTCAACGGTCATACGTTCACCCTGGTGCGCAAGGACGATGGCGGCCGCCCCGAGGACACGCTGGCCGCAACCCGGCAGTTGCTGGCCGAAAACCGACCCCTGGTGCTCGCCGGCTACTTCGGCAACCGCAGCATTGCCGACCTGGTGGGTTCGGACCTGCTCGAAAAGGAAAAGATTGCCCTCGTGGGCTACCGCAGCGCCGAGATCAGGCCCGAGACGCCTTGGGTCTACAGCGTTCGCGCGGGCCTGCGCGACGAAATCAACAAGATCGCCGAGCATCTGGTCACGGTAGGCATTACCCGGCTTGGGCTCTTTTACGAAGAGGGTCCCGGCGCCGCCGCGCTGGTTGCAAGCGCCGAGGAGGTGACGAAGCGCACGGGCACAACCATCATGGCCAAGGCTTCCTATCCCGCAGGAACAGCGAAAGTGGCTGCGGCGGTCTCGACCTTCATGGCCGCAGCGCCGCAGGCCGTGATTCTGGTCGCCACGGGAGCGGCCACCGCGGGCTTTGTTGAGCAGTATCGATCTGCAGGGGGCGGCGCGCAGTTGTTTGCGCACTCTGGCGCTGACGTGGAGCAATTGGCCAAGCGTTTGCCCGAGGAGTACATGCAGGGCATCGCCATCGCGCAAGTCACGCCCAATCCTTACAAGATTTCGGGGAAGCTGGCCAAGGAGTTCAGCGACACGGTGGCCAAGACGCCGAACCTGGAAGTGCCGGTGAGCTACGCGATGATGGAAGGCTATATCGCCGGCAAAGTGATCGTGGAGGCGGTGCGCCGCATGGGCGCCAAGGTCAGCCGCGAAGGTTTGGTATCGGCGCTGGACAGCATTGACAGCTTCGATCTGGGCGGCTATCAGCTCGGTTTCAGGCCTGGCATGAGGTCTGGCTCCAGATTCGTCGAGCTTTCGATCATCAACGGATCAGGACGCATCCGGCAGTGAGCCTGGGCGGCGCGCCGCTCGGCTCCCAGGCGGCCGGCGGTGCTGCACAGCTTCACCAGTTGATCACCAGGCCCGCAGCGCGCGCGGAGGATTTTTCGAAGTGGCTGGCCAGAAAGTCCACAAAAGCCCTGACCCGCGCAGACACCTGATGCCGCTGCGGATAGACCGCATGGATGTCGGCTGGCGGCGTCTGGTAGTGCTCCAGCACCTGACGCAGGCGGCCACTGCGCAGGTAACGCGCAATATCCCATTCGGCGCGCATCACGATGCCGTGCCCGTCCAGCGCCCAGTTCACCGCGATTTCGCCGTCGCTGGTGCTCAGGTTGCCACGCACCTTCACCACTTCCGTGCGCTTTCCTGAACTCAGGCGCCAAATGCCATAGGCCTCGTCACCCTGGCGGATGCCGATGCAGTTGTGACGCGTGAGGTCGTTCGGCACCTTGGGTGTGCCATGCTTGGCCAGGTAGGCCGGTGCGGCGCACAGCAGGCGCCGGTTCGGTGCCAGCTTGCGCGCGATCACGCGCGCATCCGGCGGCTCGCCAAAGCGCAGGCAGACATCGAATGAATCCTCGCTCAGCGGCGGCGGGTTGACCGAGAGCTGGAGCTGCACCTGCACTTCCGGGTGGCGCTTGACGAAGCTCGAGATCAAGGGGGCGATGTGGCTGCGGCCAAAGCCCAGCGTGGCGTTGACACGCAGCAAGCCCTTGGGCGCAGCCACGGCACTGGAGACCAATTGCTCCATGTCGTCAATCTCGGCCAGGATGCGCCGGGCATGGCTCAGGTAGATCTCGCCTTCGGGCGTGAGACTGACGCGGCGTGTGGTGCGGTTCATCAACGGCACGCCCAGACGCGCTTCCATTTGCGCCAGCCGCTTGCTGATGGCCGGCGTGGTCACATCGAGTTCGCGCGCTGTGGCCGAGAAGCTGCCGGTGCGTGCCAGCAGGCTGAAGAAAGCCATTTCGGAAGGCGCGGAAGCAGGAACAGACATTCTTAATCCAAAGTAAACAATCGGATAACTTTAGGCTGTTCCATTGAATAGGGCAATGGCTAGAGTTCGAATCCATCCCCACCCGATTCAAGGAAACCCGATGAAGACCTACAAGATTGCCTGCATCCCAGGCGACGGCATTGGCAAGGAAGTCGTGCCCGCCGGCCAGACGGTGCTGCAAGCGCTGGCTGCCACGCAGAACCGTTTCAAGTTCGAATTCACCTCGTTCGACTGGGGCGGCGACTACTTCCGCCAGCACGGCGTGATGATGCCGGACAAGGGCCTGGACGCCCTGCGCGGCATGGACGCCATCCTGTTCGGCTCGGCCGGCGACCCGCATATTCCCGACCACATCACGCTGTGGGGCCTGCGCCTGAAGATCTGCCAGGGTTTCGACCAGTACGCCAACGTGCGGCCCACGCGCATCCTGCCCGGCATCGACGCGCCGCTCAAGCGCTGCAAGCCCGAAGACCTGAACTGGGTGATCGTGCGCGAGAACTCCGAGGGTGAATACGCCGGCGTCGGCGGCCGCGCCCACCAGGGCCACCCGATCGAGGTGGCCACCGATCTCTCGATGATGACGCGTGCCGGCGTGGAACGCATCATGCGTTTCGCCTTCAGGCTCGCGCAGTCGCGCCCGCGCAAGTTGCTGACGGTGATCACCAAGTCCAACGCCCAGCGCCACGCGATGGTGATGTGGGACGAAATCGCGGTGCAGATCGCGCAGGAGTTCCCCGACGTGAAGTGGGACAAGGAACTGGTCGACGCGGCCACCGCCCGCATGGTCAACCGCCCGGCCAGCCTGGACACCATCGTCGCGACCAATCTGCATGCCGACATCCTGAGCGACCTGGCCGCCGCGCTGGCCGGCAGCCTCGGTATCGCGCCGACCGGCAACATCGACCCCGAGCGCCGCTACCCCAGCATGTTCGAACCCATCCACGGCTCGGCCTTCGACATCATGGGCCGGGGCCTGGCCAATCCGGTCGGTACCTTCTGGAGCTGCGTGATGCTGCTCGAGCATTTGGGCGAGCAGGCTGCCGCGCAGCAGCTGATGCGCGCCATCGAACAGATCACGGCCGATGCCTCGCTGCATACCCGCGACCTGGGCGGCAGCGCCACCACGGCGCAGGTGACGCAGGCCGTGTGCGACCGCATTGCGGGTGCCGCTGCCCGGCAACTCGCCGCCTGATTCGAAGACCATCCGGAGGAGACAAGACATGTGTTTGCAAGACAAGAAGTCCACGCGGCGAGTCGCTGCCGCCAGCGTGCTGGCGCTTGGACTGATCACCGGTGCGGCTTTCGCCCAGACCTGGCCTGCCAAGCCCATCAGCCTGATCGTGCCGTTTCCGGCCGGCGGCACCACCGACGTTCTCGCACGCGCTGTCGGACAGGAGCTCTCCAAGAGCCTGGGCCAGCCTGTGGTGGTCGAGAACAAGCCCGGCGCCGGTGCGACGCTGGGCGCCGACTTCGTGGCCAAGTCCAGGGCGGACGGCCACACCCTGCTGATGGGGGCGGTGCACCACACGATTGCGACCAGCGTCTACAAGAAGCTGCCGTACGACTTTCAGAAGGACTTGACGCCGGTGACGACGGTGGCTCTGGTGCCCAACGTGCTGGTGGTCAACCCCAATGTGCCGGCGAAGAACGTCAAGGAGCTGCTGGCACTGGCCAAGGCCGAGCCGGGCAAGCTGACCTATGGGTCGAATGGCAACGGCACGGGCCAGCATCTGATCGGCGCCCAGTTCGAAGGCATGGGCGGCGTGCAGATGCTGCATGTGCCCTACAAGGGCAGCGGCCCGCTGACCACCGACCTGCTGGGCGGCCAGATCACGATGTCGTTCGACACCATCACGCCGGTGCTGCCGCACATCAAGGGCGGCAAGCTGCGCGCTCTGGCGGTCACCACCCTCAAGCGCTCGGTGGCCCTGCCCGATGTGCCCACGCTCGATGAGTCCGGCCTCAGGGGCTTCAACCTCGGCACCTGGTTCGGCGTGTTGGCGCCGGCGGGAACGCCGAAGGAGATCGTGACCCGGCTCAACACCGAACTCGTCAAGATCATCCACACGCCGGATTTCAAGAAGCGAATGGAAGACATCGGCGCCGAGCCCGTCGGCAACACGCCCGAGCAGATGGCGCGACAGATCAAGGAGGATACCGAGCGGTTCGCCAAGCTCGTCAAAGACGCCAGGGTCACTATCGAGTGAATCAGTTTTGACCAGGGCGCGCAGTTACCAGCGGGTTACAGCGGCACAATGCAAGGTGGAGACAAGCCATGACATCACCCAATCCCGCCACCGAGCCACACCAGTTTCTTGAGTACCTCTACCGCGCTGCCGTCCGGCGCGCCCTGCCGCTGCACAACACAGCGGCGTACCTGCCGAAACCGCCCAAGGGCCGAACCCTCGTGCTCGGTGCCGGCAAAGCCGGCGGCTCCATGGCCCATGCCGTGGAAGCGCTTTGGCCGGCGGATGCGCCGTTGGAGGGCTTGGTGGTCACACGCTATCACCACACGCCGCCGCGGCCCGAAGGCCTGAAGCAGCGCATTGAAATCGTCGAGGCGGCTCACCCCCTACCCGACGCGGCCGGCCTGGCCGCGGCCCAGCGCATCCTCGCGCTGACGCAGGGGCTCACGAAAGACGACCTCGTGCTGTGCCTGATCTCGGGCGGCGGCTCGGCCCTGCTGAGCTTGCCGGCCGATGGGCTGACGCTGGAAGACAAGCAGCGCATCAACAAGGAGTTGCTCAATTCCGGCGCCAACATTGCCGAGATGAACTGCGTGCGCAAGCATCTCTCGCGCATCAAGGGCGGGCGTCTCGCGCTGGCCTGTGCGCCGGCCAAGGTGGTGACGCTGACCATCAGCGATGTCCCGGGCGACGACCCGGCCATCATCGCCAGCGGGCCGACCGTGCCCGATGCGAGCAGCTGCGCTGATGCCGTGGCCATTCTCGAACGCTACGGCATCGCGATTCCCGGCGGGCTCATGAGCCTGCTCGAGCAGGGGGCACTCGAAACGCCCAAGCCCGGCGATGCGGCTTTCAACGGCCATGAGGTCCACCTGATCGCGACACCGCAGCAGTCGCTCGAAGCCGCGGCGGCGGCGGCGCGCGCCGCAGGCATGGCAGCGCACATCCTGAGCGACGAGATCGAAGGCGAGTCGCGCGAGGTCGGCAAGGTGCATGCGGCGCTCGCACGCGCGGTGGCGCAGCGCGGCCAGCCTTTCGCCAAGCCCTGCGTGATCCTGTCTGGCGGTGAAACCACGGTCACGATCAAGAAGCAGCCCGAGGGTACGCCGCGCGGCCGCGGTGGCCGGGCCGGCGAGTTCTGCATGGGCCTGGCGCAGGCGCTGCAGGGACAGCCCGACGTCTGGGCGCTGGCGGCCGACACCGACGGCATCGATGGCGTGGAAGACAACGCCGGCGCTTTCGTCGCGCCGGAAACCCTGTCGCGGGCCCAGTCGCTGGGCATGAAGATCGACCAGTACCTGGACCGCAACGATGCCTATGGCTATTTCAGGATGCTGGACGACCTGGTGATCACCGGGCCGACGCACACCAACGTCAACGATTTCCGGGCGCTATTGATTTTGTAGCAGGATGCGCCCATTCTGTGTGAGCTGAAGCCAATTTTTCATGTCAACGCGGGGTGTGTCGTCGTTGCGGCCGTCCTTGCGCTGGGCGGCAGCCGTGGCGTTCAAGCCAGTGCCCCTCGAACCTGCGTGCCCGGGATCTGAGGAAGGTCGCCTGAGGCTGAAAGCGGGCTGCCGGCCTCGAGCCGCAGCAAGGCCTCGTCACGCCAGTACTCGACCGCCGCAAAGTAGCCCTTCCAAACGCAGCCATGGTAGCCGCGAGCGCAGCAGCTCGTGGGCTCGGGCAGGGGGGAGGGCGCAGGCTGAGGCCTTGCTCGTCTGCGAGGGCAGACAAAGCGGCCATCAGCTGCCGGGCACAGAGGCCAGATCGGTCACGCGGGTCAGCATGACCGAACTGTAGCGTGGCTAACGCGGTTCAGGCCTTGAGGCTGCTGAGCACGTTTTCGGCCGTCGCCGGGGCATTGAGCACCACGGGCTGGCTGTCGCCCTTGGCGGCGGCCACGGCGTCGCGAATCGCTTCCCAGACGCTGATGGCCAGCATGAAGGGCGGCTCGCCCACGGCCTTGCTGCCGAACACGTTGTCTTCGCGGTTGGGCTCGGGCCAGAGGTCGACCCGGAAGTGGGCGGGCACGTCGCCGGTGGCCGGGATCTTGTAGGTGCTGGGCGCGTGGGTGCTCAGGTAGCCCTTGTCGTTCCAGACCAGCTCTTCGGTGGTGAGCCAGCCCATGCCCTGCACAAAACCGCCCTCGATCTGGCCGATGTCGATGGCCGGGTTGATCGAGGTGCCGACGTCGTGCAGGATGTCGACTTTGAGCACGCGGTTTTCGCCGGTCAGCGTGTCGATCGCCACCTCCGAGCAGGCCGCGCCGTAGGCAAAGTAGTAGAACGGCCGGCCGGTCAGCGTGTGCTTGTCGTAGTGGATCTTGGGCGTTTTGTAGAAGCCGTCGCTCCAGAGCTGCACGCGCGCGTGGTAGGCCTTGTCCACCAGCTGCTCGAAGCTTTGTGTGCCCTTGGGCGAGCTGACCTGGCCCTGGGCGATCACCACGGCCTCGGGTGCGCAGCCCTCGTGTTCGGCCACATATTTGATGAGGCGCTCGCGCACCTGGCGCGCAGCAAACTGGGCGGCGCGGCCGTTGAGGTCGGTGCCGCTCGATGCCGCCGTGGCCGAGGCATTGGGCACCTTGCTGGTGTCGCTGGCCGTGGCCAGCACGCGCTCGAACGGCACGCCCAGCTCGTCGGCCACGATCTGCGCGACCTTGGTGTTGAGGCCCTGGCCCATTTCGGTGCCGCCGTGGTTGACCTGCACGCTGCCGTCGGTGTAGACATGGACCAGCGCGCCGGCCTGGTTGAAGAAGGTCGCGGTGAACGATATGCCGAACTTCACCGGCGTGATCGCGATGCCGCGCTTGATCACGGGGCTGCTGGCATTCCATCGGGCGATTTCGTGGCGGCGCTGGCGGTAGTGCGATGTCTCCTGCAGCCTGGACAGCAGGGGCTCGAGGATGTTGTCCTCCACCTTCATCTGGTAGTGGGTGACATTGCGGTCTTCCACGCCATAGAGGTTGCGCATGCGCACGTCCATCGGGTCCAAGCCCAGCCGGCGCGCAATGTCGCCCATGATGGCTTCGATCACGATCACGCCCTGCGGGCCGCCGAAGCCGCGAAAGGCGGTGTGGCTTTGCGTATTCGTCTTGCAGCGGTAGGACGCAATATCGACATCGCTCAGGAAGTAGGCGTTGTCACTGTGAAAAACAGCGCGGTCAGCCACAGGGCCGCTCAAGTCCGCGCTAAAACCGCAATTGGCCGCCAGCATGAGTTTGAGGCCGGTGATCAGGCCGCTGTCGTCGAAGCCCACCGTGTATTCATAGGCAAACGGGTGGCGCTTGCCGGTGACCATGAAATCGTCGTCGCGGTCCATGCGCAGCTTGACCGGGCGGCGCAGCTTGGTCGCGGCCAGCGCCGACCAGACCGCCATGTGACCGCTTTGCGTTTCCTTGCCGCCAAAGCCGCCGCCCATGCGGCGGCACTCGACCTTGACCGCGTGGTTGGCAATGCCCAGCGCATGGGCCACCCAGTGCTGGATTTCGCCGGGGTGCTGGGTGCTGGAGTAGACCCACCACTGGTTCTGTTCCAGCGGCAGCGCATAGGCGACCTGGCCCTCGAGGTAGAAATGCTCCTGGCCGCCGATCTCGAACGAGCCGCTCAGCGTGTGGGGGGCATTGGCCAGCGCCTTGGCCGCGTCGCCACGCTTGACGAACACCGGCGCCAGCACATGGCTCTGGGCCTTGAGCGCCTCCTGCACCGTGAGGATGGCAGGCAGGGCCTCGATGTCGAGCTTGACCAGGCGCGCGGCGCGGCGCGCCAGCATCACGCTGTCGGCCACAACCACGCCAACCACCTGGCCGATATGCTCGACATGGGTGCTGGCGAAGATCGGTTCGTCGTGCGAGAACGTGGCCAGGATCGGGTCGCCAGGGATGTCCTTGGCCAGGATCACATCGTGCACGCCGGCCAGCGCCAGGGCGGCGCTGGCGTCCACGCCCAGCAGCCGGCCATGGGCCACGCTCGAGAGGATGGGGGCGGCGTACAACGTGCCCTTGATCTCGGGGATGTCGTCGATGTAGGTCGCCGCACCGGCGACCTGGGCCACCGCGCTTTCGTGCGCTTTGGGTACGCCGCAGGCATGGGTATGGGTCGTGCCGGGAGCGAAGATGATGTCAGGGGCGTTCATGCGGAATTTTCCTTTCTGTCACCCTGCGCAAAGCGAAGGGTCTCGGTTGTTGCTTGCATGGAGATTCTTCGCTGCGCTCAGAATGACAATGCTGTTTCCAGATTGATTTGCTGCATGCCCTGGCTTTCGAGCCAGAAGCGCTGCATCAGGTTGCCCAGCACCTCGCTGCGGTAGGCAGCCGAGGCGCGCATGTCGGAGATCGGCTGGAACTCGCCGCGCAGCGCGGCCGTGGCCTGCTTGACCGTGGCCAGCGTCCAGGGC
>JBOHHM010000099.1:0-5253 GCA_050725495.1 Burkholderiaceae bacterium | reverse complement strand
ACATGCGCTGGTTGACGAGTTGCTGGATCACGCTGATGCTCTGGCGGTATTGCCAGACACCCTGCGGCTCCGGATTGATCCAGGCGAACTTGGGAAACGCATTGGTCAGCCGCTGCAGCCATTCGGCGCCGGCTTCCTCGTTGTTGTATTCCACGCTGCCGCCGGGTTGCAGTATTTCGTAGGGGCTCATGGTCGCATCGCCGACAAAGATCAGTTTGTAGTCCTTGTTGTACTTGCGGATGATGTCCCAGGTGGGAAACTTTTCGCTGAAGCGGCGGCGGTTGTTCTTCCACATGAAGTCGTAGACGCAGTTGTGGAAGTAATAAAACTCCAGGTGCTTGAACTCGGCTTTGACGGCTGAGAACATTTCCTCGACACGGTGGATGTGCTCGTCCATGGTGCCGCCCACGTCCATCAGCAGCAGCACCTTCACATTGTTGTGGCGCTCGGGCACCATCTTGATGTCCAGCCAGCCGGCATTGGCCGCGGTGGAGCGGATGGTGTCGTCCAGGTCGAGCTCTTCCTGGTTGCCCTGGCGTGCGAACTTGCGCAGGCGGCGCAGCGCGACCTTGATGTTGCGCGTGCCCAGTTCCTGGCTGTCGTCGTAGTCCTTGTAGGCGCGCTGGTCCCAGACCTTGATCGCGCTCCTGTTGCGACCCTTTTCCTGGCCTATGCGTATGCCTTGCGGGTTGTAGCCGTAGGCGCCGAACGGGCTGATGCCGCCCGTGCCTATCATCTTGCTGCCGCCCTCGTGGCGCTCCTTCTGCTCCTCGAAACGCTTTTTCAGCGTTTCCATGAGCTCGTCCCAGCCCATCTTCTCGATCTTGGCTTTCTCCTCGGGGCTGAGTTCGAGCTCGAGGTTCTTGCGCAGCCATTCGAGCGGGACGTCCTTGCTGAAGTCGGCCACCATCTCCACGCCCTTGAAGTAGGCGGCGAAGGCGCGGTCGAACTTGTCGTAATGCTTCTCGTCCTTGACCAGCGCGGTGCGGCTCAGGTAGTAGAAATCGTCGATCTTGTAGCCGCTGCCGTCGGCGTTCTGACTGGTGGGCCCGACCACGCCCTGCTTGAGGGCGTCGAGCAGGCTCAGGTATTCCTTGACCGAAACCGGCAGCTTGGCCGAGCGCAGCGTGTAGAAGAAGTCGATCAGCATCGGCGATCTCCCTTTATTCGGCCGGGGTTCGCGGCCTGGCCAACTGGTATTGCAGGTGGGCCTTGACCTCGGGCCATTCGCCCACTGCCAGGCTGTACATCACGGTGTCGCGCACCGTGCCGTCGCGTCGCAGCGCATGGTGGCGCAGCACGCCGTCCTTCCTGGCGCCCAGGCGCTCGATGGCGCGCTGGCTGGCGAAGTTGTAGTTGTCGGTGCGCCAGCCCACCAGCTTGGCGCCCAGCGTTTCGAAGGCATGGGTCATGAGCAGCAGCTTGGCCATGGTGTTGACATGGCTGCGCTGCCATCTCAAGCCGTACCAGGTGTAGCCGATCTCCAGCCGCTCCACCGCCGGCACGATGTCGTGGTAGCGGGTGCTGCCGATGATCTTGCCGCTGGGCAGGTCGCGCACCACGAAGGGCAGCATCTGGCCCGCCTCGTAGCCTTTGAGTGCGGCGGCGATGTAGGCCGCCGTTTCGCCTGGCGCTGGAACCGAGGTGACGCGCAGCTTCCACAGCTCGCCGTCATGCGCCGCGGTTTCCAGCGCCACCGCATGGTCGGCCGTCATCGGCTCCAGGCGCAGCAGCGGGGCTTCCAGCGTTACGGGTTCAGGTTTTTGCATCGCTCGTCGTTCCGCAGCACGTTCAGCGGTTGTGGCGCTGCATGAACACGAGCTTCTCCAACAGAGTCGCGTCCTGCTCGTTCTTGAGCAAGGCGCCCACCAGCGGCGGCACGGCGACCTTGTCGTCCCTGCTCTGCAGCGCCTGAAGCGGGATGTCCTCGGCCACCAGCAGCTTGAGCCAGTCGAGCAGCTCGCTGGTGCTGGGCTTTTTCTTCAGGCCCGGCAGGTTGCGCACGTCGTAAAACGTCTTCATGGCCGCCGTGAGAAGCTCTTTCTTGAGTTCGGGGAAATGCACGTCCACGATCTGTTTCATCGTGTCGGCGTCGGGGAACTTGATGTAGTGGAAGAAGCAGCGGCGCAGGAAGGCGTCGGGCAGTTCCTTCTCGTTGTTGGAGGTGATGAAGACCAGCGGGCGGTGCCGGGCCTGGATCAGCTCGCGGGTTTCGTAGCAGTAGAACTCCATGCGGTCGAGCTCGCGCAGCAGGTCGTTGGGAAACTCGATGTCGGCCTTGTCGATCTCGTCGATCAGCAGCGCCACCGGCTCCTTGGCCGTGAAGGCCTGCCACAGCACGCCCTTGAGGATGTAGTTGTGGATGTCTTTGACGCGCTCGCCACCGTCCACATCGGCAAGCTGCGAATCGCGCAGGCGGCTGACCGCGTCGTATTCGTACAGCCCTTGCTGCGCCTTGGTGGTGGACTTGATATGCCACTGCAGCAGCGGCATGTTCAGCGTCTGCGCGACCTCCTCGGCCAGCATGGTCTTGCCGGTGCCGGGCTCGCCCTTGACCAGCAGCGGGCGTTTGAGAGCGATGGACGCGTTCACGGCGAGCATCAAATCCTGGGTGGCGACGTAGTTCTGGGAGCCTTGGAACTTCATGGGTGTGCGGGGCTGGATGGGTTGAAAGGGGCCGGGATGGTGCGGGATATAATCAAAAGTTGATTACAAGTCTGAACTCTCACCCCATTGTGCGCGCAAAATGAACAAGTTGTTGACCACGATATTTGCCTTCGCTGTCGCTTGCGTGACGGCCCTCTCCAACGCCCAGGAAGTCAAGGGTGATGCCAAGGCGGGCGAGAAGAAAGTCGCCATGTGCGTCGGCTGCCATGGCATCGAGGGCTATCAGGCCAGTTTTCCCGAGGTCTACAAGGTCCCGATGATCTCGGGCCAGGGCGCCAAATACATTGTGTCGGCCCTCAATGCCTACAAGCAGGGTGAGCGCAAGCATCCCACGATGCGCGGCATCGCCGACAGCATGAGCGACCAGGACATGGCCGATGTAGCCGCCTACTACGAGGCGCATGGCAAGATCGAGGGCGCCACGCTGCCGCCCAAAGCCTCGCGCGAGCCCAGCGTCCAGGTGGCCGAACTGCTCAAGAAGGGCGCCTGCGTGTCCTGCCACGGCGAGAACTTCGCCAAGCCTATCGACCCGAGCTACCCCAAGATCGCGGGCCAGCATGCCGACTATCTGTTTGTCGCGCTCAAGGCCTACAAGACCGAGAACAACCCCCAGGTCGGGCGCTCCAACGGCGTGATGGCCGGCGTGGCCAAGCAGTTCTCCAATGCCGAACTCAAGGCCATGGCCGCTTATCTGAGCACGCTGGATCACGACCTCAAGACCGTGCCGCAGGCGAAGTTCCGTTGAGCCCGCTCAGCCACCAAAAAAAGCCGCTCCTTGAGCGGCTTTTTTGTTGCTGGCTCACGCACGGTGGGCGTGAGGCGCTATCAAAAACAGAGCGGCTGCCTACACGTCGAAAAACACGGTCTCCTGCGGTCCCTGCATGTGGATGTCAAAGCGGTAGACCACGGTGCCGCCTTGTTCGCTGCGTTGCGCGACCAGGCTGGGGCGGCGTTCGGCGGGCACCGAGTCCAGCACGGCATCGCTCGCATTGGCTGCTGCTTCATCGCTGAAGTAGACCCGCGTGAAAGCATGGACCAGCAGGCCGCGCATCAGCACGATCACGTTGATGTGCGGCGCCTGGCCGGCGCTTTCCGCGCCCGGCTTGACGGTGTGGAACACAAAGCGGTTGTGTGCGTCCGTTCCCGTGCCCATGCGGCCGAAGGCGCGAAAGCCCGTGGCCTGGACATCGGCCGAGCTTTGCGGGTAGTGGCCTGAGGCGTCGGCATGGCCGATCTCGACCATGGCGTCCGCGATGGGCTGGCCGTCGCCATCGAGCACGCGGCCTTCGAGGCGGATGGGCTCACCGGCCGCGCCGGGCAAGGCGAGCTGGCCGTCAAACACCTGGGTGAAGTCATAGCGGTATTGCTCGGCCGTCAGGCCGTAGGCGAAGTAGGGCCCCACGGTTTGCGACGGGGTCTGGCCGAAATTTTTTTGCAATGCGGTCATCATGGCGTGGTCTTTCGTGTTGGGGACAGAGCTGGCACTGCGCGCTGCGGTCTGTCCCGCAAAGTCTTAGGCTTTCGTTTCAAACGGGGTTTCGTTCGCACCGCGCAGCACGATGTCGAACTGGTAGCCCAGGGCAAAGCCCTCCTCGGTCAGGTCCAGCGAGAAGTCGGCGATCAGGCGCTCGCGCGCCTTCGCGGGCGTGCCCTGGAAGATCGGGTCGTAGGCCAGCAGCGGGTCGCCGGGGAAGTACATCTGCGTGACCAGGCGGCTGGCGAAATGCTGGCCGAACAGCGAGAGGTGGATGTGGTTGGGCCTCCAGGCGTTGGCGTGGTTGCCCCAGGGGTAGGCGCCGGGCTTGATGGTCAGAAACCTGTAGCGGCCTTCGCTGTCGGTCAGGCAGCGGCCGGCGCCCAGGAAGTTCGGGTCCAGCGGCGCGTCGTGCTGGTCGACCTTGTGCACATAGCGGCCGCAGGCGTTGGCCTGCCAGAGTTCGATCAGCGTGTTGCGTACCGGGCGGCCGCCTTCGTCGAGCACTTGGCCCGTCAGGATCATGCGCTCGCCGATCGGTTCGCCGTTCTTGCGGGCATTGCGCGTCAGGTCGTGGTCGAGCTCGCCCACGCTTTCATGGCCATAGACCGGCTGGCTCAGTTCGCCCAGCGCGGCCTTGAGCGGAATCAGCGGCTGGGTGGGGCCGCGTTTGGCGGTGGATTTGTAGTCGGGATAGATATAGGGCGAGTGGCTGGACCAGTCGCGTGGGGTGATCGAAGAGGCAGGCTTGGACATGGGGCTCCTGAGGGTTTTCAAATGTCAGCCGGCACTTTATCCATGAAGATAATTGATGTAAATTGAAAAACAGTCGTTTTTCAATAACCATTGGTAATTTATCGGAGCCCTGATTTGGATGTTTTTTCGCGTGCCGTTCAGCTGCGTCATCTGCGCTGCTTCGTGGCCGTCGCGCAGCAGCGGCATCTGGCGCGGGCCGCTGAAAAACTCGCGTTGAGCCAGCCGGCTGTCTCCAAGACCCTGGTGGAGCTGGAGCAGCTCGCCGGCGCCAGGCTGGTCGCGCGCGGGCGCCGCGGCGCCCAGCTGACGCCGGCCGGCGAGCAGCTGCTGGCCCACGCCTTGCGGGTGCTCGAGGC
>JBOHHM010000098.1:0-3189 GCA_050725495.1 Burkholderiaceae bacterium | reverse complement strand
CCGCCGGCCGGGCCGGGCGCGAGGCCGCGCACAGCGCGGCCAGCGAGATGTGGCTGCAGACCTTCCACCCGACCCACCCGCTGTTTGCCGCGCTGCGCCGGCACGACTACCCGGCCTTTGCCGCGCAGCAGCTCAAGGAGCGCGAGCAGGCCGGCATGCCACCGTTCAGCTTTCAGGCCCTGGTGCGGGCCGAGGCGCGCAGCCAGGAGGCGGCGCAGGCCTTTCTGAACGCCGCGAGCGCAGCCGCCGCCGGCCTGCCCGGAGCCGAGCAGGTCACGCTGTACTCGGCTGTGCCCATGAGCATTCAGCGGGTGGCCAACATCGAGCGCGCCCAGATGCTGGTGGAGAGCCCGTCGCGCGCTGCGCTGCAGCGCTTCCTGACAGCCTGGCACGCGGTGCTGCACGCCACCCGCGCCCAGCCCGAGGCCAAGGGCCTGATTCGCTGGGCGGTCGACGTGGACCCGCTGGCGATTTAGCGCAGCAGGGCGACCGCGCCCGAAAAGCTCAGAAACGCCAGCGCCGTCGACACCAGGATGATGCGGGCGATGCGCCCGTTGTCGGCGCCGAAGCGCTCGGCCAGCAGCGACACATTGCTGGCACTCGGCAGCGCGGCCACCAGCGTGATCACGGTCAGCGCAAACGGCTCCAGCGGCACGCCCAGGTAAATCGCGCCGGCGCCCACCAGCAGCACCAGCAGCGGGTGCAGGATCAGCTTGAACAGGGCCACGGGCACATAGTCGCGCGGCGGCACGGGCCTGGCATCGCCGCGCGCGGCCAGCAGCTGCGAGCGCGCCAGCACCGCGCCGATCGTGAACAGCGCGACCGGCGAGGCCGCATCGGCCAGCAGGCCCAGGGTCTGCATCACCGGCTTGGGCAGTTCCAGGCTCAGGCCCGAGGCCACGGCGCCGCCGAGGATGGCCCAGGGCATGGGGTTGACCAGCACACCTTTGAGCGCATTCCTGGCGGCCTTGCTGAAACCATGCTCGTCGGCCCCATCGAGGCGCGACAGCGCAATGCACAGCGAGGTCGTGATCACCAGGTCGACCACGATGGTTACGATCGCCGGGCCGGCTGCCGCGGCGCCCAGCAGCGCCACCAGCAGCGGCACGCCCATGAAGCCGGTATTCGGAAAGGCCGCGACCAGGGCACCAAAGGCCGCGTCGTTCCAGCGAATACGCCGGTTCAGGCTGACGGCGACGACCAAGCCCACCATCACCAGCGCGCACAGCAGGTAGGTGAAGAACAGGCTGGCGTCGAGCAGCTGGGCCAGCGGCGTGGTCGAGCCGAAGCGGTACAGCATGCAGGGCAGGGCGAAATACAGCACAAAGCCGTTGAGTCCCGGAATCGCGTCCAGCGGCAGCATGCGCCGCCGCGCGGCGATATAGCCGCAGAGCACGAGCGCGAAAAAGGGGAAGGTGATCAGCAGGATGTCAAGCACCGGGCGATTGTCGCAGCCCCCCACCGGGCTTGTTGCCCCCAGTGACATGGCTTGGCGGGCCGCTCTGTATGATTGCCCGCTTTGCCCGAACCATCGCCCATGTCCGCCGGTCTCAATTTCGCCCAACAGCAAGCCGTCAATTTCATGCATGGCCCCTGCCTGGTGCTGGCCGGCGCAGGCTCGGGCAAGACGCGAGTGATCACTCACAAAATCGGCGGCCTGATCCAGGCCGGGCTAGCGCCCCAGCGCATTGCCGCCATCACCTTCACCAACAAGGCCGCCACCGAGATGCGCGAGCGCGCCAAGGGTCTGATCGGCAAGGCGGCCAAGGAGGTGGTGATCTGCACTTTCCACGCTTTAGGCGTGCGCATGATGCGCGAAGACGGCGCGGTGCTGGGCTTGAAGCCCCAGTTCAGCATCCTCGATGCCGACGACGTGACCGGCATCCTCAAGGACTGCGGCGGCACGACCGACGCCGCGACCGCGCGCCAGTGGCAATGGGCCATCAGCCTGTGGAAGAACCTGGGCCTGAACGCGGCCCAGGCGGAGGCCCAGGCCCAGAACGACAACGAACGCATCACGGCCCGCATCATGGCGCGCTACGAGGAGCGGCTCGCCGCCTACCAGAGCGTGGACTTCGACGACCTGATCGGCCTGCCGCTCAAGCTGCTCAAGGACTTCCCCGAGGTGCGCGCCAAATGGCAGGCCGCGCTGGGCCATGTGCTGGTCGACGAATACCAGGACACCAATGCCACGCAGTACGAGGTGCTCAAACATTTGGTGGGCGAGCGCGCCCGCTTCACCGCGGTCGGCGACGACGACCAGTCGATCTACGGCTGGCGCGGCGCCACGCTGGACAACCTGAAGAAGCTGCCGCAGGACTTCCCCGCGCTCAAGGTCATCAAGCTCGAGCAGAACTACCGCTCGACCAGCGCGATCCTGCGCGCGGCCAACAACGTGATCCAGCCCAACCCCAAGCTGTTTCCCAAGACCCTGTTTTCCGAACTCGGCGAGGGCGAGCCGGTGCGCGTGGTCGATGCCGACAACGAGGAGCACGAGGCCGAGCGCGCCGTGGCCCGCATCCAGTCGCTCAGGTCGACCTCGCAGCACAAGGAGTTCCGCGACTTCGCCGTGCTCTACCGCGCCAACCACCAGGCCCGGGTGTTCGAGCAGGCGCTGCGCCGCGCCCAGATTCCCTACAAGGTCTCGGGGGGCCAGAGCTTCTTCGACCGCGCCGAAATCAAGGACCTGTGCGCCTGGTTCCGGCTGTGGGTCAACAACGACGACGACCCGGCGTTTCTGCGCGCCGTGACCACGCCCAAGCGCGGCATCGGCCACCAGACGCTGCAAAGCCTGGGCGTGTTTGCCGGCCAGTACAAGCTCAGCCTGTTCGAGGCGCTGTTCAGCTCCAGCCTGGGCAGCGTGCTCTCCAGCCGTGCCGTCGCCAGCCTGCACGAGTTCGGCCGCTATGTGAACGAGCTCGAATACCGCGCCCGCCATACCCACGGCGCCGAAGACGCGCGCGCCTTCCTGAGCGACTGGCTCAAGGACATAGGCTACGAAAAGCATCTCTACGACGGCGAAGACAGCGAAAAACTCGCGGCCGCGCGCTGGACCAATGTGCTGGAGTTCTGCGACTGGATGGCGGCGCGCTGCGGCGGCCAGATCGACGATGCGGCCGGGGTGACAACCAGTACCGAAAAGAAGAGCCTGCTCGAAGTCGCGCAGACCATCTCGCTGCTGTCGACCAT
>JBOHHM010000097.1:0-14556 GCA_050725495.1 Burkholderiaceae bacterium | reverse complement strand
CCCTCTTTGTGCAGACGCTGGCAGATGGCGGTACCGATACCACCCATGCCACCGGTGACGTAGGCGACTTTCTGGCTCATGATTCTCTCCTGTTTCGTTATCGATGCTACAAATTGAATAGCGCACTAAGCCCAATTCGCCTGGACTGACGGCCTGAAACACAGCCTGCCGAGGCAGAAAACGGAATCGCTTCCGCTGTGCTCAAGCCATTGTCCACGCGAAATCAGCGCTCGATCGTTAGGGCAACTCCCATGCCACCCCCGACGCACAGGGAGGCAATGCCTTTTTTGGCGTCGCGGCGCTGCATTTCGTGCAGCAGCGTCACCAGAATGCGGCAGCCCGATGCACCAATCGGGTGACCGATGGCGATAGCGCCGCCATTGACGTTGACCTTGCTGGTGTCCCAGCCCATTTCCTGGTTCACGGCGCAGGCCTGGGCGGCAAAGGCTTCGTTGATCTCCAGCAGGTCGAGGTCGGCCGGCTTCCAGCCCGCGCGCTGCAGCGCCTTGGTGGACGCGGGCACGGGGCCCATGCCCATGTAGGCAGGGTCCAAGCCGGAGCTGGCGTAGCTCGCAATGCGACCCAGCGGTTTGAGGCCCAGGGCCGCGGCCTTCCTGGCACTCATCACGACCACGGCGGCGGCGCCATCGTTGATGCCCGAGGCATTGCCCGCCGTCACGCCACCGGCCTTGTCGAACGCGGGGCGCAGGCCGGCCAGGGCGTCGAGACTGGACTTGCGGTTGATGAACTCATCGGCGGCAAAGACGATGGGCTCGCCCTTTTTCTGCACGATGCTGAACGGCACGATCTCGTCCTTGAACTTGCCCGCATCCTGCGCGGCGGCGGCCTTTTGCTGGCTGGCCAGGGCCAGCGCGTCCTGCTGCTCGCGGCTGATGCCGTATTTCTTGGCCACGTTCTCGGCCGTGATACCCATGTGGTACTGGTTGTAGACGTCCCACAGGCCGTCGAGGATCATGGTGTCGGCCATCTTCCAGTCGCCCATGCGCTGGCCGTCGCGCGAGCCCAGCAGCACATGGGGCGCGGCGCTCATGTTTTCCTGGCCGCCGGCGATCACGATCTCGCTGTCGCCCGTGGCCACGGCCTGGGCCGCCAGCATCACGGCTTTGAGGCCGGAGCCGCAGACGGCGTTGATGGTCAGCGCCGGCGTTTCCTTGGCCAGGCCGCTTTTGATCAGGGCTTGGCGCGCGGGGTTCTGGCCGGCGCCTGCAGCCAGCACCTGGCCCAGGATCACTTCGTCCACCTGGTCGGCGGGCAAGCCCGTGCGGGCCAGCAGGTCCTTCACCACGGCGGCGCCGAGTTCAGGGGCCGGGGTTTTGGCCAGCGTGCCGCCGAATTTGCCCACGGCCGTGCGGGTGGCTGCAACAATGACGATGTCTTCCATAGAGAGTCTCCTGTGTGGTGGGGGGTTCATTTTCATCCTGAACTTGGCGAGGGGTCTACGCTGCAAGGCCTGGATTCTTCGCTGCGCTCAGAATGACGGATTGGTCAAGCCTTGGCTTTCACATAGCGGCCGGGGGCCGGTTCGATCGCTTTGTACCGGCCCTTGCCATAGCCCTCGGGCGCAGCGATCTGCTTGCCCGCTTGGCCCTTGAGCCAGCCGTCCCAGTCGGTCCACCAGCTGCCCAGGTGCTCCTGGGCGCCGGCCAGCCACTCGGCGTGCGAGACCGGGAATTGGTTCGGCGGCAGCTTGTCGTTGGTCCAGTGGGAGCGCTTCTTCTTCTCTGGCGGGTTGATCACGCCCGCAATGTGGCCCGAAGCGCCCATCACGAAGCGTTTCTTGCCGCTCAGGTGCTGGGTCGAGGCGTAGGCGCCACCGATCGGCACGATGTGGTCTTCGCGCGAGCCGTAGATATACACCGGCAGGTCCAGCTTGCGCAGGTCGACCTTTTCACCGCAGACCACGGCTTGGCCGGGCTTGACCAGCCTGTTTTCGAGGTAGGTGTTGCGCAGGTACCAGGCGTAAAACGGCCCCGGCAGGTTGGTCGAGTCGCTGTTCCAGTAGAGCAGATCAAAAGGCGGCGGGGTTTCGCCCTTCAGGTAGTTGCCCACCACGTAGTTCCAAACCAGGTCATTGGGGCGCAGGAAGCTGAAGGTCGAGGCCAGTTCCTGCCCCTTGAGCAGCCCGACCTGGCCCAGCTGCATTTCGCGAAACTTGACGAAGGCCTCGTCAATGAACAGGTCGAGCACGCCGGTGTCTGAAAAATCGAGGAAGGTGGTGAGGAAGGTCGCGCTGGCCACCGGCTTTTCACCCCGAGCGGCCAGCACGGCCAACGCCGTGCCCAGAATCGTGCCGCCGACGCAAAATCCCAACGCATTGATGGTGTCAACCCTCGTAATTTCTTGCGTTATCGCTATCGCCTTGATAGCAGCATGCTCGATGTAGTCGTCCCAGGACTTGTCAGCCAGTGACTCGTCCGGGTTGCGCCAGCTCACCACGAACGTGCGATGGCCCTGCTCGACCGCATGGCGGATCAACGAGTTGTCTGGCTGCAGGTCGAGGATATAGAACTTGTTGATGCAAGGCGGGATGAACAGCAAGGGCTTTTCATACACCTTGGCGGTCAGCGGCTTGTATTCGATCAACTGGAACAGCTCGTTTTCGAACACCACCGCACCTTCGGTCGTGGCCACGTTCTTGCCAACCTCGAACAGGCTCTCGTCGGTCTGGCTCATGTGACCCTGGCGCAGGTCATTTACCAGGTTTTGCAGGCCTTTGGCAATGCTCTCGCCCCGGGTGTCCATGGCCTTCTTCTGGGCCTCGGCATTGAAGGCCAGGTAGTTGCTGGGTGCCGAAGCGGCCATCCACTGCTCCACCGCAAAGCGGATGCGGGCCTTGGTTTTGGCGTCGGCCTCGACGGCCTCGGCCAGGCCCATCAGGGTGCGGGCGTTGAGCAGGTAGGTGGCCGCCGAAAACGCGGCGACCGGGTGGTTGCGCCAGGCCTCGCCGGCAAAGCGCCTGTCGCGGATCACCGAGTTGGCTTGCAAGCCCTGGTTCCAGAGTTCGGTCACATCCTGCACGTACTGCTTCTGGATTTCCTGCAGCTTCACGGGGGACAGCGCCAAGGGGGGTGGCGGGCTGCCCGCGGTGGCCAGACCGGCCGGGTTCATGCCCTGCAAAGACTGCAAGGCCTGATCCCAGTTCGCGGCAAAGGTCTGCTGGAATTGCTGGGCAGCTTGCGCCCAGTCTGATTCAGAATTCACGCTGTCTCCTTATGCGTTATGTATGCGTTATGACTCTACGGGATAACCCCAGTATCCCGCAATTCATGCTGCAGTGCAACAATCAATTTCGGATTTGCTTATGTACCTCGTCGTTATCGCATGGATTTATGTCGCCTTGATGATGGCCGTGGCCGAAGCCACCAATGCCAACGGCACCCTGCTCGGTGCCATCATCACCTTTGTACTCTATGGACTCGGTCCCGTGGCACTGGTGGTTTACCTGATGGGTTCGCCCGCGCGACGCAAGGCGATCAAGGTCCGCGAGGCAGCGGAGCATGCGGCCCGCATGGCAGCGCCCCAGCTCTCAATCCAGCCAGATGCAGGCCGCCATGCGCCCGCTGACGCCATCGCGCCGGTGCGAAAAGAACCGTGAGGCATTGCTGACCGTGCACCAGCCGCGGCTGCCGTCGTTGCCATGGATCCGCGTAATGCCCAGGGCCTGCAAGCGCAGCCGCGCCAGCCCCGCTAGATCGGCCAGCCACTTGCCCGGTCCATGGGCTTGGAACAGGGCGGCGGCGCGCGGGTCGTGCGCCTCGAACGCAGCTTTGACCTCCGGCCCCACCTCGAACGCCTGCGGGCCAATGCACGGCCCCAGCCACGCTATCGTTTCAATAGCGCCTGGAGCCCCACTCTCCTGAGCCAACGCCCTGAATCTCTCGTAAACCGAGGCCAAGACACCGTGACCGCCCTGGCCCGCCAGCCCGCGCCAGCCGGCGTGCGCAGCGGCCACAGCCCGGCCCGCGGTATCGGTGAGCAGCACCGGCAGGCAGTCCGCCACCATGATGGTGCAAGCCAGGCCGCGCTGATGGGTGACACAGGCGTCGGCTTCGGCCCCGTCTGGGGTGTCGCGGCCCAGTTCGACGCACGCCGTGCCATGAACCTGCTTGAGAAACACGGCATGCGAGCCCAAGGCCTGGCGCAGGACAGCGCGGTTGGCCTGCACTGCCGCCGGATCGTCACCGACATGGTCACCGAGGTTCAGGCTGTCGTAGGGCGGCAGGGACTGGCCACCGGCGCGCGTGGTGCACAGGGCCCGCACGTGGGGGGGCGCCGGCCAGTCGGGAATCAGCCAATCATGGCGCACGATGGCGAACTCAGGCTTCGTTGTCAGGGCAGCTCGACGGCTGGGCCTTCTGGACGGCGTCGAGCTTCATGCAGGCCTCGAACACGGCCATGGTGCGCGGCAGGCCGTCGAAGTTGGTGTTGAAACGCTTGGCGTTGAAGATTTGCGGCACCAGGCAACAGTCGGCCAGCGTCGGGGTTTCGCCATAGCAGTAGGTCGATGCGGGCAGCTGGTTCAGCTGCCGCTCGAAAGCTTCCAGCCCTTCGCGGCACCAGTGGCGGTACCAGGTGTTCTTCGCTTCTTCGTCGACCTTGAGCTCCTTGACCAGGTACTTGAGCACGCGCAGGTTGTTCAGCGGGTGGATTTCGCAGGCGATCGACTGCGCCAGCGCCCTCACCCTGGCGCGGCCAATCGGGTCGGTGGGCAGCAGCGCGGGCTCGGGATGGATTTCGTCGAGGTACTCGATGATGGCCATGGACTGCGACAGGCGCTCGCCGCCATCGGTCTGCAGCATGGGCACCAGGGTGTCGGCCGAGATGGCCGTGTACGCCTCCTTCTTGTGCTCGCCCTTGGCGATGTGCACGGGAACATAGTCGTAGCTCAAACCCTTGAGCTGCAGCGCAATGCGCACGCGAAACGAGGCGGAGGAGCGGAAATAGTTGTAGAGCTTCATGGGATGCAAGGATAAACCGGTTGGACGCATGGCTGCAGCAAGCATGGCTTTGCATCGCCCCGCCAAAGCGGCAGTTGGGGTAAGCGGCGTTGGAGCCCAAGGTGGTCAATGCTTGTAACCCGCAGTCTTGGGGCCCAGTGATGCAACCCATCGGAGTGCTCGATTCGCCCTGCGTTTGCGGCGTGGCGACTTCGCTGCAGCGCCATCAAGCCGGACGGCTGACTCTTGAGCCCGACTGCGTGAGAATGGCGCTGATCACCCCGAAAGGAGAAGCCATGGCGACGCAAATTTTCGTGAACCTGCCGGTCAAGGATCTCAAGCGGTCCGTCGCGTTTTTCACCGCACTCGGCTACAAGTTCGACCCCCGGTTCACCGACGAAAAGGCCACCTGCGTGATCGTGGGCGAAAACATCTTCGTCATGCTGCTGCTGGAAGGTTTCTTCAAGACCTTCACCCCTCATGAACTCTGTGACGCCCACAAAAGCACCGAGGTCATCATGTGCCTGTCCGCGGATAGCCGAGCCAGGGTCGACGAAGTGGTTGGCAAGGCAGTGGCCGCCGGAGCGAGTACACCCAACGCCTCCAGAGACTACGGCTTCATGTACCAACACGGCTACCAGGACCTGGATGGGCACCTCTGGGAGCTGATCTACATCGAGCCGGGCCCCGCTGGCCGCAACCCGTAGCCGCAGGAGCCGGAGCGCAGAAACGCTCGACGCCGCGGCGAGACGCTTCGAGCCGCTTCTGTCTTGACAACACTCGACGCACGTTTTGCAAGGCCCGGAGACCGCAAACGCTTGCGGGACCAAGCCACACCGCGCCACGCGCCGGGCAGGCGGTAGACTGGCCACCCGATCCGCACTGACCCCCAGGACTTCCCATGATCCTCGAACTCGCCGACATCCGCATCCACCCCGGCCAGCAGGCCGCCTTTGACGAAGCCATCCAGCGCGGGCTGAGCACCGTCATCGCCCGGGCCCCGGGCTTTCAGGGCTTCAAGGTCGACAAGGGCATCGAGTCGCCCGAGCGCTACATCCTGCAGATCTTCTGGGCCACGCTGGAAGACCACACCGTGGGCTTTCGCCAATCCGCGCTGTTTGCCGAATGGCGCGCGATTGTCGGGCCGTTCTTTGCGAGCCCGCCGCTGGTGGAGCACTTCGACCTGCTCGCCAAGTCGGCCTGAGCCCTCAGGGGCCCCGAGCCGGCGGCCTCACTGGTGAGCTTCGTGGCCCGCGACCAGCTTGCCCAGCAAGGCCACCAACTGCTTGCGTTCCGCCTGGTCCAGCGGATCCACGAGGCGGGCCTGCACCCTGGTGGCGGCGCGCTTCATCTGCAGCGCCGCTTGTTCGCCTTCGGGCGTCACCCACAGCAGCTTGCGACGCTTGTCCCGCGTGTCGGCCTCGCGCCGCACCCAGCCTTTGGCCTCCAGCCGGCCGATCACCGAACCCGAGGTGGCCGCATCAAACGCCACCGTGCCCGACAGCGTGACCTGGTCTTCTCCCGGCGTGTCCATCAAGGCGTTGAGGATGGCGAACTGCACCGGCGTGACATCGTAGTCCGCCGTTTCCTCCATGAAGATGGCCACGGCCAGCTGATGGGCGCGGCGGATCAAGTGCCCGGGCGCATGCTGGAAGTCAAAGCTTTTTGCCATGCCGGGAAGTTTACCGAGTGTTTTGGGGCAGAGGGGTTCCTGCACCCTTCAAATTAATATTTACACTTATTATTAATGCGGCTTCAATACGACCCGCAGACCCATCCCATGCCCCAGGAACTCCCCTTCCTCATCGCCGGCGGCGGCATAGGCGGCCTCGCCGCCTATGTGCTGGGCCAGGACGGTCATCGCGTGACGGTGCTCGAGCAGTCGTCCGCCTTCGGCGAGATCGGCGCCGGCATCCAGCTCGGGCCCAACATCTTTCGCATGTTCGACTACCTGGGCCTGACCGAAGGCGTCAACCAGGTGGCATTCTTCCCGCCGGGCCAGGGCATGAACGATGCGCACCGGCGAGAAGGTGGTGCGTGCGCCGCTGGGCGAGGTCGCGCGTGCCGCCTACGGCGTGATCTACCGGGCCACCCTGCACCAGGTCCTGCTGCAGGCCTGCCAGGCCCTGCCCAGCGTGACGCTGCGTACCAGCGCCAAGGTGGCATCGATCTGGCGGACGGCGAGCAGCTCGAAGGGGCGGCCTTGATCGGCGCCGACGGGCTGTGGAGCAGGATCCGCGAAGCCGTGGTCGGTGACGGCAAGCCGCGCGTCTCGGGCCACATCGCCTACCGCGCGGTGCTGCCACGCCAAGACGTGCCGGCACACCTGTGGAGCGCCGACGTGCTGCTCTGGGGGCGGCGAAAAACCCAACTCGCGCACTACCCGCTGCGCCGCGGCGAGCTGTCCAAAGCGGCCAGGAGTCGGCTGGCTTTGCCGGCCTGAAATGGATGCACGACGGCATCGACCCCCAACACCTGTTCGACCCATGACGACACCCCTGACCAAGCACCTGACCGAACCGAGCCGCCAGACCCCGATCCTCGGCGAATACGAGGTGGTGGTGCTGGGTGGCGGCCCGGCCGGCATGGCCGCGGCCGTGGCCGCTGCACGCGCGGGCCGCTCCACCCTGCTGATCGAGCGCTACGGTTTCCTGGGCGGCATGGGAACGGCCGCCGGCGTGACCAATTTCTGCGGCCTGCATGCGAATGTGCACGGCGACATCCGCCAGGTGGTGCACGGCGTGGCCGCCGACCTGCTGGCGCGCATCGACCGGCTCGGCGGACTCAACGCCCCGCACCTGCTGTTCGGCAAGACCTGCGCCCAGGCCTACGACACGGCAGCCTACAAGATCGCGGCCGACGAGCTGCTGCTCTCAGCCGGCGTCCAGGTGCTGTTCCATGCACTGGCCGCCGGCGTGGTGATGGCTTCCGGCCACCAGGTTCATGCGCTGCTGCTGGAAACCAAGTCCGGGCGCTCCGCCGTCGTGGGCCGCAGCTTCATCGACGCTTCGGGCGACGGCGACCTCGCGGCCTGGGCCGGTGCGCCGTTCGAGAAAGGCGACGGCCAGGGCAACATGCTCTATCCATCCACGATGTTCCGCCTCAACGGCATCGACCCGCAGCGCGCCGGTAAGGCCTGGGAGGTGATTCCCCGAATGATGCTGGAGGCCGAGGCTGCGGGGCGCTACCAGTTCCCGCGCAAAACCCCGATCATGCGGCCGCAAAAAAGCGGCATCGAGTGGCGCGTGAACCTCACGCAGCTGGCGAACGCGCAAGGCCTGGCCATGGACGGCACCAGCGCGCAGGAACTCAGCGACGCCGAAATCCTGGGCCGGCGCCAGATTGCCCAGGTCGCGGGCTTCTTGAAGGAAGTGCCAGGCTTTGAGAACGCCTGCATCGTCGACATCGCACCGCAAGTCGGCATCCGCGAAACCCGGCGCGTGCTTGGCCACTACCAGCTCACCGAGTCCGACGTGCTGGACTGCGCCAGCTTTGACGACACGGTAGGCGTCAATGGCTGGCCGCTGGAACTGCACCTCAAGGGCGATGTGGAGTTCCGCTGGCCCCCCATCCCCGAAAGCCGGGGCTTCAACCAGCTGCCCTACCGCATGACCTTGCCGCAGGGGCTGGACAACGTCTGGGTCGCCGGCCGTTGCGCCTCGATGACGCACGAGGCCCAGTCGGCGGCGCGCGTGACCGGCGCCTGCTTTGTCATGGGTCAGGCCGCCGGCACGGCAGCCGATCTGGCGCTGAAGTCTGACGCGACAGCTGCGGCCGTCGATGTCGCCGCGCTGCAAGCCCGGCTCGCGGCCGAAGGTGCCTATCTTGGAACAAAGTGGTAAGGCCACCCCGACCCCAAAGGAAGCCCGATGGATAGCACCGAGCCCACTGCCGCGCCCACGACGGCCGAGCTGCGCCAGCAGCTCTACCGCGACATGTCGCCGCTGAACCTGACCCCGCTGTGGCAGGTTCTTCATGCCCTGGCGCCTTCGCAGCCCATGTCCCCCTGTGTTGCGGCGCTATGGAAATATGAGCAAGTCAGGCCCTTTCTGATGCGCTCGGGCCCGGCCATCACGGCCGAGGAAGCGGTGCGCCGCGTGCTGATCCTGGAGAACCCGGCGCTGCGCGGGCAGTCGGCCATCACCCAGTCGCTCTATGCCGGCCTGCAGCTGATCCTGCCCGGCGAGGTCGCGCCCAGCCACCGCCACACGCAGAGTGCGCTGCGCTTCGTCGTCGAGGGCCAGGGCGAGGTCATCGTCGAGCACGGTGAGCAGACCCAGCACTTTGAATTCTCGCCGCGCGACCATTTTGTGATTCCGTCGTGGCACACTGCACGCTTCAAATCCGAGCGCGGCTGTGTGCTGTTCAGCTACTCCGACCGCCCCGTGCACCAGGCACTGGGCATCCACCACGAAGAAAGGATGTCATGAGCTACGTCTTCAACCCCGCCCCCACGGTCTCGGTGCCCATCGTTGGCAAGACCGAGCGTTTTCCGTTGCACCGCATCTACTGCGTGGGCCGCAACTATGAAGAGCATGCCAAGGAAATGGGCTTCACCGGCCGCGAACCGCCGTTCTTTTTCCTCAAGCCTGCCGATGCGATCGTGGCGGTCGATGCAGGGGAAACTGGCACCATCCCCTACCCCAGCCTCACCAAAAACCTGCATCACGAGATCGAACTGGTGGTCGCCATCGGCACCGGCGGCAAGAACATCCGCGCAGCCGATGCGCACAAGCACATCTACGGCTACGCCGTGGGCCTGGACATGACGCGCCGCGACCTGCAAAGCGAGATGAAGAAGCAGGGCCGCCCCTGGTGCATCGGCAAGGCCTTCGACCATTCGGCGCCGATCGGGCCGATCACGCCGGCGGAGCAGGCCGGCGATGTGGCCAACGCCGAGATCTACCTGCAGGTCAACGGCCAGGACCGCCAGCGCAGCCATGTGTCCAAGCTGATCTGGAACATTGGCGAGACCATCGAGCATCTGTCGGCCGCCTGGGAACTGCAGCCGGGCGACCTGATCTACACAGGCACGCCCGAGGGCGTGGCCGCCGTGGTAGCGGGCGACACCCTGGTGGGCGAAGTCAGCGGCCTGGGCCGGCTCAGCGTCAAAGTGGCCTGAGGCCCAGCGCCGGCTGCGCGGTGATCGCACCAAATACGCGATCATCGCGCAGTTCTGCGAGTCGCCCGATCGGCGGGCGGCCAAGCCGGCTGCCGCTTGCTTAGTATCCGTCGATAAAAATCCATCACAGGAACCGGAGACACCGTTGAAATTGCTGGACCTCCTAGCCAAGCTTTGCGCGATTCTGGCCGGCGTCATGCTGACCGGCATCACCCTCATGACCTGCCTGAGCCTGCTGGGCCGCAACACGGTGGGCATCACCCTGGTCGGCGATTTTGAACTCACGGGAGTGGCCGCCGGAGCGGCTGTCGCGCTGTTCCTGCCGTGGTGCCAGCTGCGACGGGGCAACATCATCGTGGACTTCTTCACCGCCAGGGCGAGCGAGCGCACCAATGTGCTGCTGGACCGCTTCGGTGCCCTGCTGCTCGGCGCGGTCATGGTCTTGCTGGCCTGGCGCACCGCGCTTGGGGGCCTCAACGCCTACACCACCCATTCCGGCACCATGATGCTCGGCTTTCCTGAATGGATCGTCTACGCGGCGATGGTGCCGCCGCTGGCGCTGACCGCCGTCATCGGTCTGTGGCAGGCGATCCAGGGCTTTGGTCCGGAGGCACAGGAATGAGCCCGATCGCCCTGACCCTGACTATTTTTTCCATGATGCTGGCACTGATGGCGATCCGCGTGCCGATCGCGATCTCGATGTTCGTGGCCGGCGCCGTCGGCTACCTCATGCAGGCCGGTTGGGGCCCCTTGTCCAGCTTTCTCAACACCCAGGCCTTCGCACGCTTTGCCAGCTACGACCTGTCGGTGATTCCGCTGTTCATCCTGATGGGGCATTTCGCCACCCAGGGCGGCATCTCCAAGGCCCTGTTCGGGTTCGCGAGCGCGGTCATGTCGCGTTTTCGCGGTGGCCTGGCGATGGCCTCGGTCATGGCCTGCGCGGCCTTCGGCGCCATCTGCGGCTCATCGGTGGCCACGGCCGCCACCATCACCTCCGTGGCCCTGCCCGAAATGAAGCGCCACGGCTACTCGGGCCGGCTGGCCACCGGCACGCTGGCGGCAGGCGGCACCCTGGGCATCCTAATTCCGCCCTCGGTGCCCCTGGTGATCTATGCGATCCTGGCCGAGCAGAACATCGCCAAGCTGTTCGCCGCGGCCATGATTCCGGGCATCATCGCCATGGCGGGCTACATGATTGCGATCGCCATCTATGTGCGCGTGGTGCCGGGGCACGCACCCGACCATGAGGACGATGCGCCGCGCATGACCCTGCAGGCCCTGATGGGCGTGGCGCCCATCGCGCTGATCTTCCTGATCGTTTTCGGCGGCATCTATGGCGGCCTGTTCACCCCCACCGAGGGCGCGGCGGTCGGCGCGGCCTCCACCTTCGTCGCGGCGCTGCTCAAGCGCGAAATCACCTGGCAGAAATTCAGGCATTGCTTCTATGCCACGGCCGAGGGTTCGGCCATGATCTTCATGATCTTCATCGGCGCCGACCTGATGAATGCCGCGCTGGCGCTGACCCAGGTACCGAGCCAGCTGGCCGATGTCGTGGCCGGCTGGGGGCTGTCGCCCCTGATGGTGGTGTCGGGCATCCTGCTGTTTTACGTGGTGCTGGGTGCGGTGATGGACGAGCTGTCCATGCTCCTGCTCACCATTCCCATTTTCTTTCCCATGGTCATGGGGCTGGACTTCGGCATGCCCAAGGAGTCGGTGGCGATCTGGTTCGGCATCCTGGTGCTCATGACCGTCGGCTTCGGGCTGCTGGCTCCCCCGGTGGGCCTCAATGTCTATGTGGTCAATGGCATGGCCCGTGGCGTGCCGATTGCCGAGAGCTACCGCGGCGTCATGCCCTTTTTGATCAGCGACACCCTGCGCACGCTGCTGCTGCTGTTCGTCCCCAGCATCTCTCTGTGGCTGGTGAAGTACGTCAGTTGAGGGTTAGCCCGGGAAACCTGCGGTCCCGCCTTGCGTTAAGTTAGCGTCATCAAAATGAGGAGACATCCATGATCCAGCGTCGCACCCTGCTCAAGACCACGGCCGCCGCCGCCCTGGGCGCGCCAGCCTTGAGTGGTCTGGCCCAGCAATCCGTCACGCTCAAGTTCCACACCTTCATGCCCCCGATGTCCAGCGTCTGGCTGACCATGCACAAGCCCTGGATGGAAAAGGTGGAGAAAGAGTCCGGCGGCCGCATCAAGTTCGAGGCCTATCCCGCCATGCAGCTCGGCGGCACGCCGGTCCAGCTCTACGACCAGGCCAAGGATGGCGTGGTCGACGTGGTCTGGACCCTGCCCGGCAACACCGCAGGCCGCTTCCCCCGCGTCGAAGTATTCGAGCTGCCCTTCATGATGAACAATGCCGAGGCCACTTCCAAGGCCTACTGGGAATATGTGCAAACCCAGGCCAGCGACGAATTCAAGGACACCCAGGTCCTGGCGCTGCACGTGCATGGGCCCGGCATGTTCCACACCAAGGACAAGCAGATCAGGACCGCGGCCGACCTCAAGGGCATGAAGCTGCGCGGGCCGACCCGCCAGATCACCAAGATGCTGGGCTACCTGGGCGCGATACCGGTGGGCATGCCGCTGCCGCAGATTCCCGACGCCCTGGCCAAGGGCACGATCGACGGCTGCGTGATTCCCTGGGAGGTCGTGCCTTCGGTCAAGGTGCACGAGCTCACGCGCTTTCACAGCGAGTTCGACCCCGCGGGCGGCGCGCTCTACACAACGACCTTCGTGATGGCGATGAACAAGAAAAAATACGAGTCGCTGACACCCGATCTCAAGAAAGTGATTGACAACAACTCCGGCCTGGCGACCTCGGGCTGGCTGGGCAAGATCCAGCAGGGCAACGACCCCAGCGGCCGCAAATCTGCCGAAGACCGCAAGAACACCATCTACACCATCCCGGCCAGCGAAGCCCAGGAATTCAAGCGCAAGGCCCGCCTGGTGGAAGTCGAGTGGATGGAAGACATGAACAAGCGCGGCTACGACGGCAAAAAACTGCTCGATAGCGCGCGTGCGCTGATTGAGAAACACGGGAAACCCGCACCCGCAAAAAAAGCCTGAGCAAGCTCCTGTTTTGCAGCAGGGCTCCGCAAGGAGCCCTTTTTTCGTTTGAATTTACACTTGACCCATGCTTCGCAGCCCCATCAAACACTGCAAAAACTGCGGCACGGCCGTCATTTACCGCGTGCCCGACGACGGCGACACCCGGCTGAGGGCGGTCTGTCCTGCCTGCGCCACCGTCCACTACGAGAACCCGCTCAACGTGGTCGGCACCGTGTCCCATTTCGGCGAGCGCGTGCTGCTGTGCAAACGCAATATCGAGCCGCGCTGGGGCAAGTGGACGCTGCCCGCGGGCTTCATGGAACTCGGCGAAACCACAGCCGAGGGCGCGGCCCGCGAGACCGACGAAGAGGCTGGCGCACACATCGAGATGGAGGCGCTGTTCACGGTCATGAACGTCGTGCGGGTCGGCCAGGTCCACCTGTTCTACCGGGCCCGCCTGCTCAGCGACCAGTTCAAGCCCGGCCATGAGACGCTGGAAGCCCGGCTGTTCACCGAAGACGAAATTCCCTGGGACGAGATCGCCTTCAAAACCGTCAAGGAAACGCTGGTCTGCTATTTTGCCGACCGCCGCCGTGGCGAATTCTCGGTGCACAACATCGACATCGCCTAGGTGGCCGAGCCGACAGTCCCTTTGCCCATGATGCACAGGGAAGCTGTCGGGGCCAGGACATTTGCAGGCGCTGGCGTTGGCCGCTGGCAAACCAATGGCAGGCGCCCAAAAACAAAAAGCGAGTCGAAGTTTCCTTCAACTCGCTCATGCTTTCGTTGGCGTGAAACCGATCTAAAAATCGGCTGCGCCCCTTATGAATCCTTGGTTTCGCTCGATTCGATTTTCACTTGTTCCCCGTTCTGTTCCCCGGTGTCGCGGCTGCTACGGTCTCCGTGCCAGCACTCGATCCACGGCCACCCGAAGGGCTAGTTTTAGTGCTAAATGAGTGCGTATTGATTGCACGAAGTCATGACCATGAATGCCGTACTGCAACAGCCCTTTGTCGAGCAATTTCGCGAGCCGAACACACCTTACCTGTCTCCGGCCCGGATCGGGGAGTTCTTCGGCTATCAGGTTCAGGAACTGGCCGAGCGCGCGCACGTGCACCGCAACACCCCGACCGCAAGGCCCCAGGCACCGCAACTGCAAAAGTACCTCCAGGACATGGTTCGGGTGCTGGCCGTGGCCACAGAGATGACCGGCGACGGGAAACGTGCCGCCTTCCTGCTGCGCAATGAACCGCTACGCGCCTTCGGCTACAAGACGGCGGATGCATTGGTTCAGGAGGGGTGTTACGTCCCACGATGAATCCGAGAGCGCTACCCACGCTATCTGAGGGCGACCGCAGCGGGGTGTCCCGGGGTTGCATGGGCGCAGCGCGGACCTTGAAGAAGTGGGGACGAAGGTGATCCGTGA
>JBOHHM010000096.1:0-18885 GCA_050725495.1 Burkholderiaceae bacterium | reverse complement strand
ACGCCGAGCGGGCCCGCAGCCTGCAGCCCAGCGGCGCGCTGAGCGCCCAGCAGTTCAACCAATACCTGACGGCCGAGCAGACCGCCAAGGCCCGCGTCGAAGCCGCCAAAGCCACGCTGCAGGTCCAGCGGCTGCGCCTGAAGCACACGCAGGTGCTGGCGCCCGACAGCGGCGTGATCTCGGCGCGCAGCGCCACGGTCGGTGCCGTGGTCGGCGCCGGCACCGAGCTGTTTCGCCTGATCCGCCAGGGCCGACTCGAGTGGCGCGCCGAGGTCACCTCGGCCGAACTGGGCCGCATCACGCCCGGCACCGCGGCCCTGGTGACCGCCGCCAGCGGCGCGAAACTGTCGGGCCGGGTGCGCATGGTCGCGCCCACGGTGGACCCGCAAACCCGCTCGGCCTTCGTTTATGTCGACCTGAGCCCGCTGCCGAATGTCAGCGCGGTGGGCATGGACGGGCCGTCCCAGGGCCCTGCGGCGAAGGCCGGCATGTTCGCGCGCGGCGAGTTTGAACTGGGCCACACGAATGCCCTGACCGTGCCCCAGCCCGCCGTCGTGGTGCGCGACGGCTTCAGCTATGTCTACCGCCTCAACCCCGACCAGCGCGTCAGCCAGATCAAGGTGCAGACCGGCCGTCGGGCCGGCGAGCGGGTCGAAATCATCAACGGCATCAGCACCGAGGCCAGGCTGGTGACCAGCGGCGCGGGTTTTCTCAACGACGGCGACCTCGTCCGCGTAGC
Organism: Burkholderiaceae bacterium; assembly: GCA_050725495.1. Classification (GTDB taxonomy): domain Bacteria; phylum Pseudomonadota; class Gammaproteobacteria; order Burkholderiales; family Burkholderiaceae_C; genus JBOHHM01. The sequence goes on along the minus strand of JBOHHM010000096.1, from coordinate 18,146 downwards.
CGACACCGGCAAGCCAAATCTGGCCGAAGACCTCGTCAAACCGGCACGCGCAGCTGCGAAATAAGGAGCAGCCCGATGTTGAATGTGTCGTCCTGGTCGATCAGAAACCCGGTTCCCGCGGTCATGTTGTTTGTGCTGCTCAGCTTCGCGGGGCTGCTGTCGTTCAACGCCATGAAGGTGCAGAACTTTCCCGACCTCGATCTGCCCACGGTCACCGTGTCGGCCTCGCTGCCCGGCGCGGCGCCGGCGCAGCTGGAAACCGATGTGGCGCGCAAGCTGGAAAACGCGCTGGCGACGCTGCAGGGCCTGAAGCACCTCTATACCAAGGTGCAGGACGGCGGCGTCACCGTCACAGCCGAGTTCCGGCTGGAAAAACCGGTGCAGGAAGCGCTCGACGATGTGCGCTCGGCCGTCTCGCGGGTGCGCGCCGAGCTGCCCGCCGATCTGCGCGACCCGGTGGTCACCAAGATGGACCTGGCCAGCCAGCCGGTGCTGGCCTTCACCCTGCGCTCGCCCCGGATGGACGACGAAGCCCTGTCCTGGTTCGTCGACCAGGAGGTGACCAGGAAGCTGCTGGCCGTGCGCGGCGTGGGCGCGGTCAACCGCGTGGGCGGGGTCAGCCGCGAGGTCCGGGTGGCGCTCGACCCGGCGCGGCTGCAGGCGCTGGGCGCGACGGCGGCGGAGATCTCGCGCCAGCTGCGCCAGGTACAGGGCGAGAGCGCGGGCGGGCGCACCGATGTGGGCGGCGGCGAGCAGCCGGTGCGAACGCTCGCCACCGTGAAGTCGGCACAGGAACTGGGCCAGCTCGAACTGGCGCTGGCCGACGGCCGTCGCGTCCGGCTCGACCAGGTGGCCAGCGTCAGCGACACCACGGCCGAGCCGCGCGCGGCGGCCCTGCTCAACGGCCAGCCCGTGGTGGGTTTTGAAGTCTCGCGCAGCCGCGGCGAGAGCGAGGTGGCGGTCGGCCTGGCAGTGCAGCAAGCGCTGGCCGAGCTCAAGGCCCAGCATCCCGATGTGGAGCTGACCGAGGCCTTCAACTTTGTCGCGCCGGTGCAAGAGGAATATGACGGCTCGCTGGCCCTGCTCTACGAAGGCGCGCTGCTGGCCGTGCTGGTGGTCTGGCTGTTCCTGCGCGACTGGCGCGCGACCTTTGTCTCGGCCGTCGCCTTGCCGCTGTCGGTGATCCCGGCCTTCACTGGCATGTATTGGCTGGGCTTCTCGGTCAACGTGGTCACGCTGCTGGCGCTGTCGCTCGTGGTCGGCATCCTGGTGGACGACGCGATCGTCGAGGTGGAAAACATCGTGCGTCACCTGCGCATGGGCAAGACGCCCTACCAGGCCGCGATGGAGGCAGCCGACGAGATCGGCCTGGCCGTGATCGCCACCACCTTCACGCTGATCGCGGTGTTCCTGCCCACGGCCTTCATGAGCGGCATTGCCGGCAAGTTCTTCAAGCAGTTCGGCTGGACCGCCTCGCTGGCGGTGTTCGCCTCGCTGGTGGTGGCGCGCGTGCTCACGCCGATGATGGCAGCCTACCTGCTCAAGCCCATCGTCGCGGCGCGGCAGGAACCGCGCTGGCTGACGCTCTACATGCGCTGCGCGACCTGGTGCATGAAGCACCGCGTGACGACCATGATCGCCTCGACCCTGTTCTTCTTCGGCTCGGTGGCGCTGATTCCGCTGCTGCCCACCGGCTTCATCCCGCCCGACGACAACTCGCAGACCCAGGTCTACCTGGAGCTGCCACCGGGCTCGACGCTGGCCCAGACCAGGGCGGCCGCCGAGCAGGCGCGCGCCCTGGTCAGCCAGGTCGAGCATGTGAGAAGCGTCTACACCACGATAGGGGCGGGAAGCGCCGGCAGCGATCCGTTCGCACCCCAGGGCGCGGCCGAAGCGCGCAAGGCCACGCTGACCATCCTGCTGGCCGAGCGCGGCGACCGGCCGAGGAAGCAGGGCATTGAAAACCAGATCCGCGCGGCACTCGAGCCGCTGCCCGGCGTGCGCAGCAAGGTCGGCCTGGGCGGCTCGGGCGAAAAATATGTTCTGGTGCTGACGGGCGTTGACCCGCTGGCGCTGCAGGCCGCGGCCCTGGCCGTGGAAAAGGACCTGCGCACCATCCCCGGGCTGGGCAGCGTGGCCTCGAGCGCCAGCCTGATCCGCCCCGAAATCGCGGTGCGGCCCGACTTTGCGCGCGCTGCCGACCTCGGTGTCACCAGCGCCGCCATCGGCGAGACCCTGCGCATTGCGACCGTGGGCGACTACGACGTGGCCCTGCCCAAACTCAACCTGTCGCAACGCCAGGTGCCCATCGTGGTCAAGCTCGACGAGGCCGCGCGCCAGGACCTGGGCCTGCTGGAACGCCTCGCTGTGCCCGGCATCAAGGGCCCGGTGATGCTGGGCCAGGTCGCCACGCTGGAGCTGAGCGGCGGGCCGGCCGTGATCGACCGCTACGACCGCTCACGCAACGTCAACTTCGAGATCGAGCTCTCGGGCCTGCCGCTGGGCGAGGTGACGGCCGCCGTGCAGCAGCTGGGCGCCATCAAAAACCTGCCGCCCGGCGTCAAGGTGATCGAGGTCGGCGACGCCGAAGTCATGGGCGAGCTGTTCGCCAGTTTCGGCCTGGCCATGCTGACCGGCGTGCTGTGCATCTACCTCGTGCTGGTGCTGCTGTTCAAGGACTTCCTGCACCCGGTCACGATTCTGGCGGCGCTGCCGCTGGCCCTGGGCGGGGCCTTCGTGGGCCTGCTGATCGCGCAAAAGAGCTTTTCCATGCCCTCGCTGATCGGGCTCATCATGCTGATGGGCATAGCGACCAAGAACTCGATCCTGCTGGTCGAGTACGCCATCGTGGCGCGGCGCGACCGTGGCCAGAGCCGCTTCGACGCGCTGCTCGACGCCTGCCACAAGCGCGCGCGTCCCATCATCATGACCAGCATCGCCATGGGCGCGGGCATGCTGCCCATCGCCATCGGCTTCGGCGCGGCCGACCCGAGCTTTCGCTCGCCGATGTCGATCGCCGTGATCGGCGGGCTGATCACCTCCACCGTGCTGAGCCTGCTGGTCGTGCCCGTGGTGTTCACCTACCTGGACGACCTCGAACAGGGGCTGCGACGCCTGGCGGGCAGGCTGCGCCGGCGCGGCAAGCCGGCCCTGGCCGGCCAGCCCTGAGGCCCATCCATCGAAGCAGTGAAGACTCGAGCCTCCCCATGAAAACCGTCTGGATCGTCGACGCCTCCTACCTCTACAACTTCGGCAAGTCCCGCCCCAACGGGTTTGACTATCTGTTGCTGAAGAATGAACTCGTCAAAGCCAATGGCGGGCCGATTTACGAAAGTTACTACCTGAACTCGACCTCGGACCCGACGGCCGAGGCGCAAAACGCGTTTCACACCTGGCTCAAGTCGGCGGCACCCAAGGGTCCGCAGATGCGGGTGCAGCTGTACAAGCTCAAGGACATGCATCTGAAGTGCCCGTCCTGCGGCACGCCGTTTGATCGGCAGGTACAAAAAGGCGTGGATGTGGCGCTGGCCACGCTGATGATCAAGCTGGCCGTGCAGGGCGCCTATGACCGGCTGATCCTCTCGGCCGGCGACGGCGACTTGGAAGACGCGGTGGCCTACCTCAAATCCGAGCTGCGCAAGGAGGTCTGGCTCAATGGCGCGCAGACCACGCTGTCGGCCGACCTGCAGTGCTATGCCGACCGGGTGCTGTGGCTGGACGACATGGTCGCCAGCATCGACAAGTAGATCCCGCCTGGGTCCCGGGCCGGACCGTCAGGCCGCGCGCGGCGCGGCGCCGGGCGCCAGCGAGGCCGCCAGCTCCTTGCGATAGCGGTTGAGCTCCTGCACGCTCTTGAAGCTGTGGTTCATCAGCAGGCTCATGTTGTGCAGGATGCGCTCGACCACCTTGTTTTCCCAGACGGCGTCGAAGTTGATCTGCTTGTCCAGCCACTGCTCCAGCCACTCGGGGTTGGGCAGGCGGCTCTGGATGGTGTCGCGCGGGAACAGGTTCTTGTTCACGTGCAGGTTGGTCGGGTGCAGGGCCTGCGCCGTACGGCGCGCGCTGGCCATCAGCACGCCGACCTTGGTGAAGGCGGCCTTGGCCTCGTTGCCGAAGTTTTGAATCGCGCGCTTCATGTAGCGCAGGTAGGCGCCGCCGTGGCGGGCCTCGTCCTGGCTCAGCGTGGTGTAGATCTGCTTGATGACCGGCTCGGTGTGCCATTCGGCAGCACGACGGTACCAGTGGTTGAGGCGGATCTCGCCGCAGAAGTGCAGCATCAGGGTTTCGAGGGCAGGCGCGGGGTCGAACTCGAAGCGCACTTCGTGCAGTTCGGCCTCGGTCGGCGCCAGATCAGGGCGGAAGCGCTTGAGGTATTCCATGAGCACCAGCGAGTGCTTTTGCTCCTCGAAGAACCAGATCGACATGAAGGCCGAGAAGTCGCTGTCGTCGCGGTTGTCGCGCAGGAACATTTCGGTGGCCGGCAGCGCCGCCCACTCGGTGATGGCATTCATCTTGATCGTCTGGGCCTGCTCGTCGGACAGCTTGGCCGGGTCAAACGAAGCCCAGGGAATGTCCTTGTCCATGTCCCAGCGCACGGATTCGAGTTGCTTGAAGAGTTCCGGATAAAGCATCAAAGTCTTTCGTAACCGGCCGATTTTAAGCGGCGTGTATGAAAAACCCTTGACAAATCATCGGGTTTGCCAGGGGCATCGAGGGTTCGCGGGGGCTGGCAACGAACGAATCAGTCGGTGACAAGGGGCGACCCCAAAGTCACAATGCGACGAACTGGTTTTGTTCGGCAGGGGCCATTGTATTCACAAATCTTTACCAATTTGCGGTGCCAGACACAGGGAACTCCGTGCATCTGGCGCACACTAACCAAGGTGCGTGGCTCGTCGCCGCGCGCACAAGCATTCTGCTGCGAAGCCTTCCGGGAGCATTCAGTCCGGTCGAAATCCTGAAGCGGTTCTCCTCCTCCTCCCTCCCTCCCTTGTTCGCTTCGGGGCGCTTCGCAGTATCTTTATCAAGCACAGAACTGCCTGGGCGGCCGACATGAAGGTCGCCATCGTGGGCTCCGGCATTGCGGGTTTGGCGGTGGCCCATACGCTGCACGGCCTTGCCGAGATCACGCTGCTGGAGGCCGGCGACCATTTCGGCGGCCACAGCCACACGGTGGACATCACGCTGGCGACGCCACAGGAGCGGCCGGATCGCGGTGCGAAGCCGCCAACGAGCTTCGGGGTCGACACCGGATTTGCGGTGTTCAACGAACACAGCTACCCCAATCTCGTGAACCTGTTGACCGAGCTGGGCGTTGCCACGGCCCCGTCGCAGATGTCGTTTTCGGTCCAGCTGCCGGGCGCGCTGAACGGCCACAAGCTCGAATGGAGCAGCTCCAGCCCGAGCGCGGTGTTCGCGCACCACACGAACCTGCTGAACTGGCGGTTTTTGCGCATGCTGGGCGAGCTGGCGCGCTTCAAGGCGCTCGCCAGCGGGCTCGCCCGCCGTGCCCAGGACGCCGAACTGATGCAGCCCCTGGCCCATTTCCTGCGCCAGCACCGCTTCAGCGACGAATTTCGCGACTGGTGCCTGCTGCCCCTGGTCGGCTGCATCTGGAGCTGCCCGACGGAGCAGGCGCTCGAGTTCCCGCTGGCTACCGTGATCCGCTTCATCCAGCGCCACGGCCTGCTCCAGCTCGGCCGCCGGCCGCCATGGCGGACCGTGGTCGGCGGCGCGAGACACTATGTCGACAGGATCACGGCCAGGATCGCCGACCGGCGGCTGAACACGCCGGTGCGCCTGATCGAACGCGACGCAGCCGGCGTGCGCGTGCTCACCGACGGCGCGGCCGAGCGCTTTGACAAACTGGTGCTGGCGACGCACGCGGACCAGTCCCTGGCCCTGCTGCGCGAGCCCAGCGCGAGCGAGCGCGCGACCCTGGGCGCCATCCGCTTCCAGCCCAACCGCGCCGTGCTGCACACCGACGCCACGGTGCTGCCCGACAGCCGCAGGGCCTGGGCCGCGTGGAACTACGAGCGCGCCCAGGGCGCCGACCGAGCCTCGGCCCGCGTCGGCCTGCACTGCCTGCTCAACCGGCTGCAACCCCTGCCGGCGGCGCAGCCGGTGTTGCTGTCGCTCAGCCCGCTGCGCGAGATCGCGCCTGAGCAGGTGCTGGCTGAATGGGACTACGCCCATCCGGTGTTCGACCTGGCCGCCGTGCGGGCCCAGGCCGACATGACCTCGCTGCAGGGGCGCCAGCACAGCTACTTCTGCGGCGCCTGGATGGGCGATGGCTCGCACGAAGACGGCCTCAAGGCGGGCCTGGCCGTGGCCCGCGAGCTGCTGATCGAGGCCGCCAGGCATGAGGCGGGGACGGCATGAACGACGCGGCCGCCGCGGGCTGAAAACGGCGCGCGAGCCGCCGAGGCGCGGCGCCGCGGCCAATCAGGCCGGCTTGGTGTCGGCGAAGCTGGCGCGCTGCATCAGCTTGTCCTGCAGCCGGGCCAGATTCGGGTACTCGCCGCGCCATTCGATCTGCGGGAAGCGGAACTCCAGATAGCCCAGGGCACAGCCGACCGCGATGTCGGACAGGCTCAGGTGGATGCCGCTGCAAAACGGCTTGTCGCCCAGGCCCTGGCTCATGGCCTTGAGACTGGCGCGCACCTTGGCCAGCTGGCGATCGATCCAGGCCTGGCAGCGCTGCTCGTCGCTGCGGCCGGGCCAGACGGCTTCGTTGCGGGCCAGGATCGCGGCATCGAGCAGGCCATCGGCCAGCGCCTCCCAGGTCTTGACCTCGGCGCGCTCGCGGCCCTGCACCGGAATCAGCTTGCCGACCGGCGAGAGGGTGTCCAGGTATTCCACGATCACGCGCGAGTCGAACACCGCTTCGGCGCCCTCCATGATCAGGCAAGGCACCTTGCCCAGGGGATTGGATTCGCCAATGGTCGTGCCCTGCGCCCACACGTCGTCGATGACGAAGTGGTAGTCGAGTTTCTTCTCGGCCATGACGATGCGCACTTTGCGCACATAGGGGCTGGCGGTGGATCCGATCAATTTCATGGGCTGTGTCTTTGGCTTCCCTCAGGGGTTTCCATTCTATCGACTCACCCTTGGCCGGGCTGTGGCGCGGATGGAACGTGGCGCCCAACCTACAATTCGGACATGAGCTTCTCCACGATCACGGCCTTGTCGCCGCTGGACGGCCGCTACGCCGCCAAACTTGCCTCCCTGCGCCCGCTGATGAGCGAGCAGGGCTACATGCACCGCCGCGTCCAGGTCGAAGTGGCCTGGTTCATTGCGCTCAGCGATGCCGGCTTTGCCGAGTTCAAGCCGCTGTCGCCCGGCGCCCGCACCTACCTGCTGGGCCTGGTCAAGCATTTCTCCGAAGCCGATGGCGCGGCCATCAAGGAGATCGAGAAAACCACCAACCACGACGTCAAGGCCGTGGAATACTGGATCAAGTCCAAGTTCGAGGCCCGGCCCGAGCTGCAGGCCGCCACCGAATTCGTGCATTTCGCCTGCACCAGCGAAGACATCAACAATACGAGCCACGCGCTGCAGCTCAAGGCCGCGCGCGACCAGGTGATGCTGCCGGCGTTGGACGCCGTGATCGCCAAGCTGCGCGAAATGGCCCAGGCCTATGCCGACATACCCATGCTCAGCCGCACCCACGGCCAGACTGCGAGCCCCACGACGGTCGGCAAGGAAGTGGCCAATGTGGTGGTGCGCCTGGCAGCCGCGCGCGAGAGGGTCGCCGGCGTCAAGCTGATGGCCAAGATGAACGGCGCGGTCGGCAACTACAACGCCCACCTGAGCGCCTGGCCCGACTTCGACTGGGAGGCCTTCAGCCGCAAGGTCGTCGAAACGCCCGAACCCCTGGGCCTGGGGCTGACCTTCCAGCCCTACAGCATCCAGATCGAGCCGCACGACTACATGGCCGAGCTGTTCGACGCGCTGGCGCGCACCAACACCATCCTGATCGACTGGTCGCGCGATGTCTGGGGCTATGTGAGCCAGGGCTACTTCAAGCAGCGCCTCAAGGCCGGCGAAATCGGCTCGTCGACCATGCCGCACAAGGTCAACCCGATCGACTTCGAGAATGCCGAGGGCAATCTGGGCCTGGCCAATGCGCTGCTGCGCCACCTGAGCGAAAAGCTGCCGGTTTCGCGCTGGCAGCGCGACCTGACCGACTCGACCGTGCTGCGCAACATGGGCGTGGCGCTGGGCTATGCGGCCCTGGCCTACAACTCGCTGAGCGCAGGCCTCAACAAGCTCGAGCTCAACGAGGAGGCGCTGGCCGCCGACCTCGACGCGTCCTGGGAAGTGCTGGCCGAGCCGATCCAGACCGTGATGCGCCGCTTCGGCGTGCCCGGCGCCTACGAAAAGCTCAAGGAAGTCACGCGCGGCCAGGCCGTGACGGCCGAGGCCTTGCATGGCCTGATCCGCTCGCTGGACATTCCGCAGGCCGAGAAGGACCGCCTGCTGGCCCTGACCCCGGCCAGCTATGTCGGCAAGGCGGCCGAGCTCGCGCGGCGCGCCTGACCGCCCGCCAATCCGATTGAAAACCGCGCCACGCCCTGTTCAACAGGGCGCAAGTCGCTATCGAAACAATAGCAAGCCGACATGGCCCTCAAGTCCACCATCTTCAAGGCCAGCCTGTCGATTGCCGACATCGACCACGGCTACTACGCCGACCATGCGCTGACGCTGGCGCGCCACCCCAGCGAGACCGACGAGCGCATGATGGTGCGCCTCGTGGCGCTGGCGCTCAACGCCCACCAGCTGCAAACCATCTGCAGCGGCGACGGCACGCTGGCCTTTGGCGCCGGCCTGTCCGACCCCGACGAACCCGATGTGGTGCTGCGCGACTTCAGCGGCCAGACCCGGCTGTGGATCGAGGTCGGCCAACCCGAGGACAAGCCGCTCATCAAGGCCTGCGGCCGCGCCGACCAGGTCCTCGTGTACTGCTTCCACCACGCGGCCGAGGTCTGGTGGCGCGGTATGGCGAGCAAGCTCACGCGGCCGCACAACCTCGGCGTCTGGCGTGTGCCGACCGCGGCCTCGCAGGCCTTGGCGGCCCTGGCCCAGCGCAACATGCAGCTGCAGGCGACGATCCAGGATGGCGTGCTGAGCTTGAGCGACAGCACCAGCAGCATCGAGATCGAGTGCTTGCGCTGGAAGTGAGGCGGAATTGACCCGTCAGCCCTTGCCCGATGGGCGCCGAGAGCTATGAATTAAATAGCACTCAGACCGGCATCGGGCGGCCGCAGCGCCAGCACTGCTCGAAACCGCCTTCCACCGTTTCGCCGCAGCGGCAGACCCAGCGGTGCTGCGGCAGATGCTGCAGGTTCGCCAACAGCTCACGCGCCTGCGGCTCCTGCTCGTCGTGGGTCAGCCAGATCTCCGGCAGGCACTGGTCGGGCGGCAAGTCGCCGGCGGCCGCGCCCAGAAAATAGCGCTGCATCGAGGCCGCGATGCCGGCCTCGCACAAGGTGTCCAGCCACAGCGTGGCGATCACGATGTTGGGGGCTTGCGTCAGTCTGAGCATGGGGCCGCCTGCGGGTCGGAGCAAGCCCAAAACCATAGTGAATCGCGCCGGTTTTGTAAAGGCCGGCGCTGTTTCTCAGGAGCGGGCCGGCGGCTCGGCGGCCTTCACCTCGGTGGCCCGCTCGGCGTATTTGTTGAAGCGCCAGGCATCGCCCGTCAGCGTGATGCGCCGCCAGATCGCGCGCTTCTCGGCCGGGCTCATGGCCGGCCAATGCTGCACTTCCTCAAAGGTTCGGCCACAGCCCTTGCAGCTGTCGTCGCCCTGGCTGGTCGAGCAGATCGCGATGCAGGGCGTGTCGGGCTGGGTGTCGTACCAGACCAGCCAGGCCGCCATTGCCTTCGCGGGAAAGCCAAACTCGTCGGCCTCGTCCTCGTGGTAGAACACCATCAGCGCATAGACCTCGGCCAGCGCACGAATTTCGGGCGCGAGCGTGATGCCGTCGGGCGACGGCTCTTTCTCGCGCCAGAAATTGATGGCGGCTTCGATGTCGGTGATGTGAATGGCGGCCATGGCGTGCAGACAGAGGGAGGGCGATGATAGCGCTGCGGCCCCGATCCTGCCGAAAAAGACGACATGACCCGCGCGAGGCAAAGACCCCAGCAGTTGCAGGGTTTGCGAGTCCAATGGTCTAATTTGCGCCCGAAGGGGAGTAGCTCCCTGGTTGGCAAGCCGTCATGACGAAGAGCATTCTTCCGGTTTGCCAGATGCGTGACCGCTCACGCATCGAGCAAGACCTTCGCCACGCACCTGCTTGCGCGCGCGAAGGCTTTGCATAGAAGCTCCAATGCCGCAGCGGGTGTTGAACCCACAACACGCCAAAGGACTTTTCATGGAGCTTTTTTCCGCCCCCTGGTGGTCGGCCTTGCTGGCCATCATCCTCATTGACCTCGTGCTCGCCGGCGACAACGCCATCGTGATCGCGCTGGCCGCGCGCAGCCTGCCGCAGCGTCTGCAAAAGAAAGCCATCGTCTGGGGCACCCTCGGCGCGATCGTCGTGCGCTCGGCCATGACCGTGGGCGTGGTCTGGCTGCTCCAAATTCCCGGCCTGATGCTGGTCGGCGGCATCGCCCTGCTCTGGATCGCCTACAAGCTGCTGGCCGATGGCGACGGCAACGAGGAGCAAGGCCCCAGCGCCACGACCTTCTGGGGCGCCATGAAAACCATTGTCATCGCCGACGCCATCATGGGCATCGACAACGTGCTGGGCGTGGCCGGCGCCGCGCACGGCTCGTTCGGCCTGGTGGTCTTCGGCCTGCTGGTCAGCATCCCGATCGTCGTGTTCGGCAGCACCATGGTGCTCAAGCTGGTTGAGCGCTTCCCGGCCATCATGTACATCGGCGCCGGTGTGCTGGCCTTCACGGCCGGCAAGATGATCGTCAACGAGAATCTGCTGGCCCATGTGTTCAAGGGCCCGGACATGAGCCATCAGATCGCCTACTGGGGTGTCTGCGCGGCGGCCATCGCCGGTGTGCTGCTGGCCGGCTGGCTGAAGAACCGCCATCAGGAAGCAGCCGAGGAACCGGTCGCGCAGTAAGATGACCCCTGACCGGGGTGCTATGCTCCCCGGCCATGAAGCTGATCCTGAAATGGCTGCTGAGTGCAGCGTCGCTGCTGTTCGTGGCCTACATCTACAGCGGCGTGCAGGTCAAGAACTTTACTGCGGCGCTGATCGCGGCCTTTGTGATCGGCCTGCTCAACACCATCGTACGGCCCATCCTGGTGGTGCTGACCCTGCCGGTCACGCTGGTCACGCTGGGCCTGTTCCTGTTCGTCATCAACGCGCTGATGTTCTGGGCCGCCGCCAGCATGCTCGAAGGCTTTCATGTGCGCGGCTTCGGCGCGGCGCTGCTGGGCTCGCTGGTCTATTCGACCATCGGCATCGTGATCGAATCAGCGCTCGAGCGCCTGCTCCCTCAGCATTGACTCGACCTGGCGGGCCCGGGTGTCGATGATCGACGCCTCGATGTGATCGCCCGCCCCCCCCTTGCGCACCAGGTCCTGGGCCGCCCTGAAGCGGTCCATGGCCGCGGCATAGTCGTAATGCGCCACCTGAGCTTCAGCCTCGGCCCGGATCGCGCGCAGCATCTGGCCCTGGGCGCCGTAGGCGCTGGCCAGCAGCTGCCAGGCCGTGGCATCGCGCGGCTGCGTGGCCACCCAGGCCTGCAGGCGCTGCGCGACCTCGCCCGCCTGGCCCGTGCGGATGCGCGCCTGCGAGGACAACAGCAGCTCCGGACGCCCCGGCGCGGCCGTGTCCACCAGGGCCACAGTGCGCGGCGCATCGCCGGCGCTCCATTCGACCTCGGCCGCCAGCAGCCGGCTCAGGCGGGCCGCGCGCCCATCGGCCACTGTCGCAGCACTGAGCCGGGCGACCAGGCCGCGCGCGCGCGCGAAGTCGCGCTGGCGCGCACTGGACAGTGCGGCCGCGTACAGCACAGCCGCTTGCCGCGCCGCGCTCAAGCCCGCGAACGTGGGAGCATCGGCCTCGGCCACCCAGGAGCGCAGCACATCGACGCCAGGGTTGGCCAGCACCCGCGCGCGCGCGCTCATCAGGCCGTGCTCCAAGGTGGGCGCCGAGGTCTGCGCGCGCCTGGCCTCCAGCTGCTGGCGCGCCTGCATGTCGGCGATGCGCTCGGTCGTCATCGGATGGGTGCGCAGGTAGGGAAAGGCGCCGTTGTCGTTGAGGCGCGAGGCGTTTTGCAGCTTGTCGAACATCGTGACAAAGCCCTGGGCCTCGAAGCCCGCCTGCGTCATGACGCCGTACCCTATGCGGTCAGCCTCGCGCTCCATGTCACGCGAAAAATTCAGCTGGCTTTGCAGGGCCACGGCCTGACTGCCGGCGATCATCGCATTGGCCGCCTCGGGGTTCTTGCTGGCCGCCAGCGCCCCCAGAATCATCGCGCCCAGCACCCACGGGGCCTGCTGGTTCTGCTTGGTCAGGATGCGCGAGATGTGCCGCTGCGTCACATGGCTCAACTCATGCGCCAGCACCGAGGCCAGTTCGTCGCGGCTGCTCACGATGCCGATCAGCCCCAGGTGCACGCCCAGATAACCGCCGGGCAGGGCGAAGGCGTTCACGCTGCGGTCGCGCCCGAGCAGGATCTCCCAGGCGAAGCGCTCGTCGAGCTCGGCGCCGAGCTCGCCACGCGCGCGCGCGGCCGCCAGCAGCGGCTGCCAGATGCCCTGCACATATTCGACCAGCAACGGGTCGTCAATGTAGTCCGGGTCGCGGTAGAGCTCGCGCGCAATGCGCTCGCCCAACCTGCGCTCGGCACCCACGCTCATGTCGCCGCCCTGGCCCAGTGTGGGCAGCTGGGCCTGCGAGAGGGATGGGGTCAGCGACAAGGGGGCTATCAAAACAATAGCTGCCAACGCTTGTTTGATATGGGCAACGGCCTGTTTTTTCATGAAGATTGGGGTCAAAATGAGTCCAGAGGCACGACAACCGGAGCTGCTACGGCCGGCCAGCCACCAGCCCAGCGGCATCGGCCTGGCTGGCGTCCTGACTATTGATCATGACCGTATGATGCTTGAAAGACGTCATCATCCTGTAAATGGTTTTTACCACCCGTTTTGCAACACCATGAGCCCCCTCACCCACTTTGACGCCCAGGGCCAGGCCCACATGGTCGATGTCGCCGCCAAGGCCAGCACGCATCGCATCGCCGTGGCCAGCGGGCGCATTGTGATGCGGGCTGAAACCCTGGCCATCATCCGCGGCGGCAGCGCCAAAAAAGGCGATGTGCTGGGCATTGCCCGCATCGCCGGCATCCAGGCCGCCAAGAAGACCAGCGACCTGATCCCGCTGTGCCATCCGCTGGCACTGACCCGGGTCGCGGTCGAGTTTGCGCTCGATGGCGCTGCCGCCGACCAACCCAGTGTGTCGTGCACCGCGACGGTGGAAACCGTCGGCCCCACGGGCGTGGAGATGGAAGCCCTGACGGCCGTGCAGGTCGCGCTGCTCACGATCTACGACATGTGCAAGGCGGTGGACCGGGGCATGACCATCACCGATGTGCGGGTGCTGGAAAAGCATGGCGGAAAGTCGGGCAGCTTTGTCGCCAGCAGCCCTTCGGCTTGATCGTTTCAGCCATTTTCCATACAGTCCTGCTGCATGAAACTCGACCTGTCGCCGCTGCGCAATGCTCTGGCCAGCCTGGAGCGTGGTTTGGTTCGTCGTCGGCAGGATCTGGCTGACGAAGAGATTCGCGACGCTTGCATTCAACGGTTTGAATACTGCTTCGAGTTGAGCTGGAAGATGCTCAAGCGTCAAATTGAGTCTGAACTCGACAACACCGCAGAGGTCGACAGCTACAGCAGGCGCACCCTGTTTCGCGTCGCCGCCGAGCGCGGCTTGATCGCTTCCCCCGAGCCTTGGTTTGTCTACCTGGTGCAGAGAAATAGAACGTCTCACACCTACGACACCCGGGTGGCCCTGGAGGTGGCGGCGGTGCTGGACGAGTTTGCGGTAGATGCCCAATCTCTGCTGGCCACGCTGGAGGCCCGCGATGCTTGACCTGACGCCGCCCCAGAAAGCACTGGTGTGCGCGATTGTGGACGCCCATCTTGACCGCCGGCGCGTGCGGGTGTTTGGCTCGCGTGCGCACCGCCGGGCCAAGCCATTTTCGGATCTGGACTTGCTCGTGCTCGGGGCCCCGTTGGAGGCCCAACTGCGCGGCACCCTGGAAGAAGCGTTTGACGAGTCAGATCTGCCGTTTCGGGTGGACATTGCCGAGGCGGCGACGCTCAGCCCCGAGTTCCGGGCCCTTATCGAGCCGCAGGCGGTTGAGTTGAATTGAGGTCGAGCCCGCGCGCATTGGCCTCGGCCCAGCGTGCGTGATCCTTCGCAAACGCCACCCGGTAGCGTGCCAGATGGGCCAGCGCCTCGTCGTCACGGCCCAGTAGCACCGCGCTGTCAATCACTTTTTCAATCACGCGCGGCTCGGGTGAATAGTGCAGCAAATCGCGCGCTGTTTTGTACGTCCACTCGGCGTTGTCGCGCGTGAGCGGCGTGATGGTCAGCTCGGCAAAGCGGACCTGGCTGCGGAACAACCAGGAGCCGCGCACCTTGGCCAGCGTGTCCTCGCGGTACGCCGGATGGCGCGCCTCGGGTGGCAGGTAAATCTGGCTGATGCGGTGGTAGTCCCAGGCGGCATAGAGACATGACGCTATTAAAAACATAGCGACTCCCGCCCGCCATGTGGGTGCGCCTCCTTGATTGGGCTTGTAGCTTCCCTCGTTTGCAGCCGACCGATGCCACAGCAGCCCAAGGCACAGGCCCAACGCCATCTGAAACGGCCCGTACCACAGCGGGTACTCCACCAGACTGTGCAGCAGGATCACGGCCAGCACGCCCCAAGCCATCTGCCGCGTCGGATCGGTTTCGCGCCAGGGCTTGGCCCGCAGCACCAGCCAGCCCAAGCCGCCGCAGCCCAGCAGCGCTGCAGGAATGCCGAGTTCAACCGCCAGATGCAGCGGCAGGTTGTGCGCGTTGTCCAGAATGTCGCAAAAGCGCTCACCGGGGTAGAGGGTGATGTAGTGCGCGTAATCCAGCTCACCCCAGCCCCAGCCAAGCCAGGGCTGCTGGGCGATCAGGTGGAGGACGTTGGACCAGAGCAAGGTGCGGCTAGAGCAGCCCAGGTCCTCCGCCAGCCGGATCAGGACGCTGCTGCCCGCATGCCCGGTAAATCGATGCAGAAGCCAAGGCAGAGCCCCTGCCGCCACGGCGTAAGCCGCCAGCGCGGCCAGGCACAGGCGCAAACGCTGCGCCCGCGCGGCCCCACCCCATCCCACCACCGACAGAGCGATCACGGCCAGTTGAACCAGCCCGGTGCGCGACGCCGTGGCCGCGTTACCCACTGCAAGTAGCAGGACCATCCAGAGCGCATAACCGTGCAGCCGCCCGCTGGCCACGAGCCACAGCAGGGCCAGCAAGCCGATGCTCGTCAGCGAGGCCAGCTGGTTGCGCTGGCGCAAGTTGCCAAAAGCCACGCCCAACGGAGCCACATCGACCCACGGGCTGAAAAAGCGTGCGAGATTGAAATATTGCAACAGGCCCAGCAGGCTGCTGATCAAGGCCGCGGCCAGCCACGCGCGGGACACTCCCTCGGCACCCGGCGCCGCCCCCAGCAGCAACAGGCCCACCACACAAAGCCAGGAAACGATCAGCGGTAAAACTGCCGGGGACGGCCCTACAGCGACCGGATTTAGCCAGGGAACGGCAATCAGCAGCGCAATCGTCGCGGAACGGATCGCCCGCCTAGCAGGCCATGGCAGTTGGGTCAGCACGAAGTCATTCCACACCATACGCAAGTGGAATCTCGCCCCAATTCCCCAATGGCGGCAAGCTCAAAACCCGTCGCCCTGCAAGAAGCCTTGAATTTGCCCTTGCTTGTCGAGCACGGCCACCCAGTCCTGCCGGGCAACGACAGGCAAATACAGCCACTGCGCCATGTCGGCGCCCTTTTTAGCGGCCAGCGCTTGGGCGGCCGCCTGCTGGGCGGGCTGCTTTAGCAAAAACACCGCCAACGGTTTGGCCCGTTGTAGCGACTTCAGCGCTGCGGCGCCCTCGTAGGTCAGGTAGAACTCGGACCGTTCGGCATAGTCGGGCCCGCCTTGGATGGACTCAAACAGCACAGTCTCGCGTTCTTTGGCATCTTTGGGTTCCCGAATAGCCACCGTCACCGGCCCCGACAACCAGCCTGGCTGCAGCGCAGCGGGCAGCCCTGCAATAGATGCGCCTCGCAGATCGGGTGCTGCCACCACCTTGAAGCGGTCAATCTCCTGCACCAGAAACAAAGGCCGCGCCTGCCACACCGTCCACTGCCCGTAGCCCAAGGCGCCGAGCTGGATCAGCACGACCAGCCCCAGATCGCGCACCAGTTCCGCGCGCGGCTTTTTCGGGCTGAACAGCACCAGGGTCAACAAGGGCCCGCAAACTACATCGACCCCCACCACCAGCCAGAACAGCTCGCGCCCGCCCGACAGCTCGCGATAGGGAAACGGATACCACAGACCAAACACCAAGGCTGCAGCCACCAAGGCTACGCCCAAGCTAAGCAGCAAGTGAATACAAGCGGCTCGAGTGGCCGCGCAAAAGCGGGGGGGGGGCATTTTCATAAATGCGCGAGAAATCAGTTTGGCGATTTTCGCCCGAAAAAAAGAGCGCCGAAGCGCTCTCTTGTTGAGTGATGCCTCAATTAACGGCATTCGCCGGGAGCATACTTTGTAAGCAAGGTTGGAGTGCCTACAACTGCAACCGTAGCCCTGGTTGCGACACCAGCTGCGTAGCAGTCCCAGCGAATGTTGGCGGTAGGAGGCACACCAGCGGCCAATGCGACACCGTTTGCAGTGGCATTCAGAACAAGTCGATTGGTAGCTGCAGGAGCTACGTTGGTACCATAGCCGATCGAGATGCTACCAGTTTCGGTATCAATACCGATACCTCCACTGTTGGCCGTATCGAAGGTAGTATTCAATTCCCCGACAGTGGCCTGACCCACAGTTGCCACGGTGTTAGCCAAGACACTGCGCGTAGCTGTAGTTCCACCGTAGCCTGATCCAAAGGCTACGCCGTTTGCAGCATTTTCATTAGCTGCAAGTTTGGCAGCGCCAGCAAGTGCCAAGCCTTCCGTTACACGTGCTCGGATGGTGTAGTCCTGATAAGCCGGCAAAGCCACGGCAGCCAGAATACCGATGATCGCAACCACGATCATCAGTTCGATCAAGGTAAAACCCCTTTGGATGGAACGCGTCATAGAAAACTCCTTGGTTTGGGAAACGGCGTCATAGCAATCGCAGATTCCGTGCCAACATCGGAAGTGTTAATTTTTGCGGCTTTTTGCACATTGAAGCCCTGTGCCGGCGACCGTTTGTGCCAGCGGCCACAGCCAGCCTGACAATTTTTGTCACTTAATGCACACCGAGCGCACCTGCTTCAGGTCGGTCAGGCCCAGCATGATTTTCTCCAGCCGTCCATCTTGGGGGTGCGCATGCCGCGTTCCACGGAAGCCCACCAGCTCGTTGTCGGCCGCGGCCGACTCCAGGGCCGAGTCATCGCCGCCGTCCTCATCGAGCGGCCCGTTCAGGTCGGCCAGCAGCTGGTCGATCGAGCCGCCATCCGAGCCCGCGCCGAACAGCTGGCCCAGGGTCTCTTCAAACTCGGTCTGGGTCGTGACCCGATAGGCCAACCTGGCGAACCTGGGAAACACCTGGGGCACGACGCGCGAGCCACGCACGGCCTCGGGGTCCACGCACATGACGACCAGGCCCTCGGGCGATTCCTCAAGCGGAATCCAGCCCTGCTCTTCGATGAAGTCGCGCTTGAGGCTGGCGTGCAGCATCTCCGAGCGGATGCGTCCCGTGCTGAAGGGCTCATAGGGCACGCCGAAAAAGCGGGCCAGTGAGGGCCCGATCTGGGCCGGCCGGATCTGGTGCTCGGCCATCAGCATCTGCCGGGTCGGTAGCCCGAGCGCCTGTCCACCTCCTGCAGAAAAGTCAGCCGCGGGTGGATGCGCCGCAGCGCTTGCTCGTCGTAGACATCGGCCAGATTGATCAGCTGCCCGCTGAGGGCCGCGTAGCCCGCGATGCTTTGCACGCTGAT
>JBOHHM010000095.1:0-5036 GCA_050725495.1 Burkholderiaceae bacterium | reverse complement strand
TCGTCACTGAGGAGATCAATGAAATACCTCATGTGGCTGCTCAAGGCAGCCATTTTTTTTACCCTGTTCGCTTTCGCCCTGAACAACCAGCAAGATGCCACCGTGCATTTCTTTTTTGGCACGCAATGGCGTGCTCCGCTGGTGCTGGTCGTGCTGATCGCCTTCTCTGCCGGCGTGTTCGTCGGCGTCCTGGGCATGGTGCCACGCTGGCTGAAACAGCGCTCCGCGGCCAGAAAAGCCCGTCTCTCCCGGGCTGCAGCCCACGCCGAGGACACTGCGAATTCCACCCATGGACTTTGACCTGAGCTGGATCCTGCTGGGTCTGCCCCTGGCTTTCGTCCTGGGCTGGATCGCTTCGCGGTTCGACCTGCGCCAGCTGCGTATGGAAAACCGCCAGGCCCCCAAGGCCTATTTCAAGGGCCTGAACTTTCTGCTCAATGAGCAACAGGACCAGGCGATCGACGCCTTCATCGAGGCCGTGCAAAACGACCCCGACACCTCCGAGCTGCACTTCGCCCTGGGCAACCTGTTTCGACGCCGCGGCGAGTACGAGCGCGCCGTGCGGGTTCACGAGCACCTGCTCGGCCGCGGCGATCTGAGCGACTCCGACCGGGAACGCGCCCAGCATGCGCTGGCGCTGGACTTTCTCAAGGCCGGCCTGCTCGACCGGGCCGAGGACGCCCTGCGCCGGCTGGAAGCCACACCGTTTGAAGGCCAGGCCCGGCTGGCGCTGCTGGCCATCTACGAACGCTCGCGCGACTGGCCACAAGCGGCCGCCATCGCCCAAAAACTTGACGCGGCCGGCCAAGGCAGCTTCAGCAACCGACTGGCGCACTACCTGTGCGAGCAGGCCGCCTCGCATTTGAGCGCGGGCGACACCGACCGCGCGACGCAGTTGCTGGAACAGGCGAAGGCAACGGCCCCCCAGGCACCCCGGGCCCCCATGGCGCTGGCGGCGCTGCACACACGCCTGGGCCGCGATGAGGCCGCCTTCGACACCCTGGCCACGCTGGCCCGATCAGCCCCCGCCGCCATGCCCCTGATGGCGGCCCCGCTCAGGGAGGCGGCGGCAGTCTGCGGCCGCAGCGAGGAAGCGCTGGACCTGCTGAAAGCCAGCTACGAGCAGGCACCCTGCCTGGACGTACTGGAGGCCATCGTGGCCCTCAGCGCCGCATCGGGCGCGTCCGCGGCCTCGGCGCGCGACTGGTATGTGAAGCACTTGGAACGCGAGCCCTCGCTGGTCGCGGCGGCCAAATGGATTGCCGGCGAAAAACTCGAGCATGAGCAGTTTCACCCCCAGGTGCAGCGCGCCCTTGACCATGCGGTCAAGCCGCTCACGCGCTACCGCTGCGCCGCCTGCGGCTTCGAGGCCAAACAACACTTCTGGCAATGCCCAGGCTGCCAGGCCTGGGACAGCTACCCCGCACGCCGGGTGGAAGAGCTCTGAGCGCGGGCGAACCCCCCACGTACTGGGTCAACGAAGTTTTGCTCCCGCCCGTTATACGCTGGCCGCCCGGGCAGATGGTCTGCCGGGGCGCGTTACAACCCCGAGGAGTGATCCATGTTGAAGAAGGTTCTGGCCTTTGTGGCCATGTTGTACGCAGCCGCATCGTTTGCCGCTGTCGATGTGAACAAGGCCACCGCCGCCGAACTCGATGGCATCAAGGGTATTGGCCCCGGCATTTCGGGCAAGATCGTCGAGGAACGCAAGAAGGGCAGCTTCAAGGACTGGAACGACTTCATCTCGCGCGTCCAGGGCGTGGGCGAAACCAATGCCGCGAAGTATTCCGCCGAGGGCCTGACGGTCAACGGCGCCGCCTTCAAGGCCGCTGCCCCGGCTGCCAAGAAGGAGGACAAGCCGATGGCCAAGGCTGAAGAGAAGAAAGGCGACGCCAAGCCTGCCGCGGCCAAGGAGGAGAAGAAGGACGCGAAGGCCGAAGCCAAGATGAAGGCCGACGAAGCCAAGGCCAAGAAAGAGGCCGACATGAAAGCCAAGGAAGCCAAGAAGAACGACAAGCCTGCCGCCAAGGACGAAAAGAAAGACGCCAAGGCCGAGGCCGCCAAACCGGCTGCCCCTGCCGACGCCGCCAAGAAGTAAGTTCAGACGGCCTTTCTACAACCCGCTTCGGCGGGTTTTTTCATGCCTGTTCGACCGTTTGCCCTTGCAAGAGGGACGCCATTCGCTATTAAAACAATAGCATCACACCAGTGCGATGAGGTCCGTGACCCCCACGTCGACGCCGGCTTGCGCCAGCATCGTGGTGACCTGTCCCCGATGGTGGGTCTGGTGGTCGAAGAAATGCGTCAGGGCCTGCCAGGCCGGGTGCTCGCGCTGCACGCCTTTGGAATTGCTGTAGCGCATGGTGGAGCCGGGATAGCCCTGGGGCAGGCCGGCCAGCCAGGCCTCGAGGGCGGCATCAAGTTGTTCGCGCTTGGCGCGCAGGGCGGCCCAATCCTCGTAGAGCACCATGTCGAGCGAGTAGGCCTCGGGCAGGTCCAGCACCTCATCATTGAGCGCCACGCTGGCCAAGCCGTTCTCGACGGCGCACCGGCGCAGGCGGCGCAGCCAGACCTGGTCGCCGACGATCAAGTGGTTCAGCGTGCGGTGAATCGAGCCGAAGAACGCGCCGCGCTCGCGCTTGCGCTCCTCGTCGCTCAGGCATTCGCAGGCCCCGTACAAGCGCTGGTTGAACCAACGGTTGTAGCGGGCCAGGAAGCGGTAGTTGTCAATGAACTGGGCCCCCACGCTTGTCGCTTCGCGTACTGCGCTGGTCAGGCCGCCACGAGACGTGGCGTCTCTTCCGCCCGTCCCTGCCTGCGCGGGCAGGCAGGGAGCCGCGGGCGTCAGCCCCTCGGGGGCCTTCGCACCTTGGGGCGGCCCGGCGGTGCTCAAGTCGCTGTCCATCCGCGCCATTGTGTCGCTTATTGCGGCGTACCATAGCCGCCCCCGCCCGGCGTGTGGATCTCGAACACATCACCGGGCGCCATCTCGGCCTGGCCGATATGGTCGAGTTGTTCCACGCGGCCATCGCTGCGTACCACGCGGTTGATCCCCACCTGGCCCGGCACGCCGCCGGCCATGCCGAACGCGCCCTGGTGGCGGCCGTTGGACAGGATGCTGGCCGTCATGGCCTCGAGGAACTTGACGCGCCGCACGCCGCCGTTGCCGCCCTGCCAGCGCCCTGCCCCGCCCGAGCCCTGGCGGATTTCGTAGCTTTCCAGCCGCACCGGAAAGCGGAATTCCAGCACCTCGGGGTCGGTCAGGCGCGAGTTGGTCATATGGGTTTGCACGACGCTGGTGCCGTCGAAGCCCTCGACCACGCGGCCTGCCTCATCGATCAGCGCGCCCGCGCCCGAGCCGCCCGAGATGGTTTCGTAGTACTGGTGACGCTCATTGCCGAAGGTGAAATTGTTCATCGTGCACTGGCCGGCCGCCATCACGCCTAAAGCGCCGTACAGCGCGTTGGTGATGCAGGTCGAAGTCTCCACATTGCCCGCGACCACCGAGGCCGGCGGATTCGGGTTGAGCATGGAGCCCGGCGGGATGGTGACGTGCAAGGGCTTGAGGCAGCCGGCGTTGAGCGGAATGTCGTCATCGACCAGCGTGCGGAACACATAGAGCACGGCCGCCATGCAGACCGCCGTCGGCGCGTTGAAGTTGTTGGCCTGCTGGGCCGAGGTGCCGCTGAAGTCGATCTCGGCGCTGCGGCTTGCCGCGTCGACGCGGATCGCCACCTTGATCTGCGCGCCGTTGTCCAGCGGCAAGGTGAACTCGCCGTCCTTCAAGCGCGTGATCACGCGGCGCACCGACTCCTCGGCGTTGTCCTGCACATGGCGCATATAGGCCTGCACCACGTCCAGGCCGAACTGCTCGACCATCTTGCGCAGCTCCTGCACGCCCTTCTCGTTGGCCGCGATCTGGGCCTTGAGGTCGGCCATGTTTTGCTGCGGGTTGCGGCTCGGGTAGCGGCCGCTTTGCAACAACTCGATCATCTCGTGCTCGCGCAGCACGCCGCGCTCGACCAGCTTGAAGTTGTTGATCTGCACACCCTCTTCGTCGATCAGCGTGGAAAACGGCGGCATCGAGCCCGGCGTGATGCCGCCGATGTCGGCATGGTGGCCACGGGAGCCGACGTAGAAAAGGGGTTGGGCGTTGAGTGTTGGGCGTTGAGCGTGGGGGACGCTCTCTTCACGCCGAACGCTGAACGCTGAACGCTCAACGTGCAGGTACACCGGCGTGATCACCGTGATGTCGGGCAGATGCGTGCCGCCGTGGTAGGGATCGTTGAGCACATAGACATCGCCGGGCTGCATGCTGGCGCTGTTCTCGCGGATCACGGTCTTGATGCTCTCGCCCATCGAGCCCAGGTGCACCGGCATGTGCGGCGCATTGGCAATGAGGTTGCCATCGGCGTCGAACAGCGCGCAGCTGAAGTCCAGCCGTTCCTTGATGTTGACCGAGTAGGCCGTGTTCTGCAGCTGCAGGCCCATTTGCTCGGCAATGTTCATGAACAGGTTGTTGAAGACTTCCAGCAGCACCGGGTCCACCGTCGTGCCTGCTGCAAATTTGATAGCACGGGCTGCCCGCCGCTCCAGGACCAGGTGGTCCAGGGCCGTGACCTCCGCCTCCCAGCCCGGCTCCACGACGGTGGTCGCGTTCTTCTCGGCAATGATGGCCGGGCCGCCGATGATGTCGCCCGGCCGCAGGTCTTCGCGCACCACCAGCGCGGCCTGATGCCAAAGACCTGCCGAGTACATGCGCACGGTTTCACGCCGCGGCACTTCGCGCGGCTCATGCGTCGCGTGGCGCGGCTCCAGCGGTGCGTCGCCCGCCACCACAGCCTCGACCGACACGGCCTCGACCACCAGGCCCTTGCCATGCATCAGGAAGGCAAAACGCTGGCGGTAAGCGGCCTCGAAGCCCGACTCGATCGCGTCGAGATCGCCGAACGGCACGATCAGCGCCGTGTCGCTGCCCTCGTAGCGCACATGGACGCGGCGGTGCGTGCTGATCGCCCCGTGGCTGACCTGCTGGC
>JBOHHM010000094.1:0-6689 GCA_050725495.1 Burkholderiaceae bacterium | reverse complement strand
CTAGCCAAGAGTCGCCCCCGCAATCGAGATGAGTTGAAAGCGGCTGTGCGCTCGCATTTGCATCGCAGGCAAAAGCAGCCGCACATCGTGCAGCGATTCTTCAACGCCCCGCATGTGCAGTACGCCGCTTGATTTGCCGTATGGGTCATATTTCGCTTGCGGAGTAATACCTGCGGCTAGCCCACACACTGGGCGAATTCCTCGAGCGCCTGCGCAGCCAGGCCCAGAATCTGCACGTGTTGGAACGCCAGCGCATCGTCAGACTGCTCGTCAAGGAGGTCGTCGTCGGTCAAGACAGCATCACAATCCGACATTCGATCCCGAACTCCAACCGGTCCTCTGGCGGACCGACAGATCCTGCCGATCCGAGCGCGCCCTTACCCGGAGGAGCCGCCTCAGGCACAGGTTCGCTATTGCGTACGTGGAGAGATCTCGCCGCTGCTTGCAAGCATCTACCTGCACTACGTCTTCGACCTGTGGCTTCAGCGTTGGCGCCGCCGCGACGCCAAGGGGGATGTGATCGTCGTGCGGTACGCCGACGATAGCGTGGTGGGCTTTGAACACGTGGCTGATGCTTCGCGGTTCCTGGAGGCCCTGCAGTTGCGCTTCGCGCAGTTCGGTCTGTCGCTCAACGAGCAGAAGACGCGGGTGTTGCAGTTCGGTCGCTATGCGGCCACCCAATGCAAGCGTGCCGCAGACGTTCGACTTGCTTGGGTTCACGCACATGTGCGCGACCAAGAGGTCGAATGGCCGCTTTACCGTCAAGCGACTGACATCGAGCAAGCGAATGCGCACCACCCTCAAGGCGATCCGGCAGGCGCTATACCGCCGACGGCACGAACCGATCGCAGTGGTTGGCACATGGCTGCGCCGTGTGCTGCAAGGCTACTTCAACTACCACGCCGTCCCTGGCAACAACTTGCGACTGAGCAGATTCCGCTCAGGAGTCTGTCGGGCCTGGTTGCATGCCTTGCGACGGCGTGGTCAGTATGGTCGGATGACCTGGGCGCGCTTCCTCCACAGAGTCGCGCCCTACGTGCCCTCAGTCCACGTCCTACACCCTTACCCAGCCCAGCGATTCTTCGCGTCATGACTCAAGGCAGGAGCCGTATGCGGTAGCTCTGCACGTACGGATCTGTGCGGGGGGCGGAGGGCAACCTCCGTCCCTACCGCAATCCCCAGGAAGCGCGCGTCCACGGCGTCGCCGGTCAGCAACTGGTGGCTACCAAAGTGCGGCGCCAGTTGTTCGATCAGTGTATGCATGGGGATACTTGCCTTGGTTGTCCAGGCCATCAATCGCCCTTGATCTGCCGCTCGCGGATCAGCTTGCCAAAGCGCGCCGTGTCTTCATGGGCCTTGGCGCCGAACTCGGCGGGTGACATGGGGGCGACTTCCCCGCCCAGCGCGGCAATGCGGTCTTTGACGGCCTGGGTGCCCAGGATCTTGTTGATCTCGCGGTTCAGGCGGGTCACGATTTCGGCTGGCAAACCGGCCGGGGCGTAAAAACCAAACACCGTATCGGCATCAAAGCCCTTGAGGCCGATTTCGTTGAGCGTAGGGACGTCCGGAAACAGGGGCGAGCGCGTGGGGCTGCCCACTGCCAGCAGCCGGAGCTTGCCCGCGCGCACGTGGTTGAGCCCGATGCCGGGGTCGAACATGAAGTCCACCTGCCCACCCAGCAGGTCCTGCATGGCGGGCGCCGCGCCCCGGTAAGGCACATGCACCGCAAAGACGTTGGCCATGTCCTTGAACATTTCGCCCGCCAGATGGGGCGACGAGCCGTTGCCTGGCGAGCCGTAGGTCAGCTTGCCGGGGTTGGCCTTCACGTAGGCAATGAACTCTTTCGCGTCCTTGACGGGAAGGGTGGGTTTGACTTCGAGGAACACCAGCACCCGCGCCGCCGCTGCGACGGGGATGATGTCCTTGCTCGGGTTGAAAGACATCTTGGGGTAGATCGCCGGGTTGATCGACACCAGCCCGCCCGAGGTCAGCAGCAGGGTGTAGCCGTCGGGCGGTGATTTGGCCGCGGCCTCGCCACCGATGTTGCCGCCCGCACCCGCGCGGTTGTCCACCACGACCGGCTGGCCCAGCGCTTCTTGCAGCGGCACGGTGATGGCGCGGGCAATCTGGTCTGCTGCCCCGCCGGGAGGGAAGTTGACGATGACCTTGATCGGTTTGCTGGGCCAGGCCTGCGCCGATGCCGCGAGCGGAACCAGGCTGATGGTTCCCAGAATGATCGCCATGAATGATCTTTGTACAAGCGAAGAGAGCCCGTTTGGCATGAATGTCTGAAGCATGGAAGTCTCCTGCGGTTGTGTCAGAACGGGTAGTGGCGCGGCGTGGTCTGCACCGTGATCCAGCGCAGATCGGTGAATTCGGCAATACCGGCCTGGCCGCCGAAGCGCCCCATGCCGCTGCCCTTGACACCGCCAAACGGCATCTGCGCTTCGTCGTGCACAGTCGGGCCGTTGACGTGGCAAATGCCGGAGTCGATGCGCTGGGCCACTTGCATGGCGCGGGCGATGTCGCCGCCAAACACGGCGGCCGACAGGCCAAACTCGTTGTCGTTGGCGCAGGCCACGGCCTCCTCGACACCGTCGACGCGCACAATGCCTTTGACGGGGCCGAAAGTCTCCTCGCTGTAAATCCGCATCGCGGGTGTGACGCGGTCCAGCAAGGTCGCGGGCATCAGCGTGCTGTCGCCACGTGCGCCGCAGACCAGCCTGGCACCCTTGGCAAGGGCGTCGTCAATCAGCGCATTGCAGCGGTGCACGGTGGCCATGTCCACCACGGAGCCGAGCACGACCGGGCCTTTGCGGGGGTCGCCCAGCGGCAGACTCTGGGCTTTGGCCGCCAGCCTGGCGACAAATTCGTCACCGATCTTGTTGTCCACGATGATGCGCTCGGTGGACATGCAGATCTGGCCCGAGTTGGCGAACGCGCCGAAGGCCGCAGCCTTCACCGCTGCATCCAGGTCGGCATCGTCCAGCACCACCAGCGGCGCCTTGCCGCCCAGTTCCAGCACGGCAGGCTTGAGGTATCTGGCGCAGGTGCCCGCAATGATCTTGCCGACATGGGTGGAGCCGGTGAAGTTGACGCGGCGCACCGCCGGGTGGGCAATCATGGCCTCCACCACGGCGCCGGCATCGGCTGGGGCATTGGTGACAAAGTTGACCACCCCTTTGGGCAAACCAGCCTCCTGCAAGGCTTCGATGATCAGGCCGTGAGTGGCCGGGCACAGTTCCGAGCCTTTGAGCACCACCGTATTGCCGCAGGCCAGCGGCGTGGCAATGGCGCGCACGCCCAGGATGATGGGCGCATTCCACGGCGCAATGCCGAGCACCACGCCCGCGGGCTGGCGCACACCCATCGCCAGGCTGCCGGGCACGTCGGACGGGATGACTTCGCCACTGATCTGCGTGGTCATGGCAGCCGCTTCTCCCAGCATGCCGGCGGCCAGATGCACGTTGAAACCCGCCCACAAGGCAGAAGCGCCGGTTTCTGCCGCCATCGCAGCCGTGAAGGCCTGGGCTTTGGATTCCAGCGCGTGGGCTGCTTTCAGCAGCAATGCCCGGCGCTCGCCGGGGCCGGTTTGGCTCCAGCTTTTGAAGGCGTGGGCAGCAGCCTCCACCGCGGCCACCGCATCGGCGGGCGTGGCCGCGGGTGCGATGGTCGCCACGCTGCCGTCCAGCGGGTTGCGGCGTTCGAACGTGGTTGCGCTGCTGGCCTGTTGTTGCTCGCCGTTGATGAGCATGGAAATAGTGGTCATTGAAAGTCTCCGGGTTGTTGGAAAGTGGCGGATCGAAATTCGGTGCCGGGTCAGGCCACGTCCACCTCGACGAGGATGGGGCGGGGGCACGTGAGGGCTTCGCGCAGGACGTCGTGGAGCCTTGCGGCATCGTGCACATGGACGGCATCGCAACCCTGTCCCCGGGCCAGCGCCAGGAAGTCGAGGTTGGGCAAGTCGGTGCCTTCCAGTTGGTCTTCGGCCTTGAAGCCAAAGGTGGGCGCGAACTCCTGCAACGCCGCGTAGCGGCGGTTTTTCAGGATGATGAAGGTGATGGGCAGCCTGAGCTGTGCTGCGCTCCACAGGGCCTGAATGGAGTACATGCTGGAGCCGTCGCCGATCAGGCCAATGACCTTTTGATCCGGCTTGGCCAGCGCGATGCCCACGGCAGCGGGCAAGCCGTGGCCTAGACCGCCGCTGCACATGGTGTAGAAGGTTTCGCTTTGCAGGATGGGCAGGTAGTTCTGCATCGCCGGGCGCGAACTGGGGGCCTCCTCCACCACGATGGAGTCGGCAGCGCGCACTTCGGCCAGGGTCTGCATGACATAGGCCGCGCTCATCAACGCCGACGGCTCGGCCCTGGGGCGCGGTTGGCGTGGCGCCGGCAATGCCCTGGTTTCAGGCGCGGGGCGGGCCAGCAGGTCTTGCACCCCGAGGCGGATGCTGCCCACGGCGGACGTGCCCACCGGGGCCCAGGCGGCGATGCTGGGGTCTTCAATCAGTTGCACCAATTGGGCGTCGGGCGGCACATGCGGGCCGAAGCCTTCGACGTGGTAGGTGAACGCCGCGGCGCCCAGGGCAAAGATCACATCGTGACCTGCCAGCAGGCTCACAATTTTTTCGCGCATCGCAGGCAGGAAGCCGGCAAACAGGCGATGGTCCTCCGGAAAGCCGCAACGCCCCGACATGGGCGCCACCCAGACGGCGGCGTTGTGCCGCTCGGCCAGCGCGACCACCTCGTCCCAGGCACCATCGCGGTCCACCGCCGCGCCGACCACGAAGGCCGGACGCTTGGCGGTGTCGAGCGCGTGGCCGATGGCATCCAGCACGCGCGGCTCGGGCCGTGTTTCCGTGCTGACCACGCGCGCTTGCACGGGTTCGCACGGCTTCTCCCAATCATCGGCGGGAATCGACACCAGCACCGGTCCGCGCGGCTGCTGCATGGCGATGTAGTAGGCGCGCGCAGTGGCCAGCGGCACATCCTCGGCACGGGCGGGCTCGATGCTCCATTTGACATAGGGCTTGGGCAACTCGGTGGCTTGCCCCGAGAACAGAAACGGATCGAACGGCAGGATGGAGCGTGCCTGCTGCCCTGCGGTAATCACCATCGGCGTGCGGTTCTTGTATGCCGTGAAGATGTTGCCCATGGCGTGACCCACACCCGCGGCCGAATGAAGGTTGACAAAGGCGGCATTGCGCGTGGCCTGGGCATAGCCGTCGGCCATGCCCACCACCACCGACTCTTGCAGGCCCAGGATGTAGCGCAAGTCTTGCGGGAAATCGAGGAACAGTGGCAGCTCGGTGGAGCCGGGGTTGCCGAAGATGGTGTCGATGTTGAAGGCCCGCAGCAAATCCAGAACGGCCTCACGCACGCTGGTGTGCGAAGCGGCGCGGGATGTCGTCGTCAAGGGCAGGGCGTTGGCTTGGGACATCTGGGGAGCTCCTGATTCGGGGCGTGCAGCGCACGCGCCTTGAGTGGTTTGTGTGAGGCGGGGAGGCGCCGACGGGTCATCTTCGGCGCACGCGGCTCATAAATCAATAAAATGAAAGAACTAACAAATATTAGATTTATGCATATCAAAGATATTGACCTGAACCTGCTGCGCCTGTTCGACGCGGTCTATCGCACGCGCAACGTCAGCCGCGCCGCCGAGATGCTGGACCTGACCCAGCCGGCGGCCAGTCAGGGCCTGACCCGGCTGCGCCTGCTGATCAAGGACCCGCTGTTCATGCGCGGGCCCGGCGGCGTGCAGCCCAGCCCCAAGGCCGACCGGCTGGCCGATGCGGTGCGCAGCGCCTTGAGCACCCTGGAGCAGGCACTCAATGAGTCGGCTGAGTTCGACCCACTTCGGTCGCGCAAGACCTTTCGCATCCACATGAGCGACATCGGCGAAGCGCGCTTTCTGCCCAGCCTGATGGTGGCGCTGCGCGAGCAGGCGCCGGGCGTGCGCGTCGAGACCCTGCCGCTGGCAAGCCCCGAGATTGCCGATGCGCTGGACAGCGGGCGCATCGACTTCGCGTTGGGCTTCCTGCCCTCAGTGAAGGACACGCAGCGCGTGCAACTGCTCAAGGACCGCTACATCGTGCTGCTGCGCGAAGGCCATCCGTTTGCCAAACGGCGAGGCCGCGGGCAGGCGCTGGTGGATGATTTGCGCCAGCTGGAGTTCGTGGCCGTGCGCACGCACGCCGACACGCTGCGCATCCTGCAGTTGTTGAACCTGGAAGACCGGCTTCGCCTGACCACCGAGCATTTCATGGTGCTACCGGCCATCGTGCGTGCCACGGACCTGGGTGTGGTGATGCCGCGCAACATCGCGCGTGGCTTTGCCGAGGCCGGCGGCTATGCCATCGTCGAGCCGTCGTTTCCGCTGCGCGACTTCACCGTGTCGCTGCACTGGAGCAAGCGCTTTGAAGGCGACCCCGGCAACCAGTGGATGCGGCGGACACTGGTGGAACTGTTCGCCGGGGGCTAAGGCCTGTTTACCTAAGGCAATGCTGGACAAGGTCCACACAACCGAGCGTGAGGCGTTACGTGACGATGAAGCAGCAGACCCTGGCGATGGCCGCCGATCAAGAATCAGGTTTCGTGCATTACCGCAAGCCCACGCGGCGCGACGAGCTCCTCAAGACCATGGAAGCCATCGTGCCGTGGGCGGCGTTGTGCGAAGTCATCGAGCCGCAC
>JBOHHM010000093.1:0-5147 GCA_050725495.1 Burkholderiaceae bacterium | reverse complement strand
GGCCAGGGTTGCGCCCGGCAAGGCGGTGTCGGAGCGCGATCGTGCGCCGTGGCCGCGGCCGCGAGCATGGCAAGCGCCATTACCGGGGTGCGCAGTCGCTTCATCTCGGCCACTCTACTCCACGTTTTCGCCGAGAAACGACCAGGCCGGGTCCCTATGAGCGGACCTGTCCGGGTAAGCGTGAACGCGATATCGAGCAGGCGCATCGGCTCGATGCCCGCAGCCAGGCCGAGCGGGTCCCGCCATCGTCGAACGCTCGCCGGCCCGGGCGCACGCGCGGCGCCGCTGGCTGCCCGTCACCGGTGCGCATGCGGCGCCATGATAGGCGCCCGGACCGGGGTATAAATTTTTTGCATAACCAGCCGCGCAAACAGCATTGGCGTTTCATCAGGTCGAGCTCTACAGTTCGCGCCATCGCAATACTGATGAAACGCAATGGCCGCCAACTTCCGCACCGAGCAAGACTTTCTGGGTGACAAGCAGATTCCCGCCACCGCCTACTGGGGCGTGCACACGGCCCGGGCCGTGGAGAATTTTCCGATCTCCGGCACCCGCGTGTCGGCCATGCCTGACCTGATCCGGGCTTTGGGCTTTGTTAAGAAGGCCGCTGCGCGCGCCAATGCCGAGCTCGGTGCGCTGGACCGCAAGCGCTGTGGCGCCATCGTCCTGGCCTGCGACGACCTGATCGCCGGCAAGCTGCATGAGGAATTCGTGGTCGACGTGATCCAGGGCGGCGCCGGCACCTCGACCAATATGAACGCCAACGAGGTGATCGCCAACCTCGCGCTCGAAAAGCTGGGTTTCGAGAAGGGCCGCTACGACGTGCTGCACCCCAACGACCATGTCAATGCCTCGCAAAGCACCAACGACGTCTACCCGACGGCCGTGCGGCTGGCCCTGTGGTCGGGCATCGACCGGCTGCTGGGCTCGATGGCCACGCTGCGCCACGGCTTCGAGGCCAAGGCGCACGAGTTCAAGGACGTGCTCAAGATCGGCCGCACCCAGTTGCAGGACGCCGTGCCCATGACGCTGGGCCAGGAGTTCTCGACCTATGCCGTGATGATGGAAGAAGACGAGGCGCGCCTGCGCGAAGCGCGGGCGCTGATCCAGGAAATCAACCTCGGGGCCACGGCGATCGGCACGGGCATCAACGCGCCGGCCGGCTATGCCGACCTGGCGATCCGGTTCCTCGCCGAGGAAAGCCGCATCCCGGTGGTCAAGTCCGTCAACCTGATCGAGGCCACGCAGGACACGGGGGCCTTTGTGCAGCTGTCGGGCGTGCTCAAGCGCGTGGCGACCAAGCTCAGCAAGACCTGCAACGACCTGCGCCTGCTGTCCAGCGGCCCGCAGGCCGGCTTTGGCGACATCAAGCTGCCGCCGCGCCAGGCCGGCTCGTCCATCATGCCCGGCAAGGTCAATCCGGTGATCCCCGAGGTCGTGAATCAGGTCGCGTTCGAGGTCATCGGCAACGACATGACAATCACCATGGCCTCCGAGGCCGGTCAGCTGCAGCTCAATGCCTTCGAGCCCATCATGGGCTGGAGCCTGGTCAAGAGCATCGAGCACCTAAGCCAGGCCTGTCTGACGCTGCAGACCCACTGCGTGGCCGGCATCGAGGCCAATCACGAGCTGCTGGCCAAACGTGTGCGCGAATCGATCACCCTGGTCACGGCGCTCAACCCGATCATCGGCTACGAAAAAGCCGCGCTGATCGCCAAGACCGCCATGGCCACCGGCGCGCCGATCGACCAGACCGCCGAGACTCTGGGCATCCTGACGCGCGAACAAATCGAGGCCTTGCTGGTGCCCGAGAAGCTGACGCAACCCTTGCGCCTGGTGGCTTGAGCGGCGCGCAGGCACGAAGGCTGCTTTGCCCAGCCTTTGGGTCGCACGCTGTGCCTTTGTGCACTCTTGCGGGTAATCCCGCAAGCCCGACGCTCTAGAATTTCGTTGTTTATCAACCGCAAGGCTTTGCCAAGGAGATTGAGATGAAGAAACATTTGCTGGCTTTCGCAGTGGCCGCCGTCGCTGCGGGCGGCGCGTCCACAGGCGCCCTGGCCCAGGCCAATGACACGCTGGCCAAGATCAAGGCCTCGGGCGTCATCACCGAAGGCGTGCGCGAGTCCTCGGGCCTGTCCTACACCCTGGGCGAAGGCAAGTACACGGGTTTTCACTACGACATCTGCGCCAGGATCATTGCCGACATCCAGAAGCATCTGGGCCTGGCCAAGCTGGAGACCAAATACCAGCCGGTCACCTCGCAGAACCGGATTCCGCTGGTGCAAAACGGCACGGTCGATCTCGAGTGCGGCTCCACCACCAACAATGCCACGCGCCAGAAGGATGTGGCCTTCGCCGTGACGACCTATGTGGAAGAAGTGCGTATCGCGGTCAAGGCCAACTCCGGCATCAACTCGATTGCCCAGCTGTCCGGCAAGAACGTGGCCACCACCACCGGTACGACCTCGGTGCAAACCCTGCGCAAGCATGAGCGTGCCACCGGCGTGGACTTCAAGGAAGTGTTCGGCAAGGACCACGCCGACAGCTTCTTGCTGCTCGAATCGGGCCGCGCCGACGCTTTCGTGATGGACGGCTCCATTCTGGCTGCCAACATCGCCAAGGCCAAGAACCCGGCCGACTTCAGGATAGTCGGCGAGGTGCTGAGCGTGGAGCCGATCGCCATCATGATGCGCAAGGACGACCCGGCTTTCAAGAAGGTGGTCGACGACAGCATCAAGGCCCAGATCAAGTCGGGCGAACTCGCCAAGCTGTGGGACAAATGGTTCCTCAAACCCATTCCCCCCGCGAACGTGACGATCGGGCTGACCTTGAGCGAGGCCACGAAGGCGGCCTGGACCAACCCCAACGACAAGCCGATGGAAGACTACGCGAAGAAGTAATCCAGGCGAGCCGGCAAAAGCCCGCCCTGTCGTGGCGGGCTTTTGTTTAAGTGGCACGCACTTTACAAACCGTTGGCGCTGGATCACCATCGCACGGAACTTGCGTTGAACCATAGACCAACAACAGTTGAGGAGCAGCCGGTATGGCCATGAGCTGGCAATGGGAAATCTTCCTGCAAGACCCCGGGGGCCAACACCCCACTTATTGGGAATGGATGCTGTCAGCCTGGGGCTGGACGGTCTCGGTGTCTGTGCTGGCGCTGACCGTGGCGCTGGTGATTGGCTCCATCATCGGAACCCTGCGCACCCTGCCTAACCATCCGGGCTGGGTGAGATTCGGCAATGCCTGGGTGGAGCTGTTTCGCAACATTCCGCTGCTGGTGCAGATTTTCCTCTGGTACCACGTGATTCCGGCGCTGTTTCCGGCCATGAAGGATGTACCGGGCTTTTTCCTGGTCGTGCTGGCCCTGGGCTTCTTCACCTCGGCGCGCATTGGCGAGCAGGTGCGTGCCGGCATCCAGGCCTTGCCGCGCGGCCAGCGTTACGCGGGCATGGCCCTGGGCTTCACCACGCCCCAGTATTACCGCTACGTCATCCTGCCGATGGCGTTTCGCATCATCATCCCGCCGCTGACCAGCGAGGCAATGAACATCTTCAAGAATTCGTCCGTGGCCTTCGCCGTGTCGATCGCCGAGCTGACGATGTTCGCGATGCAGGCGCAGGAGGAAACCTCGCGCGGCATCGAGATCTATCTGGCGGTCACGGGTCTCTACATCGCCTCGGCCTTCGCGATCAACCGCCTCATGGCCTTCATCGAGAAGCGGGCGGCCGTGCCGGGGTTCATCGCGGCGGGCGGAACCGGAGGGGGACATTGAGATGAATCTCGACCTCTCCTTCTACAACTGGGAGCTGATCAGCCGGTTCGTGACCAAGGGTTTTTACTTCAGCATCATGCTGACGGTCGTTGCCACCATCGGCGGCGTTCTGTTCGGCACCCTGCTTGCGCTGATGCGCCTGTCGGGCCGCAAGGTCTTCGATGTGCCGGCCACGATCTATGTCAACGGCATGCGCAGCATCCCGCTGGTCATGGTGATCCTGTGGTTCTTCCTGCTGGTGCCGGCGTCCTTCTACGCCCTGATCCCAGGCGGGCTGGGCGCCAATTACCGCTCGGAAATCTCGGCCGTGATCACCTTCATCGCGTTCGAGGCGGCCTATTTCAGCGAGATCATGCGCGCGGGCATCCAGTCCATCCCGCGCGGCCAGGTGTTTGCAGGCCAGGCGCTGGGCATGACCTATGGACAGAACATGAAGCTGGTCGTGCTGCCGCAGGCCTTTCGCAACATGCTACCGGTGCTGCTGACGCAGACCATCATCCTGTTCCAGGACACTTCGCTGGTTTACGCGATCGGCGCCTACGACATGCTCAAGGGCTTCGAGACCGCCGGCAAGAACTACGGCCGGCCGATCGAGAGCTATCTGCTCGCGGCCGTCGTGTACTTCATCATGTGCTTTGCGCTCTCCTACCTGGTCAAGCGCCTGCACAAGAAAATTGCCATCATTCGCTGAGCGGAGAACCTTCATGATCGAACTCAAAAACGTATCCAAATGGTATGGCCCCGTGCAGGTGCTGACCGACTGCTCCACCAGCATCAAGAAGGGCGAGGTCGTCGTGGTCTGCGGCCCCTCGGGCTCGGGCAAGTCCACGCTGATCAAGACCATCAACGCGCTCGAGCCGTTTCAGAAAGGCGAGATCACGGTCGACGGCATCCCGGTGCACGACCCCAAGACCGACCTGCCCAAGCTGCGCAGCCGCGTGGGCATGGTGTTCCAGCATTTCGAGCTGTTTCCGCACCTCTCGGTGACCGAAAACCTCACGATCGCCCAGATCAAGGTGCTGGGCCGCAGCGCGGACGAGGCCAAGACGCGCGGCCTGAAAATGCTCGACCGCGTCGGCCTGATCGCCCACAAGGACAAGTTCCCGGGCCAGCTCTCGGGCGGCCAGCAGCAGCGTGTGGCGATCGCGCGGGCGCTGAGCATGGACCCGATCGTGATGCTGTTCGACGAGCCGACCTCGGCGCTCGACCCCGAAATGGTGGGCGAAGTGCTGGACGTGATGGTGGGCCTGGCCAATGAGGGCATGACCATGATGGTGGTCACGCATGAAATGGGGTTTGCCGGCAAGGTCAGCCACCGCGTGATCTTCATGGACGTGGGCGGCAAGATTCTGGAAGACTGCTCGAAGGACGA
>JBOHHM010000092.1:0-12162 GCA_050725495.1 Burkholderiaceae bacterium | reverse complement strand
GGCTGACCCGGCGCGCCCGGCCCTTTGGTCCACTTTTTCACAGGAGTTATTTATGTCTCATGCCCTCCCCCGGCGTCTGGCGGTCCTCGCCGCGCTCGGCCTGCTGGCCGGTACTGTCGGCGCCGCCGAGCCCTACCCCACGCGCCCGATCCAGTTCGTCGTGCCCTTCGCCGCCGGCGGCGGGCTGGACCTGAACGCGCGCAACTTCGCCCAGGCACTGGCCGAGGTGCTCAAGCAGCCCGTCACCGTGAGCAACCGAGACGGCGCTGCCGGCACGATCGGCCTGCAGGCCGTGGCCAATGCGCGGACGGACGGCTACACGCTGGCCTTCACTCCGGCCGTGCCGCTGACCAGCGAGCCACACCGCCTCAAGGCCCTTGCTTACCAGCTCGACTCGTTTCAGCCGGTGTGTCAGGTATTCGAGAACATCTTCGCCATCGCCGTGCCCAAGGACTCGCCCTACCGCGGTATCGACGACCTCGTCCGTGACGCGCGGCGTGATCCTGGTCGGGTCAGCTACGGCACCTCCGGCACCGGCTCCATCCCGCACCTGGGAACCGCCGACATCGAGGCCGCCACCCAGGTCGTCTTCACCCACGTGCCGTACAAGGGCGATGCGCCGATGCTGCAGGACCTCCTGAGCCAGCGGCTGGCTTTTGGCGCGGTGCTGGCCAGCTCCATCGCGCCCCAACTGCAGGCCGGTACGCTGCGCCTGCTCGCGGTGTATGCGGACCGCCGGCACCCGGCCTTCCCGCAGGTGCCGACGCTGACCGAGGCGGGCGTGCCGGTGGTGCAGCGCAGCTTTGGCGGCTTGCTGGCGCCGGCGCGCACGCCGCCCGAGGTACTCGCCACCCTGGAGACCGGCTGCGAGAAAGCCGTCCAGTCGGCCAGCTACCGCGACTGGGCCCAGCGCGCCCACCAGGTGCTGGACTACCAAGGTGCCGCGACCTTCGGCCAACGGCTACGCCTGGACAGCCAGGCCAAGGCCGCCACGCTGCGCCGGCTCGGTCTGTGATACTTCGCGGCTCCGTTCCTACCTACCTATTGATATGCGCATTGAATGAAACCGAATCTTCACATCGTCGTCTGCAGCACCCGTCCCGGACGCATTGGCCCGACCATCGCCCAGTGGACCCAGCAGGCCGCGCTGGCAAACGACAAGTTCACCCCGCAGGTGGTCGATCTGGCGGCCTTCAAGCTGCCTGTGTTCGACGAGCCCGAGCACCCGCGCCTGCAGAAATACCATCACGCCCACACCCAGGCCTGGAGCGCCAGCGTCCACTCCGCCGACGCCTTCGTCTTCGTGCTGCCCGAGTACAACTTCGGACCGCCTTCGGCCCTGCTTAACGCCATGAACTACCTGGTGCGCGAATGGCAATACAAGCCGGCCGCCTTCGTCAGTTACGGCGGCATCTCCGGCGGCCTGCGCGCAGCGCAGGTGACCAAGCAGCTGCTGACCACGCTGAAGGTGATGCCGATGCTGGAGGCCGTGGCCATCCCCAACGTGACCCAGCACCTGGACGCCGAGAAAGCCTTCGTGCCGAACGACTTCCACACCAGCTCGGCCAGCACCATGTTCGATGAGTTGTATCGGTGGACGATGGCGTTGACGCCGCTGCGAGCCGCATGAGCGATCCGCACAGTTATTTCAACCGCATGCGGCGCGGCGAGGTCACACCGCCGCCGGTAGCCACCTTGCTCGGTGGCACGATCCGCGCCGTCGATGCCGAGGCCGGCACGCTGCATGCTGACTATGTAGGCGCACCCGGCTTCGCTAACCCGGCCGGCAAGGTGCAGGGCGGCATGCTGTGCGCCATGCTCGACGACCTTACCGCCAGCTTGGTGGACGCCACACTGAACGCGGGTGAAGCAGTGGCCACGCTCAACCTGAACGTTTCATTTTTGCGACCAGCCGAGCCTGGATCACTGCAAGGAGAGGCGCAGCTGATTCGGCGTGGGCGGGACATTTGCTACGTCAGCGCAACC
Source organism: Burkholderiaceae bacterium (assembly GCA_050725495.1). GTDB lineage: Bacteria > Pseudomonadota > Gammaproteobacteria > Burkholderiales > Burkholderiaceae_C > JBOHHM01. The sequence continues at coordinate 10,176 of JBOHHM010000092.1, read as the reverse complement.
CTGTCACAGGCCGGCAACTCGGTGGCCACCGCCATGGCCACTTGCAAGCTAACGCAGCTGACGAAAAGGCAGCCCTGAGCGCAAGCCCTTCGGGGTTAGCTTTGCGCCCCTGGTCATTCAGTGGGGGTAGAGCGCATCCCGGTCGGGTTGCTGTCTGACCACCAAGGGCAAGTTTGTCCGGTCATCCACGACGTCTTTGGCCGGAATGATTTGCCCCAAGGAGAACGCGTCTTGCCGTCCAGCAGTTGGTAGCCCGTGCCCGATACGATGCCGATGTGCGCTTCGGCCAGGTAGTCCTGCAGCGTGAACGTCTCGCCGATGCGCGGGTGGCGCGCATTGGCCAGGCAGATCCAGTCCTGGCCATACAGCGCCTGCTGATAGAAACCGGCCTCCAGCCCCGGGATCAGGCCCAGCGCAAGATCGGCCTCGCCGGCCTGCAGATCCAGGCGCGCGGCATGCTGATCGAGCAGGAGCACCCGGTGCTGGGCAAGGTCAAGCTGCCCAACCTGCCGTTCCGCTTCTCGGCCTGCGACACCACGGTCAAGACCCCGGCACCGTTGATGGGCCAGCACAACCGCAGCATCGCGGCCGGCCTGGGCTACAGCGCCAGCGAGATCGACGCGATGGTCCAGGACGGCTTGCTCTATGCCGAGCAAGCCGTCAGCCGGCTCGCCGGCCAATCAGCCACCCAGGAGTCATCGTGACCGACCGCTACGCCGATCAGTACGCCGTGATAGGCAACCCCACAGGCCACAGCAAATCGCCGCTGATCCACGGCATGTTTGCCCAGGCCACCGGGCAGGACCTCGAATACACCGCGAGCGAAGGGCCGCTGGGCCAGTTCGCGCAGGCCGTCGATGTCTTTGCCTGGTGGCGTGGCGTGCGGCCCGACACGCGGGCGGTCATCGACAAGCTGACCGTTCCCCTGGTCTAACCCCGCCTCGTCCCCTGGCCCGCGGTCGCGCCATGTCTCGCAGCAGCCGCCTGAACCGCGAGAATGAACTATTCAGTACATTTTGCGCGCCCTGAGCCCAGTCTCCCAGTCCCGGAAGAGTAGATAAGGCCCTCATCGGGGGCTAGGGTTTTCACCTAATAGAAAACTAACCAGTTCGTACAAAATTACGGCAAAGGAGACATGGAATGGTTCGAAACTTGATCAACCAATACTGCCGCCTGCTGTCCGGGCTGATGGCGGCCAGCCTGGCCCTGATGGTGGTGCTGGTGTTCGGCAACGTGCTGCTGCGCTATGGGTTCAACTCCGGCATCACGGTGTCGGAAGAACTCTCGCGCTGGCTGTTCGTCTGGATGACCTTCCTGGGCGCCATCGTCGCGCTCAAGGACCGGGACCACCTGGGCACCGACATGCTGATCGGCAGGCTCGGCCCCACTGGCAAGAAGGTCTGCCTGTTCCTGGCCTATGTGCTGATGCTGTTCGCCTGCGCCCTGCTGCTCAAGGGCGCCTACGACCAGGCCGTCATCAACTGGACCAGCACCAGCGCGGTGATGGAGGCGTCGATGAGCTGGATCTACTTCCCCGGCATCGCCTTTGCCGTGCTCGGCGGTCTGATCCTGCTGGTCGACCTGATGGAGCTGCTGACCGGTCGCCTGCGCGATGACGAGCTCAGCATGATCCAGGAATCCGAGGAATCCCCCCATGCCGGCGCCGGCGAAGCCCATTGAGTCGAGGTTGACATGACGATTGCTGTATTTCTCTCATCCCTGATCGGCGCCATGGCGCTGGGTGTTCCGATCGCGTTCTCGCTGCTGCTGTGCGGCGTGGCGCTGATGTGGCACCTGAACATGTTCGATGCCCAGATCCTGGCGCAGAACCTGATCGAAGGCGCCAACAGCTTCCCGCTGCTGGCCGTGCCGTTCTTCATGCTGGCCGGCGAGATCATGAACGCCGGCGGCCTGTCGCGCCGCATCGTGAACTTCGCCATGGCCCTGGTCGGCCATATCAAGGGCGGCCTGGGCTACGTGACCATCATGGCCGCCGTGATCATGGCGGCACTGTCGGGTTCGGCCGTGGCCGACGCGGCAGCGCTCGCTTCGCTGCTGCTGCCCATGATGGTCGCCGCTGGCCATGACAGGGCGCGCTCGGCCGGCCTGATCGCCTCCGCCGGCATCATCGCCCCGGTGATCCCGCCGAGCATCGGCTTCGTGATCTTCGGTGTCGCCGGCAACGTGTCGATTTCCAAGCTGTTCCTGGCCGGCATCTTCCCCGGCCTGCTGCTCGGTGTGTCGCTCTGGGTCACCTGGTGGTGGCTGGCGCGCCGCGAGCTCGTCGAAGTGCCTGCGCGCAAATCGACGGTTGAGATCATGGTCGCGCTCAAGGACGCCACCTGGGCCCTGGTGCTACCGCTGATCGTGGTGTTCGGCCTGAAGTTCGGCATCTTCACCCCGACCGAGGCCGCCGTAGTCGCCGCCGTCTATGCGCTGCTGGTCTCCACCCTGGTCTACCGCGAACTGAACCTCAAATCGCTGGTGCCGCTGTTCGTGGCCTCGGCCAAGACCAGCGCGGTCGTGATGTTCCTGGTCGCCGCAGCGATGGTCTCGGCCTGGCTGATCACGGTGGCCAACCTGCCAGGCGAGCTGGTCGCGCTGCTGCAGCCGCTGCTGGACAGTCCCAAGCTGCTGATGCTCACCATCATGGTGATCACCATGGTGGTCGGCACCGCGCTGGACATGACGCCGACCATCCTGCTGCTCACCCCCGTGCTGATGCCGGTGATCAAGGCCGCGGGCATCGACCCGGTGTATTTCGGTGTGCTGTTCATCATCAACAACGCGATCGGCCTGATCACACCGCCGGTGGGCACGGTGCTCAACGCCGTGGCGGGCGTCGGCAAGGTCAGCATGGACGAGGTGACCAAGGGCGTGTGGCCTTTCATGATCGCCCAGTTCGTGATCATGTTCGCCATGGTGGCCTTCCCGCAACTGGTCATGGTGCCGGCGCGCTGGTTCTATTGATGGTTTCCATTCCACGGCCTGTCCGGGTACGCCAGGCCGTGGACATCTTCAATTGCGTACGTCCGAATTGGATCATTCTGGAGACACGCACATGAAACGTCTGTTCATCAAAACCGTTCTGGCCACTGTGGCCGTGGCCGCCTTCGGCGTGGCCCAGGCGCAGGACAAAACCATCAAGTTCGCCACGCAGAACCCCAAGGGCCACCCGCTGGTGATGGGCATGGAGAAGTTCGCCGAGATCGTCACGGCCAAGTCGGGCGGCAAGATCAAGGTCAACCTGTTCCCGGGCGGCGCGCTGGGCAGCGACCAGGCCAACGTATCGGCGCTGCAGGGCGGCACGCTGGAGATGGTGACGATGAACTCCGGCATCCTGGCCAGCCAGGTCAAGGAATTCGCCGTTTTTGACCTGCCCTTCATGTTCGCCAACTCGAAGGAAGCCGATGCGGTGATGGACGGCCCCTTCGGCAAGAAGATGCACGCCCGCCTGGAAGACAAGGGCATCGTCGGCCTGGCCTACTACGAACTGGGCTTTCGCAACATCACCAACAGCAAGCGCCCCATCACCAAGGTGGACGACATCGCCGGCCTGAAGCTGCGCGTGATTCCCAACCCGATCAACGTGGACTGGGTGAAGGCCCTGGACGCCAACCCGACGCCGCTGCCCTTCCCCGAGGTCTACGCCGCGCTGGAGCAGAAGGCGATCGACGGCCAGGAAAACCCGGTCACCGTGATCAACGCCAACAAGCTCTACGAAGTGCAGAAGTACGTCACGCTGACCAACCACCAGTACAACCCGCAGTCGGTGATGATCAGCAAGAAGTTCTGGGACAGCCTGTCGCCGGCCGAGAAGCAGATCGTTCAGGATGCCGCCCAGGAGTCGGCCAGGTACCAGCGTGAACAGGCGCGCGGCCAGGTGGCCTCTGCGCTGGACAACATGAAGAAGAACGGCATGCAGGTCAGCGAACTCTCGGCGGCCGACCAAGCCAGGTTCGTCGAGAAAATGAAACCGGTGATCGGCAAGCACGCCGCCAGCGTCGGCGCCGAAACGGTGAACGAGCTGCTGGCCGAACTGGCCAAGGTGCGCAAGTAATTGCCTTGCGCGCACCCGCCGCGGCCGGTCCGCGCGGGTGAGCTTCTTCCTCGTTGCGAATGCCCCCTCCCCTGTCGCCGCGCTGTCGGCCCAGTACCTCCGCCCCACAGAACAGAAGATCACGCAAAGAACCCCATGAAAGTCCTCATGCTCCACGGCATCAACCACAACATGTTCGGCCGGCGCGATCCCGTGCAATACGGCACGATCACGCTCGACGAGATCAACGCCGGCCTGCAGGCTTTGGGCGAGGAGCTCGGCGCCGAAGTGGAGTGCTTCCAGACCAACAGCGAAAGCCAGATGTGCGAGCGCATCCACCAGGGCTTCTTCGACCAGGTCGACGCGGTGCTGATCAACGCCGGCGCCTGGACCCATTACAGCTACGGCATCCGCGATGCGCTGGCCATCCTGACCTGCCCCATCGTCGAGCTGCACATGTCCAACATCCACGCCCGCGAGGCCTTCCGCCACGTGTCGGTGTTCGCCGAGATCGTCAAGGGCCAGATTTGCGGCTTCGGTGCCGACAGCTACCTGCTCGCCCTGCGCGCCGGCGTCCCGGCCGCGAAGGCATCGAAGAAAGCCTGATCAGGAGACCCCTCATGATCCGCGGCACGACATCGCTCATCGCCCACATCGGCTACCCCACGCACGCCTTCAAGTCGCCGATGATCTACAACCCCTACTTCGAGCAGGCCGGCATCGACGCCGTGGTCGTGCCCATGGGCTGCAAGGCGCAAGACTATCCGGCGTTCCTGCGCTCGGTGTTCCAGCTCACCAACATCGGCGGCGCGCTGATCACCATGCCGCACAAGGTGACCACGGTCGGCCTGCTCGACGAACTCACGCCCACGGTGGAGATCGCCGGCTCCTGCAACGCCGTGCGCCGCAGCGCGGACGGCCGCCTGCAGGGCGACATGTTCGACGGCGAAGGCTTCGTGCGCGGCGTGCGGCGCAAGGGCCTGGACTTGGCCGGCAAGCGCGTGCTGGTGGTGGGCAGCGGCGGCGTGGGCTCGGCGATTGCCGCGTCGCTGGCGGCCGCGGGCATTGCCGCCATCAGCCTGTACGACGTCACCGCGGCCTCGGCCCAGGCCCTGGGGGCCCGCCTGCTCAAGCATTACCCGCAGCTGGAGGTCCGCACGGGCTCCAACGACCCGGCCGGCTGCGACCTGGTGGTCAACGCCACTCCGATGGGCATGAACGAAGGTGATCCGCTGCCCCTGGATGTCTCGCGCATCGCCCCATCGACCTTCGTCGGCGAAGTGGTGATGAAGCAGGAAATGACCGCCTTCCTGCGAGCCGCCCAGGCGCGCGGCTGCGCCGTGCAGCTCGGATCGGACATGCTGTTCGAGCAGATTCCGGCCTACCTCGAATTCTTCGGCTTTCCCACCACCACGCCCGAGCTGCTTCGCTCGGTGGCGAGGTTGAGTTATTGAGCGACCCACACCGGGTCGACAAGCACGACTGTCGGATGGTGCGGTCCCCTGCAAAACGCCCCGCTCATGAAGCAGCCGACTTGATGCATGGCGCCTATCCTCAGGCTCCGCGGTGCTCATCCATCCCTCTATACTTTGGAGATGAACGAACCAGTACATTCTGCGCGACGCCTGGCGCCCAAAAAGAGGGCGGCCGCAGCGCCGGGCCGCACCAACGACCCCGAGCGGACGATGGCCGGGATTCTCGAAGTCGCGACCGCCGAGTTCTCGAACAAGGGCTTGAGTGGCGCGCGCATCGACGAGATCGCCGCGGCCACGCGCACCAGCAAGCGCATGATCTACTACTACTTCGGCAGCAAGGAGGGCTTGTACATCGCGGTCCTCGAGGCAGCCTACCGGCGCATCCGCAGCATCGAGACCGAACTGCATCTCGAAGACCTGGCGCCCGAGGATGCCTTGCGCAAGCTGGTCGGCTTCACCTTCGACTACCAGTTGGACAACCCCGACTTCATCCGCCTGGTGATGACCGAGAACATCCACCGTGGCGAGTTCCTGGCGCAGAGCAAGACCATTCAATCCTTGAACGTCCCGGCCATCGACGCGGTGCGCCAGGTCTACGAGCGGGGGCTGGCCGACGGCGTATTCCGAGCCAACATCGACCCGGTCGACCTCCACATGTCGATCTCGGCCCTGAGTTTCTTCAACGTATCGAACCGGCACACCTTCGCCCTGATTTTCAAGCGCGACCTCGACACCCCCCGTGCCATCAGCGCACGACGCGACAGCATCATCGAAATGGTCGTGCGCTACGTGCGCAAGTAGCCATCCCGGCCATCTGGCCTTCGGCCGGATTTTTCAACCCGCCTCGTTGCCGGTGGCGCGGGTTCAGATGGCCGCCAGCGCGGCAACCGCCAGCGCATAGCCCTTCACGCCAAAGCCTGCCATGACGGCCTTGGCCGCCGGCGAGATATAGGAGTGGTGGCGAAATTCCTCGCGCGCATGCACATTGCTGATGTGCAGCTCGATCAGCGTGATGCCCGTGCCCTTGATCGCATCGTGCAGCGCGATGCTGGTGTGGGTGTAGGCACCGGCATTGAGGATCACGCCGGCCAGCGTGCCCGCCGCCTGCGCCCGCCCGGCCTCGTGAATCCAGTCGACCAGCACGCCTTCGTGATTGCTCTGGCGGAAGTCGAGCTGAAAGCCGTGAGCGGCACAGGCCTCGGCACTGAGCTTTTCGACATCGGCCAGCGTGGCCGAGCCGTAGACGGCCGGTTCGCGCGTGCCCAGCAGGTTCAGGTTGGGGCCGTTCAGAATGAGGACGGTTTTCATAGGGATTCCAGAAACTCGGTGACAAGGCTGGCAAATGCCATGGGCTGCTCGACCGCGCTCAGGTGCGCGGCATCGAGCGTGTGCAGCCGGGCCCCGGGAATGGCCTGTGCCATCGCCTGCGACATCGCCACGGGCGTGGCTTCGTCGCGCGTGCCGGCAATGACCAGCGCGGGGCAGGTCAGCCGGGGGTTGCTGGCCCGGAAGTCAATGCCGGCCACTGCCTCGCAGCTGGCTGCATAAGCCTTGGCATCCACCGCCTCGAGGCGCTCGCGCAGCGCCGCCACCCGGGCAGCCCCACCGCCGGCGACATCGGCACGGAATTCGGGCGTGAACCAGCGTTGCAGGGCGCCGTCGGCAATCGCAGCCATGCCCTGCCCCAGCACGGTCTGCACGCGGGCCCGCCACATGGCTTGGGCGTCATCGTCGTAGTAGCTGGCCGAATTGGCAATCACGATGCTGCTCACGAGCTGCGGGTAGCGCGCCGCCAGTGCTTGCGCTGTCATGCCGCCCAGCGAGAGCCCGACAAAATGCACAGGGCCAGCCACCTGGGCCTGGATCAGCGCAGCAGCATCATCGGCCAGCAGGTCCATGGTGTACGGCCCCGGCACCACCTCGGATTGGCCATGCCCGCGGTGGTCGTAGCGCAGCACGGTGTAGCGTGCCTGCAGCGCGGCGGCCACGCCGTCCCACATGCTGATGTCGCAGCCCAGCGCATGGCTGAGCACGACCACCGGGCCCTGGCCCTGCTTGATGAAATTCAATTTCGGCATTCCCGTTCCTCGGGTATCGGTTGAATCAGGTGCATGGATTGTGCCTTCAGAAAGCGCGTTTCAGGCCGAAGCCGGCGCTTCAGCTCACCTCGCTGAGGGCCACCAGAGCGCCGCTGGCCATGGCGCGCCGCACCGCCTCCACGACGCGCAGGCTTTCCAGAGCCTCGGCAGGTGTCACCAAGGGCTCGGCCCGGCGTTCGATCACATCGCAGAAGTGCTCGAGCTGGGCCGCCAGCGGATCGACCTGCGGCAGCGCCTGCGTCGAAAACTCGAACGGTTGCCACCAGCTTTTTTCGCCCGCATAGGTCCAGCTGCGCAGCGTGGGCACGGCCAGCGAACCCTGGGTGCCGGCCACAAAATAGCAGTCCTCGGTGTCGTGGCGCGGGTAGTCGGCGTTCTCGCCCGAGGTCTGCTCCCAGCTGCGCGGGCTGGCCGCCGTGTCCGACAGGGTGAACGAGCCCAGCGCCCCGCTGGCAAATCGCAGGTTGACCACCACCGTATCTTCGACCGCGAAGCCGCGCATGGCATTGGAGGCCATGGCCTGCACCGCCACCACGTCGCCGCAGAGCACGCGCAGGTTGTCCACCTCGTGAATCAGGTTGATCAGCACCGGGCCGCCGCCCTTTTCCTTGCGCCAGGGACCGCCCTCGAAATAGGCGTCGGGCTTGTAGAACTGGGCGCTGCCCATCACGCTGACCAGCCGCCCGAGCCGGCCGCTCTGAATCACCTCGCGGGCGGCCCGCAGGACGGCGCTGTGGCGGCGGTGGTGCCCCACCAGCATCGGCACGCCCACCGTTGCGAGCGCCTGTACCAGTCGCTGGCCCTCGTGCAGCGAATCGGCCACGGGCTTTTCGATCAAGGCGGGCACGGCGTTCGCAGCGCAAGCCAGCGCACCGCTCACATGCAGCTGGTTGGGCGTGGCCAGGATCACGCCATCGGGCTGTTGCGCCGCGAACAAGGCTTGCAGGCTGTCAAAGTGCGGCACCTGATGCCGCGCTGCAAATTCCTTCGCTGCATCGCTGGGGTCCACCACGGCATTGAGCCGGGTGCGCGCCGAGGCCTGTAGCAGCTCCACATGGCGGCGACCGATCAGGCCGGCACCCGCGACGGCAATGTTCAAAGTCTTCATGTTGCTTGCTCCCATGGGGATGTCATACGGTGGCTCCATGTCATGCTGAAAGTCGTGAAGAGTCAGCGTTTGGCAACGGTTCTCAGGTCTCGCCGCCCAACGGCAGGCTGGCCTATCGGTCGACGTCAAACAGGGCTGCACCTCACTCGCTCGGAACGGTGTCCGAGTAGCGGCAGCTGGGCATGGCGCGCGGCCTCAGGCCTTGGGCGGCAGCAAGCCCTGTTCGCGCAAGATGCCGGCCGCCACGCCGAACGCGTGGTTGGCCGTGGGCACACCGCAGTAAATGGCCGACATCATGACGACCTCCTTGATGTCGTCGGGGGTCAGGCGCGACTCGGGCGGGCCGTCGAGCGCGGCGCGCACATGCATCGCGAACTCCTCGTAGCTCTTGACGCCCAGCAGCATGGACAGGACCATCAGCCGCCGCGTTTTGTCGCCCAAGGCCTCGCGGCCCCAGATCTCGTTCCACGCATAGCGCGTGATGAGGTTCTGGAACTCGGCATTGAACTCATTGGTGTTGGCCTGGGCCTTGTCGACCCAGGTGTCGCCCAGCACGCGGCGGCGGTTGACCATGCCCTTGTCGTAATCGGTTTTCGCATCGTTCATCGCGGTTTCCTCACGCTTTCTCTTTCAGTTCGCGCAACGCTGCCACCTGCGTCAGGGTCAGTTGCTGCGCATGCTGCGCCAGTTCGGGGTTGAACCACTCGTCGGCCGCGTCCTTGGGCAGCACGGCATACAGCGCGTCGAGGTTCGCACGCATGCGCTTCGCATCGACCTGCAGGCCCTGCAAGGCCAAGGCCATGGAACGCGCGCTGCCATGCGCCGACATCAGCAGCTGCGGCCACTCGGCCAGCTCGGCCTGCCAGGCGCCCAAGGCACGCTCATGCTCCTGCGGCATCGCGGCCAGCAGGGTGGCCACGCGCTGCGGCGCTCGCAGGGCAGCGGCCAGCGCCACCATCGACGCCACGGGGTTGCGCTTGTGCGGCATGGCAGACGATCCGCCCCGGCCCGGCTCGGCGGGCTCAGCCACCTCGCCCACTTCGTACTGGCCCAGCAGCGCAATGTCCTTGGCGATCTTGCCCAGGCCGCCCACCAGCAGGCCCAGCTCGCAGCCCAGCGCCACCCATTCGTCGCGCTGGGTGTGCCAGGTGGCGAGCGGCTCGCCCAGCTTCAGTTCCTGCGCCATCAGGCGGATCACCTCCGACCCCCTGTCCTTCATTTGGGCCAGCGTGCCCACCGCGCCGCCAAGCTGCACTTTCAGGGCGTCGCGGGTCGTTCCGCGCAGGCGCTGCAGGCTGCGCACCAGCGGTGCGGCCCAGCCGGCGCATTTGAGGCCGAAGCTGGTCACCGAGGCCGGCTGCATCAGCGTGCGCGCCAGCATGGGCGTGGCCGCATGGCGCTCGGCCAGGCGCAGCAGCGCGCCGGCGGCCTTGTCCACGTCGGACTCGATCAGGT
>JBOHHM010000091.1:0-17268 GCA_050725495.1 Burkholderiaceae bacterium | reverse complement strand
CCCTCTGGGAGAGGGCAGGGGAGAGGGCAGGGGTGAGGGCGTGGGCCAGCATGGCGAGCTCAGCGACTGGGCGGCGCGCCTGGGCGTGACGGTGCGCCCCGAACTCAAGGCCCTGCGCCGCGAGCAGCCGGCGCCTGACCTCTCCCACCCGGCGATGGCGGTGAATCTGGACGCTTGCATCCAGTGCACGCGCTGCGTGCGCGCCTGCCGCGAGGAGCAGGTCAACGGTGTGATCGGCTACGCGCTGCGCGGCCAGCACAGCAAGGTCGTGTTCGACCTCGACGACGCGATGGGCGAGAGCACTTGCGTGGCCTGCGGCGAATGCGTGCAGGCCTGCCCGACCGGCGCGCTCAGCCCCAAAACGCTGATCGGCTCGCAGGCCGTCGACAAACAGGTCGACTCGGTCTGCCCGTTCTGCGGCGTCGGTTGTCTGGTGACATACAAGGTCAGGGACCAGCGCATTGTCGGTGTGGACGGCCGCGACGGCCCGGCCAACCACAGCCGTTTGTGCGTCAAGGGGCGTTTCGGCTTCGACTATGCGCACCATCCGCACCGGCTGACGACGCCGCTGATTCGCAGAATCGGCGTGCCCAAGGACGCCAATGTGCTGCGCGACCCGGCCGACTGGGCCCAGGTGTTTCGCGAAGCCTCCTGGGACGAGGCGCTGGAGTTCGCGGCCGGCGGGCTCGCGCGGCTGCGCGACACCCATGGCAAGAAGGCCCTGGCCGGCTTCGGTTCGGCCAAGGGCACGAACGAGGAAGCCTATTTGTTCCAGAAACTGGTACGCACCGGCTTTGGCAGCAACAACGTCGACCACTGCACCCGCCTGTGCCATGCCTCCAGCGTGGCCGCCCTGCTCGAAGGCGTGGGCTCGGCCGCCGTCAGCAACCCGGTCAGCGATGTGGAGCAGGCCGAGCTGATTCTCGTGATCGGCTCCAACCCGACGGCCAACCACCCGGTGGCCGCGACCTGGATGAAGAACGCGAGCCAGCGCGGCACCAAGATCGTGCTGGCCGACCCGCGCATCACCGAGCTGGGCAAGCATGCCTGGCGCATCCTGCAGTTCAAGCCCGACAGCGATGTGGCCCTACTCAACGCCCTGATCCACACCATCATTGCCGAAGGCCTGGTCGCGCAGGACTTCGTGGCCCGGCGCGTCGACAACTTCGAGGCCCTGCGCGACAGCATGCGCGCCTTCAGCCCCGAGGCGATGGAGAGCGTCTGCGGCGTTCCAGCCGCGACGATTCGCGAAGTGGCGCGCGCGTTCGCGACCGCCAAGGCCGCGATGATCCTCTGGGGCATGGGCATCAGCCAGCATGTGCATGGCACCGACAATGCGCGCTGCCTCATTGCGCTGTGCACCGTGGCGGGCCAGATCGGCAAGCCCGGCAGCGGCCTGCACCCGCTGCGCGGCCAGAACAACGTGCAGGGCGCGAGCGATGCCGGCCTGATCCCGATGATGTTCCCGAACTACCAGCGCGTGAGCGACAAGCAGGCCCATGCCTGGTTCGAACACTTCTGGGGTATCAAGCTGGACGACCAGCCCGGCTACACCGTGGTCGAAATCATGGACAAGGCCCTGGCGCCCGAGACCGATCCGCACAAGGTGCGCGGCATGTACATCATGGGCGAGAACCCGGCCATGAGCGACCCCGATCTGAACCATGCGCGCCAGGCGCTGACGAGCCTCGAGCATCTGGTCGTGCAGGACATCTTCATGACCGAGACGGCCTGGATGGCCGATGTGGTGCTGCCGGCCACCGCCTGGCCCGAGAAAACCGGCACCGTCACCAACACCGACCGCATGGTGCAGCTGGGCCGCAAGGCGATCGATGCCCCGGGCCAGGCCCGGCCTGATTTGTGGATCATCCAGCAGATCGCTGAACGCATGGGTTTGAAATGGCACTACCCAGGCGATGAATGCGGCGTGGCCGCGGTCTACGAGGAAATGCGCCAGGCGATGAGCACGGCGATTGCGGGCATCAGCTGGCAGCGCCTGCAGCGCGAGGGCAGCGTGACCTACCCCTGCCTCAGCGAGGACGATCCGGGCCAGGCTATCGTGTTCACCGACAGCTTTCCGACGGCCGATGGCCGGGTCCAGCTGGTGCCGGCCAGCATCATCGCGGCCAACGAGCAGCCCGATGCCGAGTACCCGCTGGTGCTGATCACCGGGCGAGTGCTCGAACACTGGCACACCGGCAGCATGACGCGGCGCTCGGCCGTGCTCGACGCGCTCGAGCCCATGGCCACGGCCTCGCTGAACGCTCGCGAGCTCAAGCGCCTGGGGCTGCAGGCCGGCGAGGTCATCACGCTGCAGTCGCGCCGCGGTGAACTCCAGGTCCATCTGCGCCGCGATGACGGCACGCCCGACGCCACGGTGTTCATGCCTTTTGCCTACCGCGAGGCCGCCGCCAATCTGCTGACCAACCCTGCGCTCGACCCGTTCGGGAAAATTCCCGAGTTCAAATACTGCGCCGTGCGGATCGCGGCCGCCCAATCGTGAGAGCGTCGCCATGGTCCCGCACCTGAGCCAGGCCCGTGCCCCGCTGACCCGCGAGATCGAGGTGGTCAACGAGTATGGCGAGCGCGACCGCATTGCGATTCCGGCCGAGCGCGCGCTGACCGTCTATGTGGACAAGCGCGAGCTCGTGACCCTGATGACGCTGGGCGCGTATCCCGAGCTGCTGGTGCTCGGCTATCTGCGCAACCAGCGGCTGGTGCGCTCGCCGGGCGAGGTGGCGTCGATCACGGTGGACTGGGAGGTGGGCGCGGCGGCCGTTGCCACCCGTTCGGGCATCGCGCGCATCGAGGAACGCACGGCGCAGCGCGTGGTCACGACCGGCTGCGGCCAGGGCAGCGTGTTTGGCGGCCTGATGGACGAGCTCGACAGCATTTCGCTGCCCGAGGCGACGTTGACGCAGGCCCAGCTCTACGCCATCGTCAACACCATCCGCCTGCAGGACAGCACCTACAAGTCGGCCGGCTCGGTTCACGGCTGCGCGCTGTTTCGCGGCGAGCAGATGCTGATCTTTGTTGAAGACGTGGGCCGGCACAACGCGATTGACACCATCGCCGGCTGGATGTGGCTGCAGGACCAAGCTGCCATGGCCATCGCCGACAAGGTGTTCTACACGACGGGCCGCTTGACCAGCGAGATGGTCATCAAGTCGGCCCAGATGGGCGTGCCCATCGTGATCTCGCGCAGCGGCATCACGCAGATGGGCCATGAGATCGCGCAGCGCCTGGGCCTGTGCGCCATCGGGCGCGCGACCCACAGGCATTTTCTTTGCTACAGCGCGCCGCAGCGGCTGCTGCTGCAGCCCGAACTGGCGGGCACCAGGCCGCGCGCCCTGGCCTGATCTCCGCGAGGGGCCAGGGCTCACTCGAATTGCGCTAAGGTAGGGTCATGAAGACCTCGTTCTGGCCCTCGGCGGTTCACCTCGGATGGCGCACGCTGTGGCGCGATTTGCGCGCGGGCGAACTGCGTTTGCTGATCGTGGCGGTCACGCTGGCCGTGGCCGCGTTGACGGCCGTGGGCTTCTTCGCCGACCGGCTCAAGGGCGGGCTGGAGCGCGACGCGCGCCAGTTGCTGGGCGGAGACGCCGTCATCTCCAGCGACAACCCGACGCCCCAGGCCTTCGTCGACCAGGCTCGCGCGCTGGGCCTGGCCAGCACGCTCACGCAGGGCTTCCCGACCATGGGCCGCGCCAGTGACGCGCAGGGCGGCGCCAGCCGCCTGGTGGCGCTCAAGGCCGTGGCCGCCGGCTACCCTTTGCGCGGCAGCCTCACGGTGGCAGCCCGGCCCGGCGAGGCGGGCCAGGGCACGCGCGAGATTCCCGCGCCGGGCGAGGTCTGGGTCGATGCGCCCCTGCTCGACGCCCTGAACTTGCGGGTTGGCGAGCCCTTGCTGCTGGGTGCTGCGCGGCTGCGCATTGGCCGCATCATCGTGATCGAGCCCGATCGCGGCGCGGGTTTTGCGAGCTTCGCGCCGCGCGTGCTGCTCAACCAGGCCGATCTGGGCGCGACCGAGCTGGTTCTGCCGGCCAGCCGCATCACCTACCGCTTGGCCGTGGCCGGAGAGGACCGCCAGGTCCGCAGCTATGTCGAATGGGCGAGCGAGCAGGCCAGGAGGCCCGAGGTCCGCGGCGTGCGCGTGGAGTCGCTCGAAAGCGGCCGCCCCGAGATGCGCCAAACCCTGGACCGCGCCGAGAAGTTCCTCAACCTCGTCGCGTTGCTGGCGGCCCTGCTGAGCGCCGTGGCTGTGGCCCTGGCGGCGCGCGGCTTTGCGGCCAGTCACCTGGACGACTGCGCCATGCTGCGCGTGCTGGGCCAAAGCCAGCGCACGATCGCGCTGAGCTATGCGCTGGAGTTCGCGCTGATCGGCCTGTTTGCGAGCGCGCTGGGCGTGGCCCTGGGCTACACGCTGCACCATGTGTTCGTGCTGCTGCTGGCCGGGCTGCTGGAGGCGGCGCTGCCCACTGCGGGGGCCTGGCCCGCAGCCTTCGGCCTGGGCATGGGGCTGACCCTGCTGTTCGCGTTTGGCCTGCCGCCGGTGCTGCAGCTGGCCCAGGTGCCGCCGCTGCGCGTGATCCGGCGCGATGTCGGCAACCTCAAGCCCGCTTCGCTGGCGGTGCTGGGCCTGGGCGTGGCGGGCTTTGCGGCCCTGCTGCTGGCGCTCAGCAGCGATCTCAAGCTGGGGCTGATCGCGGTCGGCGGTTTCGCGGGGGCGGTCGCGGTGTTCGCAGGCCTGAGCTGGTGCGCTGTGAAGCTGTTGCGCCCCAGCGTGAACGAGGCCATGGCGCCGCGCTGGCTGGTGCTGGCCACGCGCCAGATCTCGGCGCGACCGGCCTACACCGTGGTGCAGGTCAGCGCGCTGGCGGTCGGCCTGCTGGCGCTGATCCTGCTGGTGCTGCTGCGCACCGACCTGATCAGCAGCTGGCGCCGCGCCTCGCCGCCCGATGGGCCCAACCGTTTTGTGATCAATGTCATGCCCGAGCAAAGCGAGGCGTTCCAGCGGGCCCTGCGCGAGGCCGGCGTGCGCAAGTTCGACTGGTACCCGATGATTCGCGGGCGGCTGGTGGCCGTCAACGGCAAGACCGTTACGCCCGACGACTACACGGAAGACCGCGCCAAGCGCCTGGTGGACCGCGAGTTCAACCTCTCGCACAGCGCGGTTCAGCCGCCCCACAACGAGCTCGTGGGCGGGCACTGGACGGCCGAGGAGGCCGGTGCGGTCAGCGTCGAGGAGGGCATCGCGAAAACCTTGAACCTGCATCTGGGCGATCTGCTGCGCTTCGATATTGCCGGCGTGCAAACCGACGCGAAGATCACCTCGCTGCGCAAGGTCGACTGGAGCTCGATGCGGGCCAATTTCTTCGTGATCTACCCGGTCAGCCAGCTCGCCGACGTGCCCACGACCTACATGAGTGCGTTCCGCGCGCCCGAGACCCGGGGCTTTGACAACCAGCTGGTGCGCCGCTTTCCCAACATCACCAATGTGGACATGACCAGCACGCTGAGCCAGGTGCAGCGCGTGCTCGACCAGGTGATACGCGCGGTCGAATTCCTGTTTGGCTTCACGCTCGCTGCGGGCCTGGTCGTGCTGTTCGCCGCGGTTTCCGCCACGCGCGAGGAGCGGGCCAAGGAGTTCGCCATCATGCGCGCGGTCGGCGCCAGCGGCCGCCTGCTGCGTCAGGTGCAGCGCGCCGAGTTGGCCGGGGTGGGCCTGCTGGCCGGATTGCTGGCCAGCCTCGTGGCCAGCGGCGTGGGCTGGGCCCTGGCCAAGTATGTGTTCGAGTTTGCGTGGACCGCCTCGCCGCTGGTGCCGCTGGCCGGGGCGCTCGCCGGCGCCTTGCTGGCGCTCGCCGCGGGCTGGTGGGGTTTGCGCGAGGTGCTGCGCCGCCCGGTGGTCGAAACGCTGCGCCGGGCCGCCGAGTAGTTGCTATTTATTTGATAGCGAATTGCGCCCAACTGACGAGGGCTAGAATCGAGTTTGATCATGAAGATTCAGGAAAACCCCCCTTTTGCCACGCCGTTCGAATGGATAGGCGGCGAGGCGCGCGTGCGGGCGCTGACCGAGCGCTTCTATGACCTGATGGAGCTCGAGCCCGGCTACGCCGATCTGCGCGCGGTCCACGGCAGCGACCTGAGCCAGGCGCGCCAGCGCCTGTTCTGGTTTCTCTGCGGCTGGCTCGGCGGCCCCCAGCACTACACCGACCGCTTCGGCCACCCGCGCCTGCGCCTGCGCCACATGCCGTTTTCCATCGGCATCAAGGAGCGTGACCAGTGGCTCGCCTGCATGGACCAGGCCATGGCCGAGACCGGGGTCGATCAAGCCCTGCGCGCGCGGCTGCGCGAGAGCTTTTTCCAGACGGCCGACTGGATGCGCAACCTCAACGGCTGATTTCTATTGGGGGTGCGTGTCAAAATCGTACTCTCCATAGAGAGTGAATGATCGCCCATGCCCGAAATCGTCTTCAAGGGAAAAGAGTACGTCTACAACCACCACCTCACGGTGCCTTACCGACCGCTGGTGGTGGACAAGGCGAAGGGCATCGGCCCGGGCGATCTGGCGAGCAACCTGGTCATCCACGGCGATAACCTCCATGCGCTGAAGGGCCTGCTGCCGCGCTATGCGGGGCAGGTGGACCTGGTTTTCATCGATCCGCCCTACAACACCGGCAACGAAGGCTGGTGCTACAACGATAACGTCAACAGCCCCATCATGAAAGAGTGGCTGAGCACCAACCCGGTGGACGGCGAGGACATGCTGCGCCACGACAAGTGGCTGTGCATGATGTGGCCGCGGCTGGTGCTGCTGCGCGAGTTGTTAAGCGAGAAGGGCTCGATCTGGATCACGCTGGATGACAACGAGGTGCATCACGCACGTGACATGTTGGATGAGATTTTTGGGGCCGAAAACTTCGTGGCGACCTGTATTTGGCAGAAGAATTATTCGCCTAAGAATAGCGCACAGTTTTTCAGCGAAGACCATGACTATGTGTTGGTGGTGGCCAAAGACAAGGCGCAGTGGCGTCCGAACTTGCTGGAGCGTACAGAGGCCATGGAGGCACGTTATAGCAACCCGGACAATGACTCGCGTGGGCCGTGGAAGCCCGCTGACTTGTCTGCACGAAATTACTACAGCGAAGGTACCTACGCCATTGATTGCCCTGGTGGCCGTAGCTTGGAAGGTCCGCCGACTGGACGGTATTGGGCAATCAGCGAAAAGAAACTTTGGGAGCTTCATGCGGACAAGCGCGTTTGGTGGGGAGAAGATCAAAACAACATCCCTGCTGTTAAACGCTTTCTCTCTGAGGTCAAACAAGGCCGTACTCCTCAAACCCTATGGTTCTACGATGAAGTAGGCCACACGCAGGATGCGAAGAAGACGCTGCTCGAAATGGGCGTTCTCAAGGACGAGGAAAGCACCATCACGCCCAAGCCCGTTGCGCTGATCGAACGTGTGTTGGAGCTGGCCAGCGAACCCGACTCGCTCGTCCTCGACAGCTTCGCCGGCAGCGGCACCACCGCCCACGCCGTACTCAAGGCCAACGCCCGCGACGGCGGGCGGCGCAAGTTCATTCTGGTGGAAGGTGAAGACTATGCCGACCGCCTGACCGCTGAGCGCGTGCGCCGCGCCATCGGCGGCTATGCCTGGGTGGGCACGCAGCGCGAAGCCTTGCTCGAAGAAAAGATCAACTTCACCCAGTTCAAAAAAGCCGACCAGTGGCTGGCCAAGGTGGAGGCGATCAAGGCCAAAGAGGGGTTTGCCGAGGAGTCAGCGCAGATGGGGCTCGGGGAGCCCTCACCCCAACCCTCTCCCAGTGGGAGAGGGAGCAAGAAGAGGTTTGACAAGATCAACGTCGAACTCAAAGACGGTGTGTTGCGCGTGGAGGGCGAAAAGCGTGTCTCTGAGATGGCCGAAGGCCTGGGCGGCGAGTTCACCTACTGCACGCTGGGTGAGCCGCTGGATATTGAGAAGCTGCTGTCGGGCGAAAACCTGCCCGCCTTCGACGCGCTGGGCGCTTGGCTGTTCCACACCGCCACGGGCGGCACGCTGCCGCCGCCCCCGAAGGGCGTGCCGCAGTTCTACCTGGGTGAGGCGAAAGACGCGCATGTGTGGCTGGTGTACGAGCCCAAGCTGGCCTTCCTCAAGTCGCCCGAAGCGGCGCTGACGCTGAGCCGCGCCAAGGCATTTGCCGAGTGGGGTCGCTCGCGCGATGCACGAGCCGGACAGCTCAGGAAGCATCTGGTGTTTGCCCCGGCGAAGTACATGAGCAACAAGCAGTTGTTGGAGCACGGCATGACTTACGCGCCGCTGCCGTTTGCGCTTTACAGGAGTTCCTGATGCCGCACAGTGACCAGACCCAACTTCAGCTTGACAAGTTCGCCAGCGCATTGATGACGCTGAAGGAAACCGCGGCTCAGAATGAAGAGCGGGTGGTCCGCGATTCGTTGCTGCTGCGCTTTGTCTATACCTTCGAGATGGCTTGGCAATCGGTTCGAGCCGTGTTGCGTGACCGGGGCGATGACGAAACGCCGCGCGTGGCCTTCGAGGCGTTGGCCACCGGATTCAAGGTGGGATTCTTGACCGATGTGGATCTCTGGAAGCGGTTGCGTGAAGCGCGCAATGGGGTGAGCCATGCTTACGACGAGCAGATGGCGATTGCCTTGGCCGCTATGGTTCGGGTCGATGCCATTCCCGAGTTCGAGCGCTTGCTTGCGCGCCTTCGGAAGGCGTAATGGTGAACGAACCTCACTTCGGCATTGCGCCGGGCGTTGCAGGCGACTTGGCGGGTCGCTTTGAGCGTTTCCCCGGGGTTGAACGGGTATGGATTTACGGGTCGCGGGCACGAGGCGATCACAGAGATGCCTCGGATATCGATTTGATGGTGGACGCGCCGGACTGGGAGGGCACCGACTTTTCCCGCTTGTGGGCAGCCGTGGATGATCTGCGCGTTTTGTACGGCGTGGACCTGGCGCATTGGCAATCCACCTTGAGCCCCGAGTTTCGCGCGCAGGTCGAACGCGACCGCAAGGTTTTTTGGGAGCCGAGACGCGGCGAGGTGGCGCTGCCGCGCGAACTGGGCACGACGCAGCTCAAGAAGTTTCAGACCGAGGCGCTGGGCCAGCTTGACCGTTACCTGGCCGAGCTGTCGCGGCGCAAGGCCGACTCTGACAACGCGCTGGCGGCCCTGCGCACCAACAATGCCATGGAAGACATGGCCGACGTGCTGCGCGGCGCCGCGGACTTTCCCAAGCGTACCTGGGACGCCTTGCGCAAGGCGGATGCCTTGCCGGCTGCCTTTGCGCAGCAGGCGCATTCCAGCCGCTGGGACGGGGCGGACCGCGCCATTCCCAACATCTGCCTCAAGGTGCCCACCGGCGGCGGCAAGACGCTGATGGCGGCGGCCAGCGTGGGCAAGGTGTTCAACGCCTACCTGAACCGGCACGCCGGCCTGGTGCTGTGGGTGGTGCCCAATGAGGCCATTTACCGCCAGACGCTCAAGACGCTGAAGAACCGCGACCACCCCTACCACCAGATGCTCAATGTGGCGGGCGCGGGCCGTGTGAAAATTCTTGAAAAAGACTCGCCGCTGACCCGGCTCGACATGGAAAGCCACTTGTGCGTGATGTTGCTGATGCTGGCTTCCGCTTCGCGGCAAAGCAAGGAGACGCTGCGCTTCTTCCGCGACCGGGGCAGTGTGCTGGGCTTCACCCCGCGCGAGGACGACATCGAGGCGCACTGGAAGCTGCTGGGCGAAGTGCCCAACCTCGACGCCTACGGCAGCCCCTGGGCCAGCGCGGCCGAGGCCCGCGCGCAAAAAGGCAGCGTCGTCAAAAGCTCGCTGGGCAACGTGATGCGCCTGGTGCGGCCGATGGTGGTGATCGACGAAGGCCACCACGCCTATACCGAAACGGCGCTGAAGACCATCGACGGCTTCAACCCCTGCTTCATGCTGGAGCTGTCCGCCACGCCGCGCGTGGCGGACCCGAAGGCGGGCGAGGAGACGAGTGGCTCGAACATCCTGGTGGACGTGCGCGGCACCGACCTGGACGAGGCCGAGATGATCAAGCTGCCCATCCATGTGGATGTGCGCAATTGGACTGATTGGCAAAGCTGTCTGAGCGCCAGCGTGGAGCAACTCAACGCCCTGGCGCGCGAGGGCGAGGCGCTGCAGGCCGACACCAGCCGCTACATCCGTCCGATCTTGCTGGTGCAGGTGGAGCGAACGGGCAAGGACCAGACCGACCCGGCCTACATCCATGCCCGCGACGTGCGCGAGTTTCTGGCGCAGCTTGGGTTCAGCGACGCGCAGATACGCGAGAAGACCAGCGAAAAGGACGAGATTGGCGATGAAGAGCTGCTGTCGCCGACCAGCGAGGTGCGCGTCATCATCACCAAGCAGGCGCTGCAAGAGGGCTGGGACTGCCCGTTTGCCTATGTGCTGTGCGCATTGGCCGCCAGCAAGGGCAAGCGCGCCATGACGCAACTGGTGGGCCGCATCCTGCGGCTGCCGCAGGTGGCCAAGACCGGCCGCGCAGCGCTGGATGCCTGCTACGTGTTTTGCCATGCGGCCACCACGGGCGAGGTGGTCAAGGCCATCAAGCAGTCGCTGGAAGGCGAGGGGATGGGCGATCTGCCGTTCCTGGTGCACGGCGATGCGGGGCAGGCGGCCTCGACACACACGGTGCAGCTCAAGCGCCGAGCTGGGCTGGACAAGCTGCGGATTTTTGTGCCCAAGGTGACGTGGGCGGAGCCGGGCGTACCGCGCCGGGAACTGGTGTACGACAGCGATGTGCTGGCGCGCCTGCCCTGGGACGCGCTGGACGTGAACGCGCTGGCCGCGCAGTGGAAGCCCGGCGGCGGGGCCACGGGCGGCGGGCGGGTGGCGGTGGATTTGCGGGTGCTGGACGATGAGTTCGCCCCGGTGCGTGAGGCGCTGGAGGCCACCACCGTGCCGCTGGACCGGGCCCGCATCGTGCGGGCGCTGCTGGACTTGGCGCCCAACGCCTGGCTGGTGTGGGAATGGGTGGACCAGGTCTTGCAGCGGCTGCTGCGGCAGTGGGACGAACGGGTGGTCGGTGGGTCCGGTGCCACGCTGATCGAGCAACTGCGCCTGGACATCGAGCGCGAGCGTGACCGGCTTGCGCAGGACGTGTTTGAGCAACTGGTGGCTGAGGGCCGCATCGAGTTCCGCCTGCGCGCCGACCGCACCGACTATGAGTTGCCGCACGATCTGGCGCTGGAACTGGCCAGCAAGCCGAAGAAGCTGACGCGGCAGGACGACTTGAGCGATATTGAAAAGAGCCTACTGGCGCCAGCCCTGCGAACGCCGGACCTCAATGAGTTCGAGGCGGTGTTTGCCGGCTACCTGGACGAACAGCCCGCGCTGCGCTGGTGGCACCGCAACGTGGCCAAGACGCAGTACGGCCTGCAGGGCTGGAAGCGGCACAAGGTCTACCCCGACTTTGTGTTCGGCTTTCTGATGAAGGGCAACAGCTCGCGCGTGGTGCTGCTGGAAACCAAGGGCGCGCACCTGGCGGGCAACAATGACACGGGCTACAAGCAAACGCTACTGGCGCGGCTGACCGAGGCGTTTTGCGACGAACGCTTCAAGAGCGCGGGTGAGCTGTCGCTGGAAGAGGGTGGGCTGACCGAGTTGCAATGCGATTTGGTCTTTGACCAGGCCTGGCGTGCCGCCATGGACGGGCGCCACTTTCCGACGCAGACCTGAATTTGCTACAAATTAGATAGCGGGTTGCGCAGATTCTGCACGGGCTACAGGCCAATTTGACGCCTAAGCCGGCCTGTGGTGATCTCAGCCCGGCTTCAGCAGCACCACCAGCGCGCCCGCGCCGCCCTCGGCGGGCCGCGCCTGCACAAAGGCCAGCACCTCCTGCTTCTGGATCAGCCAGCCCTGCACCATGCCCTTGAGCACCGGCGTCTTGCCTGGCGAGCCCAGCCCCTTGCCGTGCACCACGCGCAGGCAGCGGATGCCCTGCTTGTGCGCCTCGCGGATGAACTGGGCCAGCGCCGCACGCGCCTCCTCGCGGCGCAGGCCGTGCAGGTCGATCTCGCGCTGGATGCTCCAGTCGCCGCGGCGCAGCTTGCGCGTCACGTCCGTGCCGATGCCGGGACGGCGGAAACTCAAGGCATCGTCCACATCGAGCAGGGTGCTCACATCGAATTCGTCGCTGAGGGACTCGCGCAGCACGGCCTGTTCGTCGCGCTGCTGCTGCACCGGGATGGGTGCGGGTTGCGCCTGATTCAATAGCGCCTTGCGCTTGTCCGGCAAGGGCTGGACGGCTCCCACGGCCCTTGAGAACAGGTTCTTGTCGGCCTGCGCGCGGCGCTCGGCCTCTTGCCGCGCGGCGAGTTCGGCCGCCTGCCGGGCCTGCTGCGCGGCGATTTCCTGCTTGAGCTGCTTGAGCTGCTTGAGGTCGGCCAGCGAGCCAACGCGCGGCGGCGCCTTGCCATGCGCTTTCACA
Organism: Burkholderiaceae bacterium; assembly: GCA_050725495.1. Taxonomy (GTDB): domain Bacteria; phylum Pseudomonadota; class Gammaproteobacteria; order Burkholderiales; family Burkholderiaceae_C; genus JBOHHM01. The sequence goes on along the minus strand of JBOHHM010000091.1, from coordinate 4,773 downwards.
GCAGCCCCCGTTCGGCCATCGACAGCGCAGCGCCGGCCCCGACGATCACATGGTCGAGCACCCGCACGTCCACCAGCGCCAGCGCGGCTTTGAGCGTCTGCGTCAGCGCCTCGTCGGCGCGCGAGGGTTGGACCGTGCCGCTGGGGTGGTTGTGCGCCAGCACCACGGCGCTGGCCCGGTGGTGCAGGGCGCGCAGCACGACTTCGCGCGGGTAGACGCTGGTTTGCGCGAGCGTGCCGCGAAACAGCTCTTCCATGGCCAGCAGGCGGTGCTGCACGTCCAGGAACAGCACGGCGAACACCTCGTGCGCCTTGGCCGCCAGGTGCAGCTGCAGGTAATGCTTGACCGCGTCGGGCGCGCTGAACACCTCGCGCTGCTGCAGCTGCTCGGCCAGCGCGCGGCGGGCCAGTTCCAGCACCGCTACCAGCTCGGCGCGCTTGGCCGGGCCCAGTCCCTTGATACGTTTCAGGTCATCGGCGCTCGCATGCAACAGCCCGGCCAGGCCGCCAAAGCTGTCGACCAGTTCCTGCGCCAGATGCAGCACGCTTTTGCCCGCCAGGCCGGTGCGCAACAACAGGGCCAGCAGTTCGGCATCGCTCAGGGCACCGGGGCCGCGGGCCAGCAGCTTCTCGCGCGGGCGGGCGTCGGGGGGAAGGTCTTTGGGGGACATGGGGGGAAGGTGGAGTGTTCAGCGTTGAGCGTGGGGGTCAGGGTCTGGCGTTGTGGGGGCATGTCCATGCTGAACACTCAACGCTCAACGCCCAACCTAAAATAGACCCAGTTTATCGGGACTTTCATGCCTTCTGCCTCCCCTCACGTTTCCCATGCCCCCCTCGTTGAGCCGGGCTCGTTTCTGACCCTGCACTACCGCCTGGCCGGGCCGGCGGGGGACATCATCAACACCTTCGACGACAAGCCGGCCACCTTGTCGCTGGGCACGGGCGAGCTGTCGCCCGCGGTCGAGCAGCGGCTGCTGGGCCTGGCCGAGGGCACGCGCGCGAGCTTCGAGATCCCGGCGGGCCAGGCCTTCGGCGAGCGCAACGCGGACATGCTGCAGTGGGTGGCGCGCAAGCTGCTGCGCGAGATGGGCGACCCCGACGAGCAGTACCATGTGGGCGATGTCGTGCAGTTCCCGACCCCCGATGGTCTGGGCAGCTATGCCGGCGCCGTGCAGCAGCTGGGGCCTGACGCCGTGCTGTTTGACTTCAACCACCCGCTGGCCGGCCAGCCCGTGACCTTTGAAGTCCATTTGATTGGCGTGCTGTGAGTACTTCAGCCACCCCCCAGGAGATCATCCTCGCCGAGCCGCGCGGCTTTTGCGCCGGCGTGGACCGCGCCATCGAGATCGTGGAGCGCGCGCTGCACAAGTTCGGCGCGCCGATCTATGTGCGGCACGAGATCGTGCACAACACCTATGTGGTCAACACGCTCAAGGCCAAGGGCGCCGTCTTCATCGAGGACCTGGCCGAGGTGCCGCCCGGCGCAACCCTGGTGTTCAGTGCCCATGGTGTCAGCAAGGCCGTGCAGGCCGAGGCGCGCGAGCGCGGCTTCCAGATCTTCGACGCGACCTGCCCGCTGGTGACCAAGGTCCATGTCGAAGTGGCCAAGCTCGCCAAGGAAGGCTACGAATTCATCATGATCGGCCACAAGGGCCATCCCGAGGTCGAAGGCACGATGGGCCAGCTCACCGGCGGCATCCACCTGGTCGAAGACGTGGCCGATGTGGCCCGGGTGCAGCCCGCGCAGACCGACAAGCTCGCGGTCGTGACGCAGACCACGCTGAGCGTGGACGACGCCGCCGAGATCACGGCCGCCGTGCTGGCGCGCTTTCCGCGCATCCGCCGGCCCAAGCAGCAGGACATCTGCTACGCCACGCAAAACCGGCAGGACGCGGTCAAGCTGCTGAGCCCCCAGGTCGACGTGCTGATCGTGGTCGGCAGCCCGACCAGCTCCAACAGCAACCGCCTGCGCGAGCTGGCCGCCAAGATGGGCACGCCGGCCTACATGGTCGACGACGCCAGCGAGCTGCAGCCACCGTGGCTGGAGGGCAAATCCCGCGTGGGCCTGACGGCCGGCGCCTCGGCCCCCGAGGTGCTGGTGCAGCAGGTGATCGAGCGCGTGCGCGCGCTGGGAGCGGTCTCGGTGCGGCGCATGGAAGGCATCGAGGAAACCGTGAAGTTTCCGCTGCCCAAGGGCCTCAAGCTCGACGAAGCCAGCGGCCAGCCGCAGGAGCACCTGCATTGAACCGCTCTGAAATTGAGAGCGCCTCCCGCCGCATCCACGAGGGCTATGGCCACTTTATTCGTCAGACTCCGGTGATGAAGCTGCCCGGCGCGGCGCTCGGCGTGAACTGCGCCGAGGTCTGGCTCAAGCTCGAGCACCTGCAGGTCGGCGGCAGCTTCAAGGCGCGCGGCATGCTCAATCGGCTGCTGGCCAACCCCATTCCCGACAGCGGCGTGATCGTCGCCTCCGGCGGTAACGCCGGCATCGCCACGGCCGCGGCGGCCCGCGCCCTGGGCGTGAACTGCGAGGTGTTCGTGCCCACGGTGTCATCCGAAGCCAAGCGCGCCAAGCTGCGCGAACTGGGTGCGCAGGTCGTGGTCACGGGCGCGGTCTATGCCGAAGCGCTGCAGGCCTGCCTGGCGCGCCAGCAGCAAAGCGGCGCGCTGCTGACCCATGCCTACGATCAGCCCGAAGTCGTGGCGGGCGCCGGCACGCTGGCGCAGGAGATCGAAGCCCAGGCTGGGCTGCCCGACAGCGTGCTGGTCAGCGTCGGCGGCGGCGGCCTGATTGCGGGCATCGCCGCCTGGTTCGAGCAGCGCGCCCGCGTCGTGGCGCTGGAGCCCGAGCTGGCCCCTACGCTGTACAGCTCGCGCGCGGCCGGCCGCCAGGTGGAGGTGGCGGTCAGTGGCATCGCCGCCGATTCGCTGGGCGCCAAGCGCCTGGGCGATATCGCCTGGGACATCACCCAGCGCCATGTCCACGACGCGCTGCTGTTGAGCGACGAGGCCATCCGTGCGGCCCAGCTGTGGCTGTGGAAAGAGATGAAGCTGGCCGTCGAGCCGGCCGCGGCCCTGCCGCTGGCCGCGCTGCAGACCGGGTGCTATGCGCCGCGCAGCGACGAAAAAGTCTGCTTGGTCCTCTGCGGCGCCAATCTCGATCCTGCCACGCTGGCTTGAGGGCCGCCACTAAAATTGCCCTATGCTAGACATCACCCTCCTTCGACGCGACCTTGACTCGGCCGTCGCCCGCCTGGAAACCCGCAAGAAGCCCCAGACCTTTCTGAATGTGGACGCCTTCAAGGCGCTGGAGGCCGAGCGCAAGACGCTGCAGACCCGCACCGAAGAGCTGCAGGCCCAGCGCAACAGCCTGAGCAAGCAGATCGGCCAGCTCAAGGCCAAGGGTGAATCGGCCGAGGCTGTGATGGCCCAGGTCGGCGCGATCAAGGCCGAGCTGGAAACGTCGGCCGCACGGCTCGACGCGATCCAGGCCGAGCTGCACGCGCTGTTGCTGGCCGTGCCCAATCTGCCGCACGCGAGCGTGCCGGTCGGCGACGACGAAACCGCCAATGTGGAAGTGCGCCGCTGGGGCACGCCACGCAAGACCGATTTCGCTGCCAAGGACCATGTAGACATTGGCGCGCCACTGGGCCTGGACTTCGACCTGGGCGTCAAGCTGTCGGGCTCGCGCTTCACCGTGATGAAAGGCCCGATCGCGCGCCTGCACCGCGCGCTGTCGCAGTTCATGCTCGACGTGCAGACGCTCGAGCATGGCTACACCGAGTGCTATGTGCCCTATGCGGTCAATGCCGATTCGCTGACCGGTACGGGCCAGCTGCCCAAGTTCGAGGCCGACCTGTTTGCCGCGAAGAAGGGCGGCCAGGAAGGCGAGCCGGCGCCCGATCACACGGCGCTCTACCTGATCCCGACCAGCGAGGTGCCGCTGACCAACTTCGTGCGCGACGAGATCGTGGCCGAAGGCCAGCTGCCGATCAAGCTCACGGCCCACACGCCTTGCTTTCGCTCGGAGGCCGGCTCGTATGGTCGCGACACGCGCGGCATGATCCGCCAGCACCAGTTCGACAAGGTCGAGCTGGTGCAGATCGTGCACCCCGACAAGAGCTACGAGGCGCTCGAAGAGATGACCGGCCACGCCGAAGCCATCCTGCAAAAGCTGGGCCTGCCCTACCGCGTGGTGGCGCTGTGCACCGGCGACATGGGCTTTGGCGCGGCCAAGACCTACGACCTCGAAGTCTGGTTGCCGGCGCAGAACACCTATCGCGAAATCAGCTCGGTCTCCAACTGCGAGGCCTTCCAGGCGCGCCGGCTGCAGGCCCGCTTCAAGAACGCCCAGGGCAAGAACGAGCTGGTCCACACGCTCAACGGTTCCGGCCTGGCGGTCGGCCGCACGCTGGTGGCGGTATTGGAAAACTATCAACGCGCAGACGGCGCCGTAGAGGTGCCGTCTGTGCTGCAGCCCTATATGGGCGGCAGCACGGTGCTGACACCGTCGCGTTGATGGTTTCAGTGGAGGCTCACTTTCGCACCGCGAAAGTTAAGCGAAGCGGCCGGAACTAGAACTACCAGAACGCCGACGGCTCGGTCACCGTGCCCGAAGTCCTGCGCTCCTACCTGGGCGGCCTGGAGGTCTTGCGAGCCTGTTAGAATTACGGCTTCGACACAGGAGAGATGGCAGAGTGGTCGAATGCGCCGGACTCGAAATCCGGTATACGGTTATACCGTATCCAGGGTTCGAATCCCTGTCTCTCCGCCA